>DAOTTO010000603.1:0-17082 GCA_034437895.1 Anaerolineae bacterium | reverse complement strand
GTAATTTCATCAATACTGCCCGTTACTGCCGTGCCATAACGAATTCTTGCCACATTTTCCGGTACTGTGACGAAAGCATTGCCTTCGCCTTCCAATTCCAAGCGATAGCGCCCACTCGTATTCCCTGTTCCTTGTTGATAACGGGTGGTAATCAGATAATAGGTGCCGGATGCAGGAATCACAAAATCTGAAATCTGTGAATTTTGTGTCCCTTCGCCGCTGTCGTCATCAAAGGTCAATTCTTGTAAATTGGCATCGGCTAGAATGAGATAGCTGTCCAAATCACCTTCGATTCGGCTCAGTTTAATCGTCAAAATATCATCTTGTGTCGCCTCAAAGCGATAATAACGCTGAAAGACTTCTTCATTGAGGGTGCCTTCCACGATGGCGCTCATCGTGATAGGCAAAGCGGCTTGGGGTGAATTCCCTTGCCCGCTGTTAGCAGATTCTTCTAAAGTGAGCAAAAAATTGCCTGTGCTTGTACCGGCGACTTGCCCGTAGCGAGTGGCGACGATGTAATAGGTGCTGTCTTGTGGGACGATGAAGTTTTCGACTTGAGCATCCAGCGAACCGGGAATGCTGTCATCACTCTCGAACAAGACAATGGTCTGACCCTCCTCGACCTGCACAATCTGGACATAGGGGTCTAAATCGCCGGAAAGCTGCTGCATCGTCACATTGATGATGTCGCCTTGCCGTGCGCGGAAGCTGTAATAAAGTTCGGGGGCAATAGTGGTGATCGTGTTGGAGATCGAGTCGCCATAGCGTAACGCACTGCCGGAGGCCGAACTATTGCCGATGCGCTCAATCAAAAGTTCATAACTGCCGGATGTACTGCCGAGACCATAGCCGAAACGTGCGACGACAATGCTGTAGCGCTCACTGCTTTGGATGAGGAGTGTTTCGATCTCAGCGTCCAAACTGCCGCCGCTGTCATCACGATTGGCAAGGGCGCGTCCGCTGCTATCCAAGATCGTCAATACGACATCTAAATTACCCTCTGTGGCACGGGCGCGGATGGAAAGATAATCGCCACGCAGCCCGTCAAAGGCGTAGACTTCATGGGGCGTGAGGTTATCAATCTGCCCAGTGGCGACTTCGCCATAGGTAACGAGACGCGGCAAATCGTCTTCTTGTGCAGCTATGGGAAGGACAGTGCAGATAATCAAAACCAACAACCAAAGCCGCAAACGCATCAAACCGCCTTAATCATAAAGGACAAACCGCAGTTTAGTTTGTCTCATTTTACAGCATCTCGGTTCAAAAGGCGCATTGAACGGACTCCACACTATGATTGGTTCTCCAACATAAGCGGCGGCATAGGCGGTTTGGCGACACACAGCTATACTTTCTCATGATTTTACTGTCAATCAATCTTGAAGCGAGTTTTATGGCATTATTCACTATTTTTGTGTTTGGCGCGGTAATTTTAGGTGCAGGGGGGATGCTTTCCCCCGCATGGCCTACTATTCAGCCGCGTATTGGCTTAGGGGCGGCTTTATCGTTAGCCATCATCGTAGGTGGGGCAGTGTTTTTAACTTCACTGGTCGGCTGGCAAACGCTGCTGGTCGATTATCTGCTATTTGGGCTGGTGATTGGTATTTTTCTCGGCGGGACTCTGGCGGTTGGTCAGAAACGCGCCGAGTCGAAAGGGGAGACCTTAGCAGATGAAGATCAAGGTTGGCCCGGCCCAAGTGATTTAGCATTCTTGGGCATAATCGCTGTTATCTTTACCGCCGTTGCTTTGATGAACCTGCCGCAAGATGCGGATAATCTTATCTATACGGTGCTGGCGGAACAGTTGGACGGTCAAGTTGAAGTTTTGCCATCTCTTCGATTGAGTGTGCCGGATGTGTATCCACCTGCATTTGTGGTGTTGACGGCTTATTTGAGCCGGCAGCTTTCCCAAAATGTCGAGACAGTGCAGATGGGGGCGGCGGCGGTTTTGGCGTTCCTCAACGTTTGGCTCATTTATGACTTTGGCGCAGAATTGCGTAACAAGCGTTTGGGGCGGGTGTTAGCTGTGATTTTGAGTATCGGCTTATTTTGGGTTTATCTCAACGGGTATTATCTCGTGCTGTTAGGGTTGATTTTTACGCAGGCATTTTTTATTTATACCCTGCGTTACAGCCGTTTTCGCTATCCAGCCGATGCAGTTGCGGCAGGGTTGATGTTAGGGGCAGTCGTTATCAGCAATTTTGGGATGATTTGGGTGGCGCTGTTGGGATATGCTGGCTTAGTCGTCATGATTGGCCTTGTGGGGCAGCGGCCTTCCGTCAAAACATGGTTGGTTTTGGGGATAGGTGTACCACTTATCGCGCTCGTGGCAATTTCGCCTTGGCTGCTGGATGTGATTCTTCTTTTGACAAGCTAAGTTTATTTCTCCGGCCTACGTGAACGGCTGAGTTCACGGAGGAAGTTCGTCACTTGAAACACAAAGACCTCTGGGGCTTCGATATGTGGCAGATGACCGCATTCAGTGATGATAGAGAGTTTTGCGCCGGGAATATATGCCTGAATTTGCTCACCAACCGTAAGCGGTGTAACGGTATCTTCCTCGCCCCAAAGCAGCAGCACCGGAATGCGCGGGGTGCGATTTTCTGGTATGGGGGAAAGCGTCATCGCCCGCATCAAATGTGCCAAGCCGGGGACATTAGCTTTTACCCGTCCGCTAAAGTCATCGTTCAAGATGTCTTTAACATGGACGATAGCTTGTAGGCTGGTGCGTGAACTGGTTGATTTACTGAGGCGCGTAAATAGCAGACCGCCAACGCCGGGTGTCATAGCGAGGATTCGGGCAAAAGCGGGTACACTAGGGATAACACCGCCGTTGACCAAAATAATGGCTGGGGTGTATTTGGGGTAGTGGGCGGCGAACAAGCGTGTAATCAGTGCGCCGAAAGAATTCCCAATCACAATCGCTTGCTCAATGTTGAGTTCATCCAGTATGCTTTTCGTCCATTCGACAAGCGAGTCGAGGTTCATATTGGTTAATCTCTCCGATTGCCCATAACCGGGCAGATCGGGTGCGATAAGATGATATTCTTTTGCCAAGATCGGGAATAGATGGGACCAGTGCAGCCACGCATCCCCAAAGCCCCCATGCAGCAGCAGGATACACTGCTGGATGTCTGTTCCATCTTCCCAATAATGGACTAACCGCCCATTGATGCTGACGGTATTTTCTTTCAGCGACATAATTTACTCACGTTCAAGGTCAGCAGCGGTAACAAAACCGTGTTGTTGCAGCCATTCGGTTAGTTGGGCGATATTCGGTTCGGTAATCATCGTTCCTCGGTTTATTCCACGCGGACTGCTGCCTGTACTAAGCGTTAACGGTTCCATAAACGGAAGCACCTCATTGCAATTGGCGATCACTAACGTGGGAACTGCTAAAAATCCCGTCCAAGCCCGCACTTGTTCGCGTGCAAACTCATCTTGGTCGATCAAAATTTCCCGAAAAGGAACAGCATAATCATTCAAGACACGTTTTGCGAGTGTAACAAATGGGCACCCCGCTGTCCGCGAATACATGATGATCTCTTTTTGCATCACAAGCTCAATCCTATCATCTTGCTGACACTATAAACCATTTACGTGAGAATCTATTGTAACTTGAATTAAAGTTCGCTATCAAATTGATGGTCTTATGATCCTGCTTGAGGTGTGCCTAATGCTTCAGCAGGGGGGGTGGCTTCTGGCGGGAGCGCTGCGCTGGTAGGATCAAGGAAGCACAGGATCCCATTGACGATGCCTTCCGCCAGCTTATCGGGGTCACTTGTTAATACTTCTCGGTCAGCCAACATAAAGCCAAGTTCCAAAATTACGCCGGGCGTTAGGACGTTAATATCGCGGAAAATATGATAATCGGTCATGTCTCTTGTAAGACCGAAGCGCCGTTCTAAGGTACTGCTTTGTGCGTAATATTGCCCTACGCACTCTCGTAAACGTGAATCCTCACCGCCTTCAGGACGAGCTTCAGCCTGTGCAACCAGATAGCCCGTAACAAGCTCACCGAAATCCTGACAAGTGTTGGCGTGGATTGAAACCAAGGCAGCGGCTTGATAATTTTCTAGGCGCGGGTCCCATTCATCCAACAAATCGACGCTGTAGCCCAGTTCTCGCAGCCTTACCACGACTCGTTCTGCAACGGAAAAATTAATCTCATTTTCGGTCAACGTGACAACCCCATTTTCCATACACACTGCGCCGGGGTCGTTTTCTGGGCCATAATGCCCCGAAACAATCCCGATTTGCCGCAGCCAATTGGGGGTAGGTAAGCCTGTTGGGGCGACTAACCCCACTGCTTGATCGGTTGAACGCGCCACTTGTACCTTAACGCGCAGGGTTGGGTCAAGTGAATTTGGGTCTGTCCACCAGCTTAAAATGGTGGCGATGAGCGCGGCGGAAATCACCACAACCAAGAGTGAACGCATAATGCCACCCAAAACACCGACTGTCTGGTGGCGGCGGCGGGCTTTGCGTTTTTGTGCTCGGTGGATGCGCTGTGCTTGTAATGCAGGCCGGAAATCATCCGCTTCGGGAGTGGGTTCATCTGTTTTGGGCGAATCCATTTCTGGCGCTGTTTGTGGCTCAGGAGGCATCTGGATAGTGGGCGCTTCGAGCGGCTGATTTTGTGCCGCTTGTACGCTGGCGGCTTGGCGCATCATCGCCATAAAGATCACCGAGGCGGGTAAATTCCCTTCTTGATCGCCATTGGATGAAAGATCGGGTAGATTTTCCTCAAAGCGGTTATCACCCGCCATCGTTTTTATTCCTTGAATGCTGATCTTATCAATTAAACTTGCTCTATTGTAACCTAGACTCGCCTCGTCTGACGAATAAAAATAGAAGTTAAGCAGTTTGCAGTGATTAGTTTTTAGTCAATGCAGACTATAAGGGGAAATCTTCGTCCTTACTAAGCCTTACTCAAGGACTCAAAATGAACAATTTTTACCACGAAACGTGATGAACTGCGTAAGCCTAAAAAAATAAGTTGCGGATTGTTCTTTGCGCCTCATCTGAGATAATATGCCGGGCGCTCTTGCAAAGCACCTTTTTTGTCATCTATTCTAATAGAAGGACATAATGCGGTCAGCGACCCCATAGCTAAAGCTAGGGCTTGTAGAAATATAAGCCATGCTGAACACACTCAGCCAAGCAGCATTCTTGCCGCATCGTGCTACGTTAGCGGTAAATATATAGCCACCTCGGGGTGACGTTTCAGCCTCGTGATCTGCGGTATACGATTAAACAGACTGAGGGTCTAAATCAGTGTCGTGTGCGTAAAATCACCGCATAACCTTGTTGAGGAAGACGTGATCCTGAAGACGGGTGTCGGCATTGAGAGGTGAGCCATAGGTAACTTAAATCACTCCTCTCCCTTCGGGGAGCATCGCTCGATTAAATAGAACAGGAGGCTGGCGCTTACCTCCCCACACCTAAAGGCAGGGGTATCTCGCGCCAATTTCGATGAGAAGAATTGCCGCTGCTGAAAATCTGCTCATTGATATGGATTCCGCCCATTGGCGGTTGTTGACCAATCCGAATAGTGATCCCAACGGCGAACGAATTATTGTTGAGGCCAATGCCGGAGAGCCGCTGCGCTATATTCCCGTCTTCGCCACGACACGCCGCTTGCCCAAAAGTGGCACTTTATCCGTCGATTATATTCGTGAAGTAGTACTCGGCTGGTCAAACACGGATGAAGCATGGCATTTAGGCTTGCTTTTAGGGCATGATTTAGCAGAAGCACGCGGCAGTCGCTGGTGCGAAATTGCCTATTGGCCTGACCCTGATACGACGGTTTTTATTGACCTAGCGCGTGAAGCAGGGGAAACCCTCGCACAAACCCTCAGCCGTCCTTTTGAACTGATTCCGCCGCGCCCTCGTACTGTCGTTGATGCGCCGCCCGTGCCGCTGCCTGATTTACCGATTAACTGTGGGTTATGGATGTTGGAACGTCCTGAATCCTCAGAGACACTTCAATTTGTAAGGTCGCGCAGTTGGACGGTTTCTCGTTTGCTGCGGGCTGCTTGGTATACCTTATGGGTGGTTGTTTATATCATTCTTTCCGTTTCGACATTGAGTACCGATCTTGCGCTACCGAATGCCGGGACGATGCTGCCAAGCCCACAAATCTTGCCGTATCTTGGCTTGGTGGCTGCGATAGTGTTGATCGGTATGATTTTATACATCTTTTATGAACTCCTCACCCTGCCAGATCGTATTGTCGTTGATCCTCAGCGGCGGGTGATTGCCGCGTTAAAAGGCACCCAGACGCGGTGGCAGGTCAGTGGTGATGAGTTGCAATCGGTTTATGTGACACAAGTTGTGAACAAAAGCGGCAAAAAGCGGGCAATTTATCAGGCAGAATTGAATCTTCATCTTGGCGGGGGTAGCTTCCAGCGCGTTATCGACCAGTCCCAGCAAGAAGAAATGCCCATGCCAGTGGGCGAAAAAACCGCTGTTGATGGCATCTACTTGTTGCAGCGTGGGCAGATGCTCAGTGATTTTCAGGCGGCTGGTTTATATGTTGCCGAGACGATGGGGAATTTGACCTGTTGGTACGATCAACGGGTGCGGTGATCGTTGTTAGGGGCATATTACGCTTTATCCGCATGATTGCTCCCGTTTTTTAATAAGTCCTTAAACCAAACCTATTAGACTGACGATCTACGTTTAAGTCGAATGGTTTTAGGTCTCTGAGTACAGGGAATCTTATGTCAGAAGAACGCCCCATTATTTTGTTCACCAATGACGATGGAATCGAATCGCCCGGCCTGTGGGCTGTCGTCCGTGCTTTCGCAGATTTAGGCGACCTGTTGGTGGTTGCGCCGCGTGAGCAGCAATCCGGCATGGGACGCAGCTTGCCTATTGCCAGTGAGGGGCGCATTTATCCCCGTGAAATCGCGGAAGGTGAGCATTATAAGGCGTATGCTGTGGATGGAACTCCGGCGCAGGCGGTTCAACATGGTGTATTGGAACTTTCTGATCGGCTTCCTTCATTAGTCGTTTCTGGCATCAATTATGGCGACAACACGGGCAACGGTGTGACGGTATCCGGCACAGTCGGCGCGGCGATTGAAGCGGCAAGTTTAGGCATTCCAGCCTTAGCGGTATCGCAGCAGACACCGCACGGGCTACATCTTACGTATTCTTCCGACGTGGATTTTTCTGCGGCGGCGTATTTTGCGCGGATGTTTGGGCAGTGGTTGATCGAAAACCCAGAACGCCCGGATGATGTCGATTTGCTCAAGCTGGATGTCCCTTGGGAAGCGACAAACGAAACGCCTTGGCGCGTAACCCGCCTTTCCCGCCGGAGAGTCTATTGGCCTACTCGTCCTGAACGTGTGTCTTATGGTGAAATCGGGCGCTTGGGCTATAAATTTGATTCTGACCCCAGCAAAGCCGAACCCGATTCGGATGTCTACGTACTTTTACACGACAAGATGGTTTCCGTCACGCCGATCAGCCTAGATATGACGGCTCGGACGGATATGTTCCGTATGCAGCAGCTTTTAACTGGCGAAAAGAGCTATGGACGTGAAAAACGCAACGGACGTAAACCGCTAACCTCAAAGTAAACAAAATAGAGGCGACTCTGTGGTCGCCTTTATCCAAACTTATGCCTAAGCGCTTCCCACGCCGCTGGCACCTTGCCCACAAGATCAATCTGTTTCGCGCCCAAAAATTGCCCTAATGAGGTGATTGACCCGCAAATGCCCCCAATTGTGTGGGCATCATCAGGCGCATTCGGTTCGGCATACACATTATTGATGACGAGCCGACCCTGTTTTTTATCCATTAGGGGGTCAACCCTGCCGATAATCCGATCCCCCTGTAAAATGGGCAGCACATAATACCCGTATTGGCGCTTAGGCTGCGGCACATAAATTTCAATCGTGAAGGCAAAATCGAAGAGTTGCAACGTACGCTTGCGATCACAAATGAGGTTGTCAAACGGCGAAAGCAGCGTCGTGCGCGGTGTCCAATCGCCTTTTTCCAGTTTTTCTAATAAGGGCAAGTCCTCGCTATGGATGTACCAATCCCCGCCCCATGTTTTGCCATCGTCGGCGACAATCGCTACTTGTTGGATGCGGTTATCCGCTTCAAGCTGCTTTAATATGGACGATAAGTCATGATAACGGCGGCGGATAAAATGGAGCATGATGTGCTGAGGCCGAGCGATCCCTAAAGCGCGAATGGCTTTTTGCGCCGCTCGATACGTCACTTCATAAGGAGAAAGCTCCTCACGCGGTGTCCATTCCGGCAGACAGCGCTCGGCAATATCCCACAAGCGCTGATTTCCCTGCCTGCTTGCGACCATAATTTCCCCACGCTGCCAGAGATAATCAATCAGCTTATTCACGCTCGTTCCCGATGTCCAGCCGGAGGAGCCGACATGATGGTCGCTGCGCTGCTCGAATACCCGCGACGGCAGCGGCCCATCGGCACGGAGACGCTCTAGCAAATTGTGATGCAAAGCGGCGATGGCATCATCTGCCAACCATGCGTCAACTTGGATGCGCCATTGGCTGTGTGTGGGATAATTCCGCATACGGGCGTGATGCAGTTGATAATCGTCAATAGCGATGATCGATGCTTCGTGCGCCCAATATTCCGCCAGCGCTCTTTCTTTATAAAGCAGCGAGTCTAAATCAGCTAAATCATAAGCGCCTAACCGACTCCACAACACCAGGGTATGGCTTTTAGCGACGGCTGAAATGGGGTCAAGCTGCAAGCAGCCAATATCGCGGACAATATCGTGGATGGAGACAGGGGCTGAATCGGCGAGATGCTGACGGCTGACGGCTAAACGGCGAAAAGTGGTCGACCTGATAGTGCGAAGGGCGCTCATAAACGTTATCCCTAATCGTCGATTTGGAAAGCGATGAGGATAGCACGAATGTTCTTTTAATGCAAGAAATAATGGGGCGCAAACTAAGCGCCCCGATAAATGTAATGTCAGCTTGAGCTTAATCTCCCGCGACGACTTCCAAATCTTCCTGACGGCGAAACTGTGATTGGTAGAGTTCGTAATATTCGCCGTGTTGTTCTAAGAGTTGATGATGCGTCCCGCGTTCAATGATCTGGCCTGCCTTGAGCATCATAACTGTATCAGCGTTACGAATGGTGCTTAGGCGGTGGGCAATGACGAAGCTCGTGCGGCCTTCCAGCAATTTTTCAAATGCTTTCTGGATGAGTTTTTCGGTGCGCGTATCCACACTGGAAGTTGCCTCATCCAAAATGAGGATACGCGGCTGCATCAGTGCGACCCGTGCAATGGCTATCAACTGGCGTTGACCCTGACTCAGGCCACCGCCGCGTTCACCAAGGATGGTCTGATAGCCATCAGGCAGGCGCTCGATGAAGCTATCTGCCTCGACCAATTTTGCAGCGGCGATGACTTCTTCGTCTGTCGCGTTCAACCGTCCGTAGCGGATGTTATCCATGACGGTTGTGCTGAACAAAAACGTATCTTGCAGCACCAGCCCGATTTGTGAGCGCAAGCTGGCGACGGTCACATCGCGCACATCGATGCCGTCAATTTTGACTGTGCCGCCCGTCACATCATAAAGGCGTGGCAGCAGATTGATGATGGTTGTTTTGCCTGCGCCTGTTGGCCCGACGATGGCGATAATCTGCCCCGGCTCGGCGGTGAAGTTAATGCCTTTCAGTACGGGTTCACTGGAGACATATTCGGCATTCACATCGACAAATTCGACTTTCCCCTGAATTTGCCCCAACGTTTTTGCGCCGGGTTTATCTTCGATCTCAATCGGCGTATCCATGAGATCAAAAATGCGCTCACCGCCTGCAATCGCGGATTGAATATTCGTCCATAAAAGCGAAATTTGCTGAACAGGACGGTTAAAACTTTGGGTGTAATTGAGGAAGGTGACGATTGTCCCAATCGAGATGATGGAGCCTCCCAACAGCGGTTGATTGCGTAACACGCTCAATCCGCCGACGAGGACGACAATCGCAATCGCCACGTAACTCAGCGCTTCCAACACCGGGCTTAGTGCGCTGGTAAAAGCGGCGGCGCGGATGTTGGCATCCCGATTGGCGGCGTTGGTACGCTGAAATTCTTTGATGCTTTCATCTTCATTGTTGAACGCTTGAACTTCGCGCACACCTGCGATTTTTTCTTGGAGGTTGGCGTTCACGCTTCCCATTTCCGCACGGCTGCGACGGAAGGCTTTACGGGCTTGGTTGGAAAAATAACTGGTCGCAAAAAGCATCGCCGGGACAATCGCAAGGCTAATCAGCCCATAGAAAAAGTTGGTCTGGAGCATCTTCACCATAATCCAGACGATCAGCAAAGCCCCGCTGATGACGCGAATTAAGGCAAAACTCAACACCTGCTGAATAGTATCGGTATCGCTGGTGAGGCGGCTCATGATGTTACCCGCTTCGCTCTTGGCATAAAAGCTGAGAGAGAGGCGGTGAATCTGCGCGAATAAATCTTCACGAATCTGCCGCAGCACATTTTCGCCTGCGTAACGCATCATGTAAAACGAAATGCCGTCCATAATCGCGCCCACCGCAAATAAACCGAGCAGCAGCACGACCAACCCACTCAGCCCGCTCAAACGGCTGGCGGTAGTCGCGGTTGTTTGAATATCTGCATACCAACAATTGGCGGGGTCACGCGGCGTAAGATAACAATCAAACGCTTGCCCCAGAATCTCCGGCGCGAGGACTTGTGTATACACGCTGCCGATGACCAGAATCATCAGTACCAATACGGAAAACTTGTAACGGGCAAAATAGTTCCAGAAACGCAGGAGCGTTACCCTAATTTTTTTCGGTTTGGAGGTTTGCCCCTCCATCAGGCGGCGTGCGCCGTCGAGTCCACCCATCATAGTCGTTACTTGGCCTCCGCTATTTCTTCGCCCATTTCGTCCTCTTCAACCGTCACATCGCCTACCAGTTGCGAGTTGTAAATTTCGGCATAAAGGGCGCTGTGTTCCATCAAGTCTTCGTGCTTGCCTGTCGCTACAATTTTGCCTTTATCCAGTACGAGAATCATATCAGCATTAACGACAGTGGTGATACGTTGGGCGATAACGAAGCTGGTGCGGCCTCTCATCAAGTTATCAAGCGCCTTTTGGATGCGATATTCGGTCATCAAATCAACGCTGCTGGTCGAGTCGTCCAAAATTAGCAAGCGCGGATTCAAAATGAGGGCGCGGGCGATGGCGATACGCTGCTTTTGTCCGCCGGAAAGGGTCACGCCACGTTCACCAACCGCCGTTTCGTAGCCATCCGGGAAGCCGAGGATAAAATCATGCGCCGCGGCTGCTTTGGCTGCCGCAATGACTTCTTCTTTAGTAGAGTCAGGCCGACCAAAGGCGATATTATCGCGGATTGTTCCGCTGAAAAGATTCGTCTCTTGCAAAACGATCCCGATTTGCGAGCGTAAACTATCCAGTGAGACATCGCGCACGTCATTGCCATCAATCGTTACTGATCCTTCGCTGACATCATAAAAGCGCGGGATTAAGTTAATGATGGTGGATTTACCGCTGCCCGTCGCGCCGAGCAGCGCAATCGTCTGACCGGGCTTGGCTGCAAAACTCACATCCTTTAGTACAGGGTCGCCGGAAGGCACATAACGGAAGGTGACATTCTTGAATTCAACCGAGCCTTGAATTTGTGCCAGTGTTTTCGCATTCGGCTTGTCTTTGACATCACTTTCGGCATCCAGAATCTCGAAAATGCGCCCGGATGAAGTGGAAGCCTGTGCCATCAGCGCAATGATAAAACCGAGATTTGCCAGCGGCAGAATCATATACGCCAGATAAAGCGAAAATTCCTGATACTCGCCTGCCGAAAGATTACCGCCAACAATCTGCCGCCCACCGAAGTAGAGGACGAGTGCTTGCCCGATTTGTCCGATGGTGAAAATAACCGGGAACAACAGTGCAAACGTCCGCCCGACTTTTAACCCCTGCTCAAACAGCGAGTCGGCGGCGCGATCAAAGCGTTTTTGCTCATGCGGTTCACGGGCGAAGGCTTTGACGACTTTAATTCCGGCGACATTTTCTTGCAGGACGGTGTTGAGGACGGAAAGCCGCTTTTGCACTTCCATGAATAACGGCTGGCTGATTCGCCCAAAGATCATAAAAAAGATCAGCGAAAACGGCAGTACAGGCAGAATAGCGAGGGTCAGCTTCCAATTGGTCAGGAATAAGATAACGAGGGTCGTTATTAGCAGCAGAAAGGCCTGTGCCATCAAGACCAAGCCCTGCGCCACGAACAAACGGACGCGCTCCACATCGTCGGTGGCGCGGATCATGAGTTGTCCGGTTTGTTGTTTATCCAGATAGCTAAAGGACAACCGCTGGATTTTGGCGAAAATCTCATTACGGAGATCAAACGCGACTCCATGCGAGGTTCGTTCCGCCATAAACGTCTGAATAAAGGCGAAAGCGGCGCGCAGGATTGCAAACAACACAATTAGCACAACGGCGTTGAACAGCAATCTTTCCCCATTAGAAGCATCACCGCCAAATGCGCCTTTGGTGATGGCATCAATCATATTCTGTACCAATTGCGGTACAGCAAGTTGGGCTAATGTGGCGATAAATAATGCCCCATAAGCGAAAAACGTCGTGCGACGTTGATTCCTTAAATACCCGATGGCGCGGCGTAATCCGCCCCCTTTGGCTGTATTGTAGGGACGGCGAGATGAATTTGCGGCTTGCAAAATGGTAGCCTCCTATCAATTTCTTTTGGCTGCATTATAAAAACTCTCACTCTAGTTCACAAATAAGTCCTTTGTGTACCAAGATATGAGAGTTTTAAATGTTGAGCTGTAAAGCTATATTCGCGTTTAGCGGCTCAGTTGTTCAATCTCCGATGGGGACAGGTTGATTTTCTGCCGGAATGCCGACCATCGCAGGGCGCGTAACTTGCGACGGAAGCAGGAATAACACCAGAACTGCGGAGGCAAACATGATAATCGCGGCGATGAACATGGCTTGCGTCATGCCATTTACAAATGCCAACCGCGCCGTTGTGCGAATATTTTCCGCCAATGGCGCAGCTAGGGGACTTTGGGTCTCCAAGAAGTTGGCGGTACCGATGGCTCCTTGCAGGCCGCGCTCAATCCCGCTGGTAATTTGGGCAACAGCTTCTGCGGTAACGCCGGGGGCGTTGGCGAGTGTCGTGCGTACTGTCCCCAACAGTCCGTCAACGCCGTTTAAATAGACGCTGTTGAGGATTGTCCCTAACACGGCAACGCCAAGTGCGCCACCAAGTTGGCGCGTTGTATCATTCATTGCCGAGCCAATACCCGCTTTTTCCACTGGGACAGAACTCATGACCGAGTTTGTTGCAGGACTAATGGCTGTGCCGAGTCCGGCCGCCAGCAAAATTTGACCAATCATTACAATGGCATAAGGGGTATCAATTTTATAGATGAGCGCCATGAACAATAGCCCCGCACCCGATAATGCCGCGCCGAGTGCAACCGTGTATTTGGTGCCGAGTCGTTTATTGACACGCGCCGACATCGCGGAGCAAATCGTCAGCGTAATCGCCAGCGGCAGTACCCGCAAACCCGCTTGTAGAGGGCTAAAGCCGAGAACGGATTGAAAATATTGCGAGAGGAAAAATACCGAGCCGAACAAGCTGAATGAGATCAAAATCAGCGAAATATTCGCGCCTGTAAATGACATGTTGCGAAAGAAATCGAGCGGTAGCATCGCATCGGGATTCCGATTTTCCCACCAAGCGAATGCGCCCAAAAACACAATTGCCGCACCAAAAGCGAGCAGGACATTGCTGGCCGTCCAGCCTTCCACGCCGGCTTCGACGATGCCATACACTAACGCGAACAGCCCAATGATGGAGAGGATTACGCCAGGAATATCGGCTTTTGGTGCGCTGGGATCTTTAGATTCCGCAATTAAAAATTGCCCACCCACCAGAGCGACGACCACAATCGGTAAGTTGACGAAAAACACCGAGTTCCATTCAAACCGTTCCAGCAGCCAACCGCCGATGACGGGGCCAAGCCCAACGCCTAAACCGAAGACAGCCGCCCAAATGGCAATTGCCTGCGGACGTTCTTCACGCGGGAAGGTGGCGCTGATGATGGAGAGTGTGGCGGGCAAAATCATCGCGCCAGCGATCCCCAAAAAGGCGCGAGAGGCAATCAGCATTTCGGTTGAGTTGGAGAGCGCGGCGGCTAAAGAGCCAATCCCGAATAAGACTAGTCCCGCTTGAAGCGCCCGTTTGCGCCCAAAGCGATCGCCTAATGCGCCTAATGTTAAAAGCAGCGAGGCGAAAACGAGAATGTAGCTGTCTACAATCCACTGAAGTTCGGAAGCCGAGGCTTGCAGCGTACGTGAAATAGAGGGGATGGCGACGTTCAGAATGGTGTTATCCAGCGCCACGACCAGCAAAGAAACACAGATGAAAAGCAGGGCGCGCCAGCGATTTTTGTAGGCGAAACTGTTCTGTGAAATGGATGCTTCACTCATGACTTGCTCCTTTAAAGATTTTGAAGTAAGTTGTTGTTACTTAATAGATTGCTCTGCTGAGAGTGCTTTGGCTAAACGCTCAAGCAAATCCATCGGTTGAACGTTCGCGACGGATTTCATGTCGAGGGCGCAAAACACTTGCATATAGCCAATGCCTGTACAGGAAATGAGCCATGCAATGTGGTGGGCTTGTACCTCGTTCGATACGAAAGGACGAACAAGCTCAGTCATAGCGTTATGGAATTTCAAATGTTTTTCATGAAAAATATCACGTTCTTCGTTTTGGAATTCTGGGAATTCCGAGACGATCCAGCGAAATTTTTCGGCGCGAAGTTCAAGCGTACGGGTCATGCTTTGCCCGTACTTCATGATAAGTTCGTAAAGTGATTCCGCACCTTGACAGTCTTCCAAAATGCTCATCAGAGAAGGGATATTGCTTTCAATCACCTCTTTAAATAGGCTTCGCTTACCGTCTTTGAAGTGATAATAAAGTGCCGCCTCTGTACACCCAACTTTATTCGTGATGTCTCGTACCGAAGTCTTCTGATAGCCGTTGTCCATAAATAATTCTGTCGCCGCTTGTACGATTTTCTCACGCCGATTGACTTTTTCGGACATCAAACCTCACTTAACGAGTGTTAACTAAGTTAGAAAATACGCCTATTTTTTATAGGTGTCAACAGCCAATTTTTGATGGAATTAAAAGACGTGCCGCAGCACGTCTTATTTTATATATAGTTGATTTTATAGCAGCTAAACTTATTCGAACTGCCACCATTCTGGGAAGATATATTCGGCGATGACAAAAACCAATAAGAGGGTGAGCGTTAATCCGCCGAGCGCTGCAAATCCGCTTAAAATATCCGCCATGCCAACGACGAATGTCATGCCAGCGAGGATATAAACGCCGGCTTTGAACCATTGCAAAATCGCCTCCGCGCTGACGGCGGCAGTAGCAAACCATGTCACATAAAGTAATAACCGCCAAGTTGGGCCGCCGGTTTGACTATTGACGATCAACGGCACACAGTAAAGCACCCCAAGAATCGCAACGCATTGTAAAAGCCGCAGGAAAGTCGTTAGTTGGGGATTATGTTTGCGTCCATTAGCGTTCATCGTCACATCTCCTTCATGTCGCTGCGAATTGTACTTAATCGTAGAGTCAAAAAGGATAGGAGAGCAGTGACGAAGTTCACCTATTTGGGATGAGGGGTGTTCAAAGATTCGTAGATTTCCACCAATTCGCCGTCGTCGCCGAGCGCGTAATATGCCGAAAAATAAAGCTCGGCGATTTGGTCTTCGTCGTCAAAATCGTCTGCATCCAAAACATCTTCGGCGGGATAGCGGAAATTCACGAACATCGTCACCCCAATTAAGATGACCAGCGTGGCGAAGATAAAAGCAAAGCCGCTTTGTGGGCTGACGATGACGCAGGTCAAACAAAATAAGCCACCTGCCAGCCAACTTCGGGTGAGGATAGCGTCGCGTGTGTCGCGGCGTGTCGAAAGATCATAATAGCTGTTATATTCCATCTTTGTAATATATCTGAAATTAGAGTTCTAGCGCAAGTGCCGATAGAAATGTTATTCTTGAAAGAACATTCATTCGGATGCGAGAGAAAGTATTAAAATTATGAGTAAACGTTTTAACCAAGATGATTATGCAGAGTGGAAAAGATTATATGTTGAGGAACAATTATCAAGTTATGAAATTGCTCGTCGATATGGCGCGGGGAGATCAACAATCCAACAACGGCTCATAGCGATGGGGATTGAAATGCGTGACCCCCAATACCCAAGACAACCTCTAGGCGACCTCTTTGCTGAGATGACGGGTGATTTGGCGTGGGTACTGGGGCTTCTTTATAGTGATGGCTGTGTGCATCCTTACTCTGTAGTGTTAACATCGAAAGATGAAGATATAATTCAGAAAGTCAAAGTTATTTTGGCTTCCTTAGTGCAGGAAGATCGGATAGCGATTAGAAAGCCGACCAGTTGTTGGACACTAACTATTTGTTCAATAGATTTCGTTGAATGTCTAGTCTCTTACGGATTACATCCCTACAAGAGTTTTACGATAAGATGGCCGGTCTTTCTGAAACCAGAACACCTCAGTCATTTTGTGCGGGGTTGTTGGGACGGCGATGGATGCGTGGTTACATCGAGATATGCGTCAACTGGGCTTACGATGAATTACGTATCGGCCTCAGAGCTGTTTATCGAAGAATTAGGTAATGTTATTGCTGATGTTATACTTTGCAAACCACGTTGTGATAAATTCCCTAGACATTGCAAAATCTGGCTTTATGGTGATGCTGCCGAGAAATTTGGAGGATGGATGTATGAAGACAGTACAGAAAACAACCGAATGGCGCGTAAGTATGCTTTGTTTAGCGCAGTATGCGAAGATCGCGTAGCTAAAAGAAAAACACACCAAATTAGTAAAATACAACGACAATGTTATAAATGCAGGACTTTCGCTTACCTCACCCCCCGGCCCCCTCTCCAATACTTGGAGAGGGGGAGAAAAACGCATCTTGAAGTCCCCTCTCCATGCAATGGGGAGGGGATTTAGGGGTGGGGTA
>DAOTTO010000602.1:0-2500 GCA_034437895.1 Anaerolineae bacterium | reverse complement strand
TTTAGGACTTTCGCTCACGCATTTACCCCACCCCTAAATCCCCTCCCCATTGCATGGAGAGGGGACTTCAAGATGCGTTTTTCTCCCCCTCTCCAAGTATTGGAGAGGAAGCCGGGGGGTGAGGTAAGCGAAAGTCCTGATTTTTCAGAATTATATGTTGTCGATTAATCCGCGCCGCGCATCCGGGGATCAAGCGCATCGCGCAGGCCATCTCCCAAAAAGTTGAAAGCGAACATAACGAAGAACAACGCCAATGCCGGGAAAAGCGCCTGATTTGGATAGCTGCTAATCCGTTCCGCACCCTCAGAAATCATCGACCCCCAGCTTGGAGTCGGCACTTTTACGCCTAAGCCGATAAACGAGAGAAAGGCTTCATACGAAATATAAGTAGGGATGGAAAGCGTCTCCGCGATGATGACTGGCCCCAAGACATTCGGCAGAATATGGCTCAACATGATTTTTCTAGTCGGTGTGCCGATGGAACGCGCCGCTTCCACATATTCTTTTTCACGAATAGAAAGCACCTGACCGCGAATTAACCGCGCCATCTGCATCCACGAAGTCAGGCCGATGCCGATGAAGATGAAAATCATCCCGCCCGTCGAATCGTCGATGTCCGCCATAAACGCGCCGAATGTTCCCGGCACTGGGTCAGACAGCCCTAACCGGAAGAATGTCATCAAGAGGATGATAAAGAGTAAGGTCGGGAAGGCATAAAAAATATCGACAAAGCGCATCAAGAGGTTATCCACCCAACCCCCCGCATAACCCGCGACGAGGCCGACGATCATCCCCACGATAATACTCATCAGCGGCCCAATAAAGGCGACGACCAACGAGACCCGTGCGCCATAGAGCAAGCGACTAAAAATATCGCGCCCAACAGCATCTGCCCCCATGACATAATCATTATTGACGCGGATATAACCGCCCTCGACACCGATGGGCTTCATGTTGGGGAAAAGCTGCGTCACCCACTGCGGGGCAGAATTGGCAGCAGCACGATTCTGTTCTTTAAACGAATAGGGCGCGATTACGGGCGCGAGAATGGCTAATCCGATATTGATTAAGATAATCACCAGCCCCACAACCGCCAATTTATTGCGGAAGAGACGGCGCATCGCATCCGCCCACAGGCTTTCGCCTTTTTTGCGGTCATTCAGTGCGGTGACTTGCCCTAAAGTAATCGGATTTTTTTCAATGGCTGTCATTATATTATCCCTCGCACTGAACTTTAGTTGTAGCGGATGCGCGGGTCGAGCCACGCATAGATGAGATCGACAAATAAATTAGAAAGCACCAGCACCATCGCAAACAGCAAGATCGTCCCCATGATGACGGGATAATCGCGCCCGGTGATGCTAGAAATAAAATAACGGCCTAAGCCGGGGATGCCAAAAATGGTTTCCGTCACGATGGTACCTGTAATGAGAAAGGCAAACAGCGGCCCGATGACTGTCACGACTGGAATCATGGCATTTTTCATGGCATGGACGAACAAGACTTTGCGTTCCGAAAGCCCTTTGGCGCGAGCGGTACGGATGTAATCCTCATTCAACACTTGCAGTAAGCTGGCACGGGTAAGCCGCGCCATCAATGCGGAGTTGGTAAAACCAAGCGCGAATGCTGGCATTAGGAGATGGTTAAATGTTCCCCATCCACTGACTGGTAAAATTTTCAATGTGACACCAAAAAAATATTGCAGCAGCGGCCCCGTAATAATCACCGGGATAGAGACCCCGATAATGGCAATTCCCATCCCTGTATAGTCGAGGATGCCATTGCGGTTGAGCGCGGCGACAATACCTAGCGGCACACCGATAGCAATCGCCACGATCAAGGCTGCCAAGCCAAGCTGCATCGAAATCGGCAGATGTTCTTCGATGATGTCATTGACAGAACGATTGCGCGAGGCATACGACGGGCCAAAATTCATCCAACGCAGCGCCCCATACTCGCTAAAGGGCAAGGGGATATTGATGAGATAATCTTCAACTGCTGAAGGGCGGAGTTGCTCGGTCGTTATACGGGGCAGCACAATATCGCCGATATAACTGCCATATTGCACCAGCAGCGGATCATCAAGATTATATTTTTCATTGAGGTTGTCAAGGATTTGCTGGGGGAGGGGACGTTCACTGGAAAATGGCCCCCCAGGAACAGCGCGCATGAGGACAAACGTAATAATGGAAACAACAAATAAGACCAGTGTCATCCATAACAGCCGGCGGAGAATATATTTTGACATCGCGCCACCCCTTACCCATAAAATTGAGTTACATGCCGTAGAGGCGCATCACCTGCGCCTCTACACTACGAACATAAGCGAGTTTTCCGTAGGGGCGACTCGCCGAGTCGCCCTTACAAAAGCCCACAGTCAGTTACAGGACTTTCGCTTACCTCACCCCCCGGCCCCCTCTCCAATACTTGGAGAGGGGGAGAAAAACGCATCTTGAAGTCCCCTCTCCATGCAATGGGGAGGGGATTTAGGGGTGGGGTA
>DAOTTO010000601.1:0-7151 GCA_034437895.1 Anaerolineae bacterium | reverse complement strand
CCCAATTACGACTGCTGGGAAGAACATCGTCATCATATCCATACCGCAACACTTGCTGCGCTTTATGGCGGCTTGTGCGCGGTGCAATCCCTAGAATCGGAACTCATTCCCGCCGGACTGCCAGAAGCGATACGCGATTTCGTATTGACGAAGGCTGTTGCGTCGGACGGTCATTTTATGAAATATTTGGGCAATGATGCGGTGGATGCCAGCCTTTTATGGATAGCGCTCCCTTACAAATTAGTGGATGTAAACGATCAACGGTTTTTGGCAACGTTAGAAAAAATCGAGCGCGATATTTATCGCCCCGGCGGCGGAGTGTACCGCTATCGCGCTGATACATATTATGGTGGTGGCGAATGGCTACTGCTGACCTTATGGCTGGCATGGGCTTATATTGAACTAGGTCGCCATCAAGAAGCAGGCAGCCTAATCGACTGGGTCGAGTCACAAGCGGCACTATCCGGTGAAATGCCGGAACAGGTTTCCGGGCATTTGTTAGCCGGGGACTATTATAAAGAGTGGGTGACACGCTGGGGAGAGCCGGCAACCCCGCTTTTGTGGTCACACGGGATGTATCTCCTGCTAAAGTCGTCGCTTTCGCAAAATCGCTGATGAAGGGTCGTTCACAATGTTTGAGATTATCCACAAACCTCATGGTCAAGAACATCCCTATGAGCAGCTCCCAGAAGAGCGTTTCCCGCGTCAGCCATTGGCAGATGAGCGTTTTATCATCGGGATTGTCACACGGCCTGCGGGTGCTGCCAGCAAAGTAGCCCTTCATTATGTTCTAGGCGAGCAGCCAGAAAGTATCATCCCTGCCGAACAGCAAATTGATTGGCAGCAAAAACAGGAAGAAGGCGTTGGCGCGGAATTTTTGGAACGGCTGATCCGTGTTGAGCAGGATGTCTGGCAGGTGCAGCTTACCGCGCCGCCTTACGGGCAAACACTGACCTATTGGCTCGAAGCCGAAGGGGTGACGACAGAAAGTTTCGTGCTGCACGGGGAAGTATGGCAAACGGATGAGGCTATAATGCCAGCAATCAAACTTAATTTGCACACGGCGACATCTGCCAACGCGCCGACCATTCAAAAAGTTGAATGGCTTACTGATGGCATACATAAACGCCGAGTCCGCTTAACCTTCCCGTGTAAGCCGGATGAACGCTTTTTCGGTCTGGGTGAGCGCTTTAATGCCCTTAATCAACGCGGCAACATCATTGATGTGCGGGTTTACGAGCAGTACAAAAATCATGGACAGCGCACCTATATGCCTATCCCATTTTTACTCTCTTCAGCAGGTTATGGTCTCTACATCGAGAGCAGTCGATGGATGCAGTTTGACCTCGCTGCTACAGCATCCGACTCTTGGACGCTCGAAGCAGATTTAGGGGGCGATGAGACCTTATCGCTGCATGGCTTCACAGGCAGTGACCTGCTCGACATTATCGCGCAGTTCACGCAGATGACTGGTCCCGCCGCGCTGCCACCAGAATGGGCTTTCGGTTTATGGATGAGTAGCAACGAATGGAACTCGCAGGCGCGTGTTGAAAAAGAGGTGCAGACTTCCCTCGATTATGGTATTCAGCCTGCGGTTGTTGTGATCGAAGCGTGGAGCGATGAAACCACGTTCTATATCTGGAATGATGCCGAATATACACCGCGTCCCGGCTCAGAAGCCCCTTCCTACGCCGATTTCAACTTTCCATCAGGCGGCAAATGGCCTGATCCAAAAAGCATGGTGGATCGTCTGCATACACAGGGAATAAAACTCCTACTCTGGCAGATTCCCATACTAAAGGTATTAGAGCAACCTCACGCTCAACATCAAGCCGACCATGAATACTTTGAAAATTCAGGCTTTGGTGTGCGCGAAGCTGATGGCAGTTTGCATAAAGTACGCCCGTTCTGGTTTCGTAATGGCTACATTTGGGATGTGACAAACCCAGTAGAGCGCGATTGGTGGCTGAATAAACGTGCTTACTTATTGGATGAGATAGGTATTGATGGCTTTAAGACCGATGGTGGTGAGCATCTATGGGGCGCAGAAACGCGCTTTGCTGATGGACGGCGCGGCGATGAATTATGGAATGAATATCCTCAGCACTATACCGCAGCCTATTACGATTTCGCCAAAGCAAAACGAGACGGCATCACCTTCAGCCGAGCCGGATATACGGGTTCCCAGCGTTCACCGCTCCATTGGGCTGGCGACGAAAATTCCACTTGGGAGGCGTTCCAACATTCGATTTTGGCAGGACTGAACGCGGCTGTATCGGGTATTTCATTTTGGGGATGGGATTTTGCTGGCTTTAGCGGCACGATTCCCACAGCCGAATTATATCTACGTGCGGCGGCGATGGCAGTATTTTGTCCAGTGATGCAGTACCATTCAGAATACAATCCGCAGCGCGACCCCAGCCGAGATCGCACACCTTGGAATATTCAAGCACTAACAGGCGATGAGCGCGTAATACCCATCTTCAAACAATTAATGGCTGTACGGGAACGCTTAATCCCCTACATCTGGCAAGAAGCCCAGCACAGCGCATCCAGCGGTGAGCCAATGATGCGCCCATTGCAACTGTGGCACAGCCAGGCTTCCCCTTATCAATACTACTTTGGGCGTGATTTGCTTGTTTGCCCGGTAATAGAAGCGGGTGTTTCGCAAGCGGTCTGTTTTCTGCCGTCCGGTGAATGGATTGATTTCTGGACAGGTGAGCGGTTTCAAAATGGCGGATTTGTTGAGGTTAATGTTCCACTTGATCGTATCCCTGTCTTCAGAAGGAATATTTCGTGATAGCTGTTGTGTATAGGCGGGAAGTTCCTAATCATTCGCCTAGGTACTTGGTTTCTTCCCATTCTAAAGGTGAGATGTTCAGACGCTATCTGATACAAGAATATTCTATTTTCACGCTTGACGCTTAAGTAGCCGACTGGTAAACTATTCGCAAGTTAGGCCCCATCGTCCAGCGGTCTAGGACAACACCCTTTCAAGGTGTGGACACGGGTTCGAGTCCCGTTGGGGTCATCAGATTGGACGTAGTCCGAACATTGACCAGCCATCGCGCTGGTCTTTGTTTTTCCCTCAAAACCACTACCTTTCCGCACGCGATCTGTCACTTGTTTCAGATACCCGAACGGTGGCAGCAATTCCATCCGCCGTATGGTTCCCTTCGGGCAAACAACCACCCGATAGACCATTTCATGCAGCAGCTTCTTTTGACTGCTGCGTTCCAGCTTGTTATACAGTATACCACTTTTGCAATGACCGTGAGTGCTGCGTCTAAATTTGCGATATGGACATCATTGTGTGCCTGCAACGACTCCAGCGCATGACGCAGGGTACGCCGCCGATCTTGCCATTCCGACCACAGATTTTCCCAGACCCGATCTGTGATTTTACCAATGGTGTACAGTCGCAGCGCCCGCGCCTCTTCTTCATCAATATCCTTCAATTTTCGTTCGAGGTCGGCACGCTGGTCGGGACGCATCCGTCCTAATTTGTCGGCAATCTCATCGTTGTAGCTATTCCGAATGAGCGGAATCATTTCAGGATCAACCTGAATTTTCACCAGTTCATAAGGTATCTGCTCATCCACTGTTCGGCACAGGATATTGACACCACTGCTTTCGATGCAGTAGTAGGATGTACCACCTCCCGAACGTCCGGCATTAGGGGTTGATCCAGTCAAGCGCAAAACTCTGCCATCATCCAACTCAACATAGACTAAACCGCGCAGCAGATAATCATGAACCTTGCCACCACTTTTGCGGTGTTTCTGACGTGCCGCAAGAATGGCAAGACCCTGTTCAAATTCCTCCGTGGTCACCAGTGGTTTCCACTGCCCCTGCACGGTTTTTGGCGGGATGTTAGCTTTCTCACTGACGACCCAACCGGCATAGAACCAGTTATTCAAGATGCGCGACAGTCCATTGGCTGCTTCTTTGCGCCTCCCACGCGCATTGACTGTGACGAAGGGACGACCACTCCGAAAACGATAGCCGCGAGCATGAAGTTCCTCACAAATTTCGGCGAGGGTGTACTGGTCGGTCAACAGCAAATCCCAGGCGGTGCGCCACACTTTGAACTGTTCGGGGTCTGGCTCAATCCAGCGGTTATAGCGCCCGGCACGGGTCTTGTCGATTTGTTCCGTCTTTTCTTCACAGTTGAGATACCCATCCGGCGCTTTGCCAACAAAACCACCCGTCCGCAGTTTGGCGTGCAATCCACCGGTAACACGCTGACCGAGCTTAATGGACTCACGCCGTGCGAGTGTAAACGACAGGCTGACCAGAATACGGTCATCCGGGTCAATCGGATCGAGGTCAGGATAGTCAGCGAACCGTACTGCAATGCCCAGCCCATGCAGTGCATCAAGCGCTACCAGTGCCTCGGCATCGTTGCGCCCAAAACGCTCGGCGTTCTCGACGGCAACATGTGAGAAGCAGCCTGCACGCGCATCCTCTAACATACGCTGGTATCCCGGTCGATTATCCGCATAGCGACCACTCAGGTTGTCAATATATTCATTGAAGACCGGCAGGTCGGTACGCTCAAATAATGACCGCTCAATCGCATGACGCTGGCGGCGCTGGGAATTCTCTGGATTCTGGGCATCTTCACTGCTGGTTCGCAGATAGACTGCCCAACCCGGTTTAGGCGGCAACCGCTTACTGTTTCGACGACTCATAAGACCCTATCATCATGACTTTGCCTGAGCTTACACCAAAATGTTATGGCTGTGTTTTTTGCGTCTGAATGGCACTGACTGCCGTTTGATTAGACGGCGGGTTCGTGGCGGGTTCGTCCGTTGTTTTGTCCTGACTTTTTACTAGGATTTCTGCAACTCGGATTACACGCAGCAGCATATCTTCCGGTTTTTGTGGTTTTGTGACTTTAGAGGGCATGGGGCTGCTCCTCCAAAACCGATTGTTTTTCCTTCAGCGCATTCGCAATCCAGGCATAGAGGTCACCGCCTTGCAGGTAGAACTCGCCTACATCTTTGCCCTGCGGCACTCGAATAGGACGAAAGCGCGACGAGAGGGAGAGCAGGCGATTTGCCCCTTTTTCACCTGCCGCATCACGATCATAAGCAACGAGAATGGTATGGCAGTGAGTCAGTTCTGCATACCAGCGTGAACTGAGGATCGCGGTGGCACTGCTCAAGGTCACAGCAGCTGTCAGATCACCGGTTTCCTGCCGCGCCAGCAGCGCGTCGAATTCACCTTCGCAAAATAAAGCCACATCCCGGCTTGCTAACTGGTCTGCGCCATACAAGCCGTTGACGTTGCCGCCTTTAATCTGCTGATATTTCGGTGTGCCATAAGCGCGACGGACTTTCACCGCCCAGAGCGCATCCGCCGCAAACCAGGGGATCGTAATCCCACAGGGGACATCCATCCCTTCCAGCACCCGCCAACTGCGGAAGTCGCCCGGCACATAACCCAATCGGGCGGTACGTATCGTGCGCGTCGTCAAGCCTCTGCCGGTCAGGTAATTCAGTGCTGGTTCACCCACTTCCGACCACAGCATTTCTTCCGCCTGGCTGACAATGCGTTCTGCCCGATGCTGCCAGTTCCATTCCGGCGGTTCGGCGGGAGATTTCAGACATTTACGCTCGGCTGGTACAGCCGTTGGCGCAGGTTCGCCTAATGCCCGCAGGGCTTCGACAAAGCTCAAGCGGCGGTAGTGAGTGAGCCAGTCCAGCGCATCGCCACTGGTATCACAGGCTCCGAAACAGCGGTAGCCATTCGCCCAGACCGCCAAGCTGAAGCCCTTGTGTTCATTGTGGAAGGGACACTTCCATAAATAAGCGCGTCCGCCGCGCAGCGGGGCGGGTCCTAAATCCTGCTCGACCAGTCGGCGCAGATCGCAGTGTTCCTTCAAATGTTGGGTATCCACCATGCTTTCTCTCTCCATGAATTTCGTCACGCCTGTGACAAAAGCCAAAATGACAAAATTCGATTTATGGCGCAGCCGTGACAGAATCGGCTTCAATCAATTCATATTTCTCCGGTGGACGACCCCGCCCGCTGTAAGCGTTCTGGACACGGATGATGCGCCCATCGTCTTCCAGCGCCTTGAGGGACTCCAGCACCGTCTTACGCGGCGCACGCAGGGTGCGGTACAGGTCGCGTACCGTCGCGCTGCCGCCGCAGGCTTTGAGCAGACTCAATACACGATTTTCCAGCCGTCCTTCTTCGTTCTCGCCTAAATCCGCCAGCAGGCGGTGAGCAGATGCCCGCCAGTCTTCGACGATCTGCTGGGCGCGATACCAGTGGGCAGCTGTCACCTTTGGGTGTGGCAGCCCGCCATCTTCGTCTGCCCAGTCCATTGCCGCCAGCAGCGTTGCTACTTTAATTGCCTGTACATGCAAGCGTCCGTAAACGGCGCGGAGGCGATCATCCAGTGATGAGCTGGGTGCGGTCATTGACCGCAGCGCCTGTTCGTAGGCATGGCAAGAAGTCCAGATATCCGCCGACAGCGACCAGGCTTCGCTGGTTTTCTTCTCACCGAGCGCATCGGGGATGGGTGGTTCGGGCAGGCGTTCATGTAAACGACGCAAACGGTTCGCCAGTTCGGTGGGGGTCTGGCTGTCTTTCGGAGCAGACCGTTCCTTATAATCGGGTTCGGGCGTGAGCAGTCCAAAGCGGGCGAGATTGCCATTGAACCAGTCCGCCGACGACAGCGCCGACGATAGTTCGGCAGGTGTTGCCGCGCCGAGAATGGACAGTGCTGCATCGCGGATCACCACTAATCCCTTGTTGTTGGTATTCGAGTCGAGGTAGGGTGGGCAGTCGTAGAGGGTCATGATGAGTTCTTTCAAGCCCGCCATGTAATCCCTGCCCATCGACTTGAAAAGCCCCGACAGTTCATCGCGCAATAGCCCACGCTGCGCGGCATAGCGATTGCCCTTCTCCAATCGCGCCCGATCCTGCTGCGGAATGTCGGCGAAGTTCGGTGGAAGAATGCCGCCCAGCATGGACATGAAATTCTCCGGTGAGCCGGGCTGCGGCATGAGCATGTGCGGGATTGCCAATCGTGCTACTTCGCTCGCTAGGCTCAAGCCTGCGGATTTGCGATAGTAAGTCGAGACGGCAACGACCATCAGATACAGGTTGGGAAAGACCTGCTGCCGCCAGGGGGT
>DAOTTO010000600.1:0-8002 GCA_034437895.1 Anaerolineae bacterium | reverse complement strand
AGGCACTTGCGGCAGCCTTCCGCCCGCACGAGCGAAATCGTCCCGCATGAGGGACACATATCCGCGCCGGAGATCATGCCGTTCATGACGAGATTATCCTCATGATCGTGGTCGTGATCGTGTGCCGCCGGAAGTGTAACAACCGCATTAGCGAAGTCATTCATCGGCAGGCCAAGCTGTTTGGGTTCATTTTTAGGGAAATAATGATCTTCCATCGCACGAGCGACAGAATCCGGCAGCGAAATCACACGGCGTTCACCGAAGCCGATGGAACGTGAGCCACCAATGTCGCGCAGTTGATCGATAATCAGTTTGAGCATCTCACGGCGATTGTGCGGATCCGTCGTCCGCAGCGAGAGCGAGATCATACGACCCAGCCCTTCTGCGTCGGCCTGTAGATCGCTTCCGGCCTTGCCCGGCGCAGTGATGAACACCTCAAACGGGTAGCCGTGTTCGTCGCTGTTCATGGTGATATAAGCCGTCCCAAAGGGAGTCGCGCAGTTGATCGTCACACCTTGCAGCTTCGCCGGACGCGGATAAACCCGATGCGGAGTCGCCACTTGGGATTTTTTCTCGGCAGGAACGAGGGAGACTTTTGCTGCTGCTGCGGGAACAACTTTCTCGGCGGCAACAATTGCCGTCTCTGCTGCGGGCTGCTTGTGCGCTTCTTCCTTTTTGGTTTTAGCTTCCATTTCGCTCTCGGCACGTTCATCGCCCTTGAGCATTAAGACCTGCTCGCTGCGGCTGCCATCACGGTAGACCGTGCCACCCTTGCAGCCGAGTTCATACATATATTGATACAATTCGCTGACCTGCTCGACAGTATATTCGTTAGGCAAATTAGCAGTTTTGCTGATTGCAGCGTCAATCCAGCGTTGAATCGCCCCCTGAACACGGACGTGGTCTTTGGGCGCTAAAGTCATTGCGGTGACAAAATAATCTGGCAGTTCGGTAACACCGGGGTTCGCTTCATGCCATTCACGTACAAGCGGCACTTGTTCTTCATGCAAACCGAGACGGCTCTTGCGATAGTAAACCCATGAAAAGAACGGTTCAACACCCGTGCTGGTATTTACCAGAGTCCCGGTTGTGCCTGTTGGTGCAACAGTCGTAATGGTGACGTTACGGATACCCTTTTCCTGAACGGCTTCCCGAACATTTTCGGGCATAGTCTGCATAAAGCCACTCTCTAGGAATTTTTCTGCCTCGAACATCGGGAATGAGCCTTTTTCGTGGGCAATCTCGCTGGACATCAGATAGGCTTCTGTCGTCATAAAGCCATACAATTTATCAATAAATTCGATGGACTCATCACTTCCGTAACGAATCCCCAAGCGAATCATCAATTCTGCCAAGCCCATTGTCCCTAAACCAATGCGACGCTCACTCAATTGTTGCTTTTCAATTTCATCAAAGAAATAAGGATTGGCATCTACGACATTATCGAGGAAGCGAGTTGCATAATGTACAGCATCGCCCAGATCATCCCAATTCACATCATGGGTTCTGTCGTCATAAAATCGGCTCAGATTTATCGCACCTAAGTTGCAAATCCCGTTTCCCGGAAGTGGTTCCTCACCGCACGGATTAACACCGACTAGGGGCGAGAAAAACCAACTATTAGCCATCTTATTACAACGTTCTAAGAAAAGCAGTCCCGGCTCTGCACTTGCCCATGCACTTTGAATGATAGAATCCCAAAGCTCACGCGCTTTGATTGTTTTATAAACGTGTACTGGATGACCTGCAGCTTGCCACGAATCAATATCGCCATCCCACAATTCATCATAATCAGGATCGGCAGTATCAGGGAAAACTAAATGCCAATCTGCATCGTTTTTTACCGCGTCCATCAGTTTATCGGAAATAGATACACTAATGTTGGCGTTGGTGATTTGTCCGGCTGTGCGCTTACTGTTAATAAATTCGAATACGTCAGGATGCCAATCTGACAGGAGGAGCATCAAAGCGCCTCTTCTTGAATTAGACGTATAAATCCCCCCGCCACTTAAAAGATGAACGTCTTCTACCTCAAAATCATACACTTGGGAATCGCCAATCAATTCAATTGAGGTTATTTGGTCAGGCATCGTATTCAGGAGTTCATTAAGTTGTTCGGCGTGGTCGATTTGTCCATCAGCCAACAAGCGCTCGCTTATTTGTCCGAGTTGGGCAAATGAAATACGGTTAGACACGCCATCATAAATACGTTGACGATATTTAGTACGCGCACCAAGGTTATTCCATACTGAGGCAGGGTAGGTGTTATACATCTCTCGCTTGCCAAGGGTGTCTGAGACTTTTACGGCTGGTACAAAAGCCGCAAAACGACTTTTAAACTCGCCCCCTGTCACAGTTAACCGATGGATAGTTTGCCAACCTTGCTTAGAACGATCCGTCGCTCCGATGCGTGACACAATGCCGTTTACCGCCAACAATTGTTGAATATCTTCTAGCATCTCTAGGCTAATACTATCAATTCCATATCCGCCTTTACGACCACGATTACAACCATCAGCGTCAAAATAGCCAGCAATGAAGCCTGCCATTACAGAAGAAGGAGACCGAAAAATTGCTTCTGGAACACGAATTTTATCTGCTTTTGCTTTCAGCAAACCATTAGCAATCATCCACTCAATAGCGAGACGTGAATACATAGTGACTTCTTGACAAGCGCCATCACCCTCACGTACAGATGCTTTTAATCCAAAAATATTCTCAATCGCTTTAACCAGGCGGTTTCTAATCTCAGGATAAGCATCCGCTGTAGCCAGCTTAAGGGCTTTTGGCGCAGACCAATTGGCAGTCTTACCAATTTGCACATAACCATCACCATGAGCATAGCCAATGAGGTATGCCAATTCTTCGTCCAGAATTTCAGGTAAACGCACGTTTTCGTTGAGTGTTGTACTCATGATGGAGCGTTCATAATGCACAGGCTTTAGCGCAGCATAATTTGTCTGAACACCTTTTCCTAGCAACAGCAAAATTTCATCACTAGGACGCAAGTATTTCAGTGCCATCGTAGTAATTTTGCCATCCATCAAAACGGCAACTTTATGATCTTCAGAGATTCGGACTTTATAGCCGCGCTTTGTTGTAACCTCATAAAGTGCTTTAATGCCGTTACGAAAACGGGCAGTCACCCGACGTAAACCTTTGTGCGTATGCGTATAGAAAACCTCGCCTAAATCCATTCGATCCGCAAGTTCGGCGGCAGGAATTAAACCAATGCTCGTCGCAATACGCTCATTTGGGCCAAAACATCCACCCTGTTCAATCAAGCCTGTGACAAAACTATACAACGCTCCCCAAGACACTGCACCGCTAGAGCGACCATTCACACCTTTTACATAAGCATGACGGGGACGTAAGCTAGAAAGGGTAATCCCAACCCCACCACCACGCGACATAATCTCAGTCATCTCGCCCAAAGTTTTAAGGATGCCACCCCGTGAGTCATGCGGAAGCTTCAACACGTAGCAATTAAAATAGCTTAACACCTGCTCAGTACCCGCCCCGGCTAAAATGCGCCCGCCGGGGACGAACTTCCAATCGTCCAGCAGCCAACGGAATTTTTGCGCCCATTCAGCTTGCTTTTCGGGCGAGGTTTCCACCTGCGCGATTCCAGCGGCGACGCGATCCATCATCTGTTCTGGTTCGGTTTCCAGCGGCTTATCGATATGCTCAATATCACGCGTGACGACTTCGCCATCCAGCAGTTCAATCGTGACAGTGGGTAAATTCAGCGCGGTAATTTTGCCGACTTCGCGCTGTCCGGTGGTGGAATTTACAACCACGATGACCGTATCACCCACAGCAAGCGTAGCGCGGGTCATATCTTTCTGGGCGTAGCGATCCAAGAAAATTTTATAGCCCAGTTCGTGCAGGGCGTTGCGTTTGGCTTGGCTGGATTGCACCATAAGTGTACTTACCTCAAAGCTAAAAGGACGAAAAATTACTACTGACGAATAGGAACATAAAGCCAAGTCCTATATCTGGACAGACATAAATCATTGCTAGAATTCAGTTGCTGTTTAGATGCGTTTAGACGCAATTTGGGACAATAAATCCCCAATAGATTTACAGGGGATGGACACTGACTTTATACATATAATCTCAAATATGTATAATGTATTTTAGCGCCAGAACGAACAGTTGTCCACTAAAATTCGGTTTATATTGGTTAGAAATCAGTTGAGATTTGTAACGAGAATTGAGGCTCTCAATGTTATATTTAGATTTAGGGGAAGTTAAGCGACTGTTTAATTATGCCCTGCGAATGAGGATAAGGGCGCTGTATTAGACCTTTACGGACGTTAACGGCGAGTTACGTATTACAATTTATAAACGAAAATCCAAGAAATTAAGGGCATGATTTTTCGCAATCATACCCCTTAAAACCTGTCTTTTAGTCGTTAATTCCGCTTACGCAAAAACGGCGGAATATCCATATCATCCTCGTCATAGACGCGGGCGGAAAAGTCATTTTGCTGTGGACGCGGCGGCTGCTGTTGGGCAGGCTGCTGCGGACGCGGCTGTGCGGCGGGAGGCTGCTGCGACTGAACGGGCGGCATAGAGCGCTGAGCCTGCGGCTGAGGTTGTGCCGAGGTAGAACGCGGGACCGACTGCGTTGGGCGCATGTTAGCTTGTTGATCGATCTTACGCGCCACCCGGCTCTGTTCGAACCCGGTTGCGATTACTGTAATGCGAATTTCGTCGCCCATGGTTTCGTCGATCTGAGCGCCGAAGATGAGGTTAACATCCGGATGAGCGCTTTCTTTAATGAGGGCAGCGGCTTCATTGACTTCAAACAGGCTGAGGTTGATGCCGCCTGTGATGTTAAACAAAATGCCGCGTGCGCCATCAATCGTCACATCCAACAGACCACTGCTAATCGCAGATTCGGCAGCGCGGCGAGCGCGATCATCACCGTCGGCACGTCCCACCGCCATCAATGCAGCGCCACCTTCGGACATAATCGTGCGGACATCGGCGAAATCGAGATTAATCAAGGCCGGGAGCGTAATCAGTTCGGAAATACCTTGAATACCCTGCCGTAGTACATCGTCCGCCAGCGAAAAAGCCTGCTGCAAACTCGCTTTTTTATCGGCGATTTGCAAAAGGCGATCATTCGGAATAACAATCAGTGTATCGACCTGGCTCTTGAGGGCTTCAATCCCAGCCTCGGCAGATTGTGAACGGCGCGGGCCTTCAAATGTGAAAGGACGAGTCACCACACCGATGGTCAGCGCGCCGAGTTCTTTGGCAATTTGTGCTACGACAGCCGAAGCACCCGTACCAGTGCCGCCGCCCATGCCGCTGGCGATAAAGACCATATCCGCGCCGCGCAGCACTTCATAAAGCTCGTCGGAACTTTCTTCAGCAGCTTTTTTGCCGATTTCAGGATTGCCACCCGCACCGAGGCCGCGTGTGAGCTTGTCGCCAATGCGGACGCGAATTTTGGCTTTAGAAAGCATCAATGCCTGATTGTCGGTATTAATCGAGATGAACTCGACACCGCCTAAGCCTTCGTTAATCATGCGATTGACCGCGTTGCCACCGCCACCGCCGACACCGATCACTTTGATCTGTGCGAAATTTTCCCCTGTCGCGAGTGTGTCCATTCCTGATCCCTCCCCGTTTGCAAGCAATTAGCGGTTAGCTTTTAGCAATTAGTATTAAAGTGATTAGTTGTTAGTTTTTAGCAAAGTCATTTTTAAGATTTTGACTAAATACTAAAAACTTTTCCTGTTACGAATTAGCAACAATTGTACCCATAAAGATTCAGTTGGCAACTCATCAAATGTACTACTCCAGATCAAGAATTGCTATCCGGCAGTAAACGTTTGAAAAAGCTGCCGAGTAACTGCCCAATTTTAACACCTGCCCCCGCTTGTCCGTTAACGCTTCCCGCGCTCACAGACGCACCTGAATCCATTTCTAGTCCCAAACGCAGCAAACCGACACTGGTGCTATAGGATGGGTTGCGGAGCACGTCCGCCATACCAGTGAGTCGTTCCGGTTTCGCCAAGCGGACGGGCATCCCCATCACTTGTGCCGCCACTTCTTTGACGCCAGCGAGTTGGGCGCATCCGCCTGTGATAACCGCCCCGGCACGTAAAAGCCCATCATAGCCGGAGCGTTTAATCTCTTTTTGCACCAGTTCAAAAATTTCTTCTACCCGCGCTTCGATAATCTGTGCCAACTGCTGGCGGGAAAGCTCAGTCGGCAGCCCTTCGCCAAATGGCTCAACCAGTAGTGTTTCCAACGGGTCTATCGTCTTGGGCATGGCGTGACCATACTGTACTTTGATGACTTCCGCCGTATCAAAGGGAATATGCGTAAAATAGGTGATGTCATTGGTAATATGATCGCCACCAATCGGGATGACTGCCGTATGCCACACCGTCCCCTCAATGAAAATGGCGATGTCTGTCGTGCCGCCGCCAATATCAATAACGACTGCCCCCGCTTCCCGTTCTTGGGTTGTGAGAACACAATCGCCCGCCGCCAGCGGATTTAGGATAAAACGATCCACGAACACACCCGCACCCTGTACGGCTTGTTCTAAATTGGCGATGCTGGAAGAAGCCGCTGTGATGATGTGCGCTTCTACCTCTAAACGGAAGCCGTGCATCCCCAATGGGCTGCGAACCCGTTCCTGCCCATCCAGCGAATAACTACGCGGCACGACGTGCAGCACTTCACGATTATGCGGAATCGCAATCGCACGGGCGGCTTCCATCGCCCGATCAAGATCATCCATCGTCACGCCACGCGTCCCGGCAAGGCCAGCTACCCCGCGACTGTTCATCGACGCGATATGGCTGCCCGCTACGCTGACGAAAGCACGGGCGATTTGATAGCCGCTGCCTTTTTCGGCTTTATGCACGGAAGCGGAAATCGCCGCCGTCAGCGCCGCCATATCACTGACGACCCCTTTTTTCATCCCCCGACTCGGTTCGATACCGACACCGACGATAAAAATATCATCAGGACGCACATCACCGATCACCGTACAAATTTTATGAGTCCCAACATCAATTCCAATGACCAGATCGTCCATGCAAACCTCTTAACGCCCACACAATTCCGCGCCAACACAATAGTAGGGATGATCTGGGTTGACCAGATTAATATAAATAGGAAGGATACCCCGCGCTTGTAAATCCGCCACCTGCGCCTCATAAATAAGCAATTTTTCGCGCATCCCCATCCCCACGCCAAGCCATACGTCCCAGCCACTAGGTTCTTGAAAACCCAACCCATTAATGGGGTTATAACGCAGCGCGACTAAGCCAGGCAAAATCGTTTGAAGTTGCAGCGCTCCGGCAATCGCTTGTGAATCCACCAAAACATTCCCACCGGGCGGCCCTTCTATCGTATCATCCGCCACCACGCGCAGTAAGTCCGAGCGCTCGCCGCTATCTTGTGGGAACTGGCGCAGCACCCGCCCTTGAAGATCAACCCACGACGCGACACCCGCTTGCATCCATACCAGCGCGGGTTCGCGCTCGGCGATGATAATCCGCACCATATCGGGAGGCCAGCCAATAATCACCTGAGCATCCGCGATCACGGGTGAAGCATCCAGAATATTCTGGCGCACTTTCGCCGGATTTACCCAGAAGATATGCGTTTCGGCAATATCGGCATACCGGAAAATTTCCGACGCATCCAGATACACCGTCCCGCTGACCTTTACGCCGCGCACATAGAAAAGGTCGGTGACGAAAGATAGTAAGAGTATACCACTCAAGCTGACGGCGATGATGGCGCTTAAGACGCGCCAGCTTAGGCCAATGCTTCGGCGCGTCCCATGCTCTAAAGTTGGGCGTTCATCAGGATCGGTAGACGGCAGCCCACCACGCCAAATACCGGGGGCGCGGTCTGCGGGTTTACGCCGCTGCTGACGGGTACGGGTGGTCGTCATGAACTCAGGCTTTCGTACATAGATGGCATGTTACAGGGATGAAACTTTCTATCTCTACATGGTATA
>DAOTTO010000599.1:0-2539 GCA_034437895.1 Anaerolineae bacterium | reverse complement strand
GAGGCCCGGTTTCGGCCTCCGCGACGGCAAACCCCTCGCGTTCCAGATATTTGCGGACGACCTCACGAATGGTCGCCTCGTCGTCAATGATGAAAATCGTTTGTTGTTTAGCCATAATATCCTCATTATAACGCAGGACTGATTACAGGAGGATTACGCTCATTGACGACCTTTTTCGTTTGGCTTATGCTTAAATAACAAATGCGACTGGATTAAAAATGGAAATTGTCCACAGCATCAACCTGATCGTCTCCAATCCCAAAGTGCGCGGCGGGCGACCCTGTATTGGCGGAACTGGCTTGCGCGTGACGGATGTCATCATTGCCGCTATTTTTCATCAGCAAACACCGGACGAAATCGCCGTCGGATTTGGTGTATCACTGGCGGGCGTTCATGCCGCATTCGCCTATTATTACGAGCATAAAATGAAATTGATAACGAGATTCGCCAACAATCGGAAACATTCGATCAGATGAAGGAAAGTCCTACAAAATACAAAACGAGTGTATAATCAGAATATCCGTTCTTTTTTAGGAGCTAATCATGCCCACACTTGAAGAACAACTGACCTTCCTCAAGAATGCCGGAATCGAACTTAAACCTGGCGTAACAGTTGACGACTTGCTTTCTTTTTCCAGCCGTGAGGATTATGAAACAAGCCCATACCATCATTTACTGGGCATTATGGGAGATTTACCTGATCGCTCGGACGATATTATTCACTGGGACAGCGAGTGTGTGGATAACCAAGGTGTATATGGTAATCTTGCCCTAGAGATGCAAGCCTTATGCGATGATGCCTTTATGTCGAGCGATGTTCAAGATTTTATCGATTATGATAACGGCGTAGGTTGGCTTTCTTTTGTCCTGAATGGACAGACATACAAATGGGATTTAGTCGTTGACAACGATTGGATTGATGGGACGATTTTCACACGTTTTGTAGAACTTCTGGCACAGCAAAACACCGACAAGCGCTTTACTTATGGTGATTTGGGTGGGCAGGACTTTCTAATTGGCTGTGCATCACCAGAAGAACTAGAACTATTGAATACACAAACCGAGATACCCTTCTCGTGGTTAACCTAACTTCTTAGTTTGCCCGCTGGTCTGTGCCATCATCCATGTAAAGCAGATCGCACAGGCCACATTCAAAATAAGCACAAAGGTCTTCAACAACCTCCGCGTCATAACGTGTAATCTCATTCCGCACCCAACGCCCAATTGTATTGTTGGAAACATTAATCGCTTGGGCGACCTCAGTTTGTCTAATACGTCGCCCTTCTCTGCGTTCTTTCTCCATTAGTAATGCGAGAAAGCGGTTTTGGAGTCTCGCCTTCATTTTTATCTCCTAAAAGGATTTATTATATAAATTTGACAATAAATCTCTACTTATATATAATCTAGTTATTCAACACCATAGATGTCCGTATAGCCAATCACGGCAACAATTATACATTTTATCCTTCAAGGAGAACTCTCATGCCTGAGCTACCTTCGCTTCAATTTGCCACATCTTCAGATGACAATCATACGCCATTACCGCAGATCGTCGCAAAACGCTGGAATTTTCCGCTGGCGTATGTCGTTGATGAAGACCAAATCATGTATGCGATACAGGATTGGGTTCGCGGAATTGCCGAATCAGATATGATGAAAGTTGCGCGGATATGGTCACAGATCAAAAATCAGACTTCCATTTCAAATAGAAGTCTGCCATATACCGCCACTGATGGCAAAACCTACCAACGCGATTACACCAATGACAAGGGACTCTACCTGATCGCTCAACATCTGCGCGTCACCAAAGCGCGTCTGGTATTGGACGAAATTAAAAAGTATTTGGCGGAATCAGGTGCATTCGTCGATTTAGTGCGGCGCGAACCCAAAACCGTCGTGACATCCGGCGCGATTGACGCGGACGCTGCTATTGATGCAGGTATTGAAGCCTATCTCGCGCAAGGCAAGGATTCGCGTTGGATTGAAGCGCGTATCAGCGGCAAGATGAAGCGAGCGCGTTTTACGGCAGCCCTAACGACGGCAGTTCGGGAACTATTATCCCGCCAGCATTATGCCACCGCAACCGATGAAATTTACCTCGGCTTGTGGCAGCGCACAGCGGCTTATCTTAAAGAGGAACTTAATCTACCGCCTAAAGCCAGCTTGCGCGATCATCAGCCGACGATTGCATTAGGGTATCAGGGTTTAGCGGAAGATATTGCCGCGCAGCGCTTGGGCGACAGAGACGAACTTTCTTGGGAAGAAGCCCGTCTGATTGTGCGGCAGGTGGCGCAGTTGATCGGCAAACATGCCGCCGAGACCAGCCTATTTTTACAGACTGACCTCGCTACGGGCAAGCCGCTGCTCAATGCTGGGCTGTAAAACAGTTTTAATTTTGACTGTCATCAGCAGGCGCACCCTCGCTGACGATGACATTCACGGTAATTTCATCGCCTGATGCGAAGGTCAGCGTAAGTGGAAAAGTATCGCCCACAATAAAATCACGTTCCAGATGTTCCAGCATGAGATGATAGCCGCC
>DAOTTO010000598.1:0-6901 GCA_034437895.1 Anaerolineae bacterium | reverse complement strand
AGACAGCCGATTAAAACGGAAGTAACATCGCAAAATCCCACCGTCAAAACGGCGATCCCTTGGTTGTATCTGGCGTTCCTTTCTATACCGATGCTGACGTTTGGCTTTACGGGCGGCTTGACGTTCCCGTTTTATAATCTCTTTTTCCGCACCCGTTTCGATGCGTCGGATGATCTCGTCGGTACGATCTTGAGCATTGGCTGGCTGGGGATGGCGCTCATTCCGCTGCTGAATCCTTGGTGGGAGCGCCGTTTCGGGCGGGCTTGGGCGTTGGGCGCAACGATGACGATTGCAGCGATTGCATTTGCCATCATGGGCGCTGCGCCGCTGCTGCCGATCAGCGTGATCGCCTTCACCTTAGCGATTTCATTCCGCAATGTGATGCAGCCGCTTTATCAACCCCTCGTCCTCGATCATCTTTCGCCCGCGCTGCATAACGTCGCCATCAGCATGAACATGGTGCTGTGGAATATAGGTTGGTTCGTGGCAACCAACATCAGCGGCTATTGGCAAAAAAATTATGGCTTTGGCTTTATTATGAGCGTGGTGGCTGTCGGCGTATTCATTACCGGAATCAGCGTCGTGCTGATTTTCCATAACCGCCACGCGCAGCTTTTAGAGGAACCAGCGATATGAACAAAATTACGGGTATTTTCAATATTTTGGCGACACCGTTTGACACAGCCCAAGCCTTAGATGTGGAGAGTCTACAACGGCTCGTTGACTTTCAACTGGATAAGGGCGTGTATGGACTCACGATTCTCGGCGTGTTGGGCGAGGCGGCTAAACTCAGCGTTAAGGAGCGTCAGCAGGTGGTCGATACCGTCATCGCAACCGTCAACGGGCGCATTCCCGTCATCGTCGGCACGAGCCATCAAGATATGGAAACGTGCATCGCGCTGACCAAATCCGCTAAAGAAGCAGGTGCCGCCGGAGTCATGATCGCGCCGCCGCGCATGAGCAATCCGACGGACGCGGACATCATCGCGGTTTACAGTCGCGTAGCGGAGGTTGTGGATACCGCGATTGTCGTACAGGACTTCCCGCCCGTAAATGGCATCACCATGACACCGACGATGCTGGCACAGCTTGCCGAGCAGATTCCAAATGCACGCTATCTCAAGCTGGAAGACCCGCCGCTGATGGAAAAAATCAGCGCGATTCGGCAGCACACCGATCAATTTGAGATTTTCGGCGGTTTGGGCGGCATGTTCCTGCTGGAAGAACTACGGCGTGGCGCTTCCGGCACGATGACGGGGTTCGCGTTTACCGAGATTTTAGTGGCGGTGTATCAAGCATTTACGGCAGGCGATCATGCCAGCGCCGAGCGCATCTTCGACCATTATCTGCCGCTGATTCGGTTTGAAAATCAGCCTGTGATTAACCTGACGATCCGTAAGGAACTACTGTATCGGCGCGGGGTGATTGCGAATCCTACTCCGCGACAACCTTTCCCGCCGATTGACTCAGAGACGCTGGACGAAATCGGCTGGATTTTCCGGCGCGTCGGCATCAGCGACCCGACGCAAAAATTGTTGTTCGAGAAATTTTAGGTTAAGAGAAAAATTGGAACCACCAAAGTAAACGTACATTTCAACATTTGAAAATGAGCTTGCCCCGCGAACATCCGTTAAGGCGCAGTCTTGCTCCCCTCTCCAATTTGGAGAGGGGTTGGGGGTGAGGTGAATGTGTAGTATTCAAACAGACCCAAATATCAAGATTTTGAGAGGATCAACATGGACTTAGGATTACAAGGGAAGGTCGCGCTCGTAGCGGCGGCAAGCAAGGGACTCGGCTATGGCATCGCACGGGCATTAGCACGAGAAGGCGCACAAGTCTCGATTTGCAGTCGGACGCAAGCTGATGTCGAAGCGGCGGCGAAAAAGCTGCACGACGAAACAGGCGCGGAAGTCATCGCTACGGCGTGTGACGTGAGCAAACCCGCCGACATTCAGACATGGGTGGATAACACCATCGCGCAGTGGGGCATCATCGACGCACTGCTGGTGAATGCAGGTGGGCCGCCGCCCGGCTTGATGAAAGACATCACCGACGAGCAGTGGCAGGCCGCCTTTGAACTCACGCTGATGAGTACCGTCCGTATGATTCGCGCCACGCTGCCGCACATGAAAAATGGCGGCGCAATTTTGACGGTTACGTCGTCGTCCGTCCGCGAGCCGATTGAACGCCTCGGCCTCTCGACGGTGATGCGCTCCGGTGTGGTCGGGTTGGTCAAAACATTGGCGGATGAACTGGCTAAGGACGGTATTCGCGTGAATAACTTGATTCCGGGGCGGATTGATACAGATCGCGTCGCCGCTTTGGATAACGCCGCCGCGCAGCGTACAGGCAAAAGCGTAGAAGAAGTTCGCGTCGCCAGCATCGGCAAAATTCCGCTGGGACGGTTGGGAACGATTGAAGATTTCGGCGCGGCAGGGGCGTTTTTATTGTCGCCAGCAGCGGCTTATATCACGGGCGCGACCTTGCAGGTCGATGGCGGCGCGATGCGCTCGATTTAAGGGAGAGTATCATGCGCTTATTAATCTGGGGCGCGGGGGCAGTCGGCGGCACGATTGGCGCATGGCTGGCACGGGCGGGGCATGACGTGACACTGGTCGATGCGGCGGAAGATCATGTTGCTGCCATCAACACACACGGCTTATCCATTACGGGAACCGTCGATGAATTTAACGTCCGCGTTCCAGCCTTTACGCCGGAAACGCTGACGGGGACATTTGAAACCATTCTGCTGTGCGTCAAAGCGCATCACACCGAAGCCGCCGCCTACATGCTGGTGCCGCATCTCGCGCCGGAGGGCTGTGTTGTCTCGGTTCAGAACGGCCTGAACGAATTGATTCTGGCGAAAATCATCGGCGAAGAACGAGTGATTGGCGCGTTTATCAATTTCGGTGCGGACTTCATCGAACCCGGCGTGATCCATCGCGGCAATCGGGCGGCTGTCGTCATTGGCGAACTCGATGGGCAGATTACGCCGCGTGTGCAGGCACTTTATGCCGTCTTTCTCGATTTTGATGACCGCGCCATCCTCACGACGAACATTTGGGGTTATTTGTGGGGCAAGCTGGCCTATGGCGCACAGCTTTTCGCCACTGCCTTGACCAACGACTCGATTGCTGATGCGCTGGTAGCGCCGGAGTATCATCAGCTTTATATTGATCTGGCTACTGAAGTGCTTTCAGTGGCGGCGGCGCGGGGCATTACGCCGAAAGGGTTTAACGGATTCGATCCGCTGGCCTTTATGCCGGGGGTGGATTCAGCCGTATCGCGCCAATCGTTGGCGGCGATGGTCGATTTTAACCGTCAATCCGCCAAGACACACAGCGGCATCTGGCGCGACCTCGCCATTCGCAAGCGCCGCACCGAAATCGACGCGCAGATCGGCATCATCATCACGCTGGCTGACGAAGCCGGAATCGAAACACCGCTGCTGCGCCGTCTTGTCGAACTTATTCACGATATCGAAAACGGCATCCGTCCACAGGGACGTGCCGCTTTAGACGAACTCAACCAAAAGGTCAAACCATGAGTGCTTATCAAGATTTTGCTAACCATATTGCCGAACTAAACGACATCCTCAACGCTATCTCCGTCCTCAAATGGGATGCGCGGACTCAGATGCCACACGGCGGTGCAGAGACACGCGGCAGCCAACTTTCCACGTTGTCCAAAGTGGCGCAAGAACACTTCATCAGCGAAAAGACGCGGCGTTTATTGGATGCGGCGGAAAATGAACTCGTAGGACAATCCGCCGATTCGTATGAAGTCCGCGCCGTGCAGCAAACGCGCCACGCTTACGACATTATCCAGCGGATTCCTTTGGATTTAGTCGGCGAAAAAGCCGCGCTCGAACCTGTGTCTGAGGGCGTTTGGGCGGAAGCCAAAACCAATAACGACTTCGCCAGTTTCGCGCCGTATCTGCAAAAACAGCTTGACCTCGCCAAGCGGCAGGCGGAAGCTGTCGGTTATGAAGATCATCCCTTTGATGCGTTGGTGTTTGAATATGAGCCAAGCGTCACTGCCAAGAAATTGCGCGTTTTATTTGAAGCGCTCAAGGGCGGTTTGCTGCCGCTGCTCAAGCGCATTGTTGACAGCGATAAGCCGTTTGAGCATGGTCTGTGGGATCATGAATATCCCGTTAATCAGCAAAAAGCCTTCGGTTTAGAGATCGCCCAGCGCTTTGGCTATGACCTGAATTGTGGACGGCTGGATATTGCGCCGCATCCCTTCGAGATTTCGTTCACGCGGCAGGATGTCCGCATCACCACACGCTACAACGCCAACTATTTCCCGATGGCGTTTTATGGGATTCTGCACGAAACCGGACACGCGCTTTACGAGCAAGGAGTTGATCCAGCACTGACCCGTTCCGCGCTGACGATTGACTTTCTCGGTAAATATCCCGTCGGTGGCACCAGCTACGGCGCACACGAGTCGCAATCGCGCTTGTGGGAAAATCAGATCGGGCGCAGCCGCGCCTTCTGGGGTGTTCATTTTGACCGCCTGCGCGAATTCTTCCCCGATCAGCTTCAAAACGCCGATCCTGATCTGATGTACCGTGCTGTCAATCGTGTCCGTCCGAGCCTCATTCGAGTCGAAGCCGATGAAGTAACTTATAACCTCCATATTATGCTGCGCGTCGAGATCGAACTTGGTCTGCTGGACGGCAGTTTGCGCGTGGCGGATTTACCCGAAATCTGGAACGCGAAGATGCAGGAGTATCTCGGCGTGACTCCGCCCGATGATACACACGGCGTTTTGCAGGATATTCATTGGTCAGGCGGCGGATTTGGGTCGTTCCCCGGTTACACGGTTGGGAATGTGATGTCGGCGCAATTTTTGGATGCGGCGCGGCGCGATGTGGCAGGCTTAGACGCTGCCTTAGCGCAGGGCGATTATGCGCCGCTGCTCGGTTGGCTGACTGACAATATCTATCGGCACGGACGAGCATTCAGCGCCACTGAACTGCTGGAACGCACGACAGGCGGCGATGTGAATGTCGCGCCGTATTTAGGCTATCTCGAAGCCAAGTTCAGTGATATTTATGGCTTGAATTAGCGATTGTGGCTTGGGATTTTTAACCGCCAAGACACGAAGGACACCAAGCGAATTTCTTAAAAAATCTTCTTGGTGATCTTGGTGACTTGGTGGTTCCAATTTTTGCATTGCTTTGCCGTACTCGCTTATGACGTTCAATTTTGAAGTATTGACCGGAACAAAGCATTTAGCCGCCCACAGGCCCCGTCGTAATGCTGCGGACGATGATCGCTGCCAGCAGCGTAAAGCCCCAGATGTAACTGCCCATCGCGGGACGTTTTTTGGCAGTGGTTTCGACAAAGATAAAAAAGGGCAGCGACAGCACCACACCGTAGCCGTAGATGAAATGGACTTCTTCGCCGGGTCGCCCGCCCATCAGATACATCACCCCGCCGATGAGTCCTTCCGTCAGCATGAACGCGAAAATAGTATAGGTCGCGCTGCGAAACCAAGGCGTAACATCGCCATGTTTGACTAAGCCAATGTTGATTGCGAAACCCAGCATAAGCGCAGCGATTAATAACCCGGCGCGGCTGCCCAAATAATGAATCGTTTTCAGCAGTTGATAGCGCGAAGCAGCATCCGGCTGGAAAAGTATCGCCAGCCCGAACCACAGCATAAACGCCGCATACAGTGTGATTCCGAGAATAGCAGCAGAGTCCAGCCGCGAGAAAAAAGCGCGTAGTTTAGTCATAGCGAAAGACAAAATCGCATTTTAATCACCCACAGCAGCAGGAGCGTCAGGTTGGGTGGGCTTATCACGCTGAGCGACGGAACGCACCTCATCAGCGGCATTGGTCGCCAGCCAAAAACCGATGAAGATCAAAATCGCGCCGACCATCTCCCCCAAATATTTAAACGACGGATTGCCGAGCCGGATGAACACGCCGCCGAGTGCTGGCAGCAAGCCACCGAGCGCGATGTACCAATTGCCGACCATCCGATTTCGCATGATCTGCTTGCGGCGGAAGAGCCGTGCGGAATAGACCGCGCCGCCGACGAGGGCAATTGTCCCCCATGTATTCATCACAGGCGAGAAAAAGCGCACCGTCCCGCGAATCTCACCGGGCATGATTCCCTCACGGATAACTACGCCGTTAGAATCGACCTCATCCCGATAAATTTCCGTCATGTCCGCGCCACGTTCCCACGCATCCGGGTTAAATTCGGTAAAGAACAACGTCCACGGCAGCGTCATCACGCCGACTAGAATCAGCGCCATCTGGATATTCCGTGCGATGTTCCCGCGTCGTAACAACAAATAGACCGTCCCTTGCCCCAGCCAAGGTGCAACCATTAACGCGCCCGTCCAATACCACAGCGCGAAAAACAACGGACTCCATGTAAGCGTCAGAATCACTTGGCTCAAGGTGCCGACGAAATACATACCCAGTCCGATTCCCCACGCGAGGAGATGCGGACGGTGTTTTTCTGACCAGCGTTTGAGGACGAATACGGTAAAAATACCTGTCGTGAGGGTGCTGATGACTGAGAGGATAAACGGGAGGCCGAAGGTGTTCATAAGGTTACGATTCTATCCAAAATTGATTTGTGTGAATTTTAACACAAGCACAGCTATAAAATCTACATAAATCTACAGATTCACTAAAAGACGATAACAGTCTGCCCGCCCACTTTCGCATCGTTGGAAGGAATTTGCTACAAAAGCCCAAAATTTGGGAACTTTTTTTAGGAGTCCGCCGTTATCTCCATACAACTTAATGATATTAGAACTTTCGCTCACGCATTTACCCCACCCCTAAATCCCCTCCCCATTGCATGGAGAGGGGACTTCAAGATGCGTTTTTCTCCCCCTCTCCAAGTATTGGAGAGGGGGCCGGGGGGT
>DAOTTO010000597.1:0-1783 GCA_034437895.1 Anaerolineae bacterium | reverse complement strand
ACGTTAGTGGTGATCGATTCGCAGTCCTGATTAGTTTGGCTCTGCCACTGTTGCAGCGACAATGTTGACCCGCTCGAAACACGGAAAATATTCGGTGATTGTTGGTTATACCAGATATTGCTGGCTGAAGTTATCGTATTGACAAAAGTAGTCCAAGAATTACTCGTCATCGTAGTTTGAACAACGGGTACGCTCGAAGTTTTGCTGATGGTGATGTTATCTTGCATCAACAAATTTTCTACCGGGCTGAGGGTGTAATTCTGATTCGTTTCAAAGTTCGTCACCCCTCGTCCATTGCCTCTACCTGTCAGGTAAATTTGGGCGTTCAGGTTGCCATAGATGATATTGTTGATGAGCGCAACATCTTCGGAATTCCTAACATGAACACCATAACTTTGGTTGTTTGCAATGATGCTGTTCCGCACCGTCAACGGCCCTTGGCTGGCTTCAAAATACACCCCATAGGTATAATTGCTGCATAGGATGCTATTCTCAATCAAGATATTCTGGTTATCTGTATCCAGCCATAAACCCGGCGCATAATTGTTGCAAGCGTTCAAATTGCGATAGGTTGCGTTATGAATATGCAGTTGCTTAACGCCGCCCACCGACCAATCAAGAAAATTACCGATAGCGCCACGCCAATTATTGCGTTGAACACGGTCATTTTCCGAAAGGAAGTTGATGACATACGTGCCGCCAAGCCCGGTTGCGCCGTTATCCGCATACGTGTTGCCGCGTGAGATGATATTGTTAGACTGTCCTATGCCCAATCCGCCGCCGTTATTCCAGCTTAAGGTATTGTTTTCCAAAAGAACGCCGCTGCTATCGCCAATGAAAACGGCGGAAGAATTATAGGGGCTTACGCTGTGACGAAACGTCATGCCCCGCACGATCACGTTTTGTGCGGTGCTAAGTTGAAACACCGCATCGCGTGCGCCCACTTCAATCAATTGGCTGTTGATCGCTGTGCCTGCCGCCAATTTGATGAAGACATAATTCTGGCTTTCATTGATATAAAATGTGCCAGGGGTGAGGTAATTTGTGCTGAGGACTTGCGCTAACATCTGCCCATTGACGGAAATAATCTCGCGGCGACGCACAATATCGGCAATCGGCTGATTAAATCCACTGCTTATCCAAAGGGACGGAATCGGCATTAATCCCCAATCGTAATTCCAAGCATGGGAATAAAGCCCATTGCCCTGATCTGTCCAACCTGTCCAGACATCCGCACCGCTCATAATGACCTGCCCCGGCGTAACAGCTTCAAAAATCACCGGTGCAGCCGTTGTCCCGCCGTAGGAGACTTTTTCCCGATAAACACCCGGCGAAATCAGAACCTTTACGCCAATACCCTGACGGTTCGCATTTGTGGCAAGGATATCAGCCCGCCCAATCGTTCGCACAGGCATACTTGCTGTACCCGAATTCGAGTCGGAGGCATTCGCATGGGACGGGTTAACATAAATGATCCGCTGCACACTCGCCTCAAGTTGAGCCACATTGAGGCCAGCATTCGCGCCAGTTGCTAGTGTTGCGCCTGCGCTAACCGAGCCAGTTACAGCCAAGAAGATACTGATCAACAAGATCAGCAGGGTAAAATATTTCAGTCGATTAAGCCGCATAATGAATTCCCATCGTATGTGTAGCAACATAACTGTCGCCATGAGTAAGGATGACTATCTGATGATTAAGGCGATAAACCTGATGAATTACCCAATCATAATTAGTGAAAACAATCCCTAAATCCAAGATCAATGCTATTTTCTTCCTTTTTAAC
>DAOTTO010000596.1:0-5472 GCA_034437895.1 Anaerolineae bacterium | reverse complement strand
TTTACCCCACCCCTAAATCCCCTCCCCATTGCATGGAGAGGGGACTTCAAGATGCGTTTTTCTCCCCCTCTCCAAGTATTGGAGAGGGAGCCGGGGGGTGAGGTAAGCGAAAGTCCTGTCGAATAGCTTCCACAGCTTATACCTCATTCCAAACTTTCATCTATTCTATCACGCTGCGCCTGCGTCCGTCACTTCATCCCGTCTCAGGCCGCCATCCCTGTTTATAGCATTCCTATTCTTCCGGCGGAAACATCACCGCGCCAAATTTCGACCAATTGGTGTCAGGTGTACAATCACGCCGGATGTTACTGATTGCGAAGGCGGACTAAAGCAACTAGAATAAACTATCCCTCTATCAATAAGGTTATCAGCGTATGCGTGTTCGTGTCGGTTGTAGTATGGTCTATGAAAGTTCGCACCCCACGCCGATGCTGTTAACAGTTGCGCCCCCACAGCAGGACAATCATCGCTTGATCGAAACAAACAGACTGCTTGATCCAGCCGTTCCGCTGCACGACTATATCGACGGCTTCGGGAATCACATCTGGCGGCTGGTCGCGCCCATTGGTACGGTGCAAATTACCTATGATGCACTGGCGGAAGTTCTCCCCATGCCCGACCCCACTTTCATCACATTACCTAAAACGCCTGTCGAATATTTGCCGGATGAGGTGCTGGTCTTTACCTTAGCCAGCCGCCACTGTCCAGTCGATTTATTTATCGATGATGCGTGGCAGCTCTTCGGCGATATTGAAGATGGCTGGACGCAGGTGCAGGCTATCTGTGATTGGCTGCACAGCAATATCACCTATGGGGCAGGCAGCAGCACCGCCAGCACCAGCGGTTGGGAGGCGTATCAGGCGCGGCGCGGAGTTTGCCGCGATTTCGCACATTTAGGCATCGCCTTCTGCCGCGCTCTGAACTTTCCGGCGCGTTATGTCTCCGGCTACTTGCCAGACATCAACGTACCGTTTGACCCCACGCCGATGGATTTTCATGCCTGGTTTGAGGTCTATATAGATGGCGCGTGGCACACGTTTGATGCACGGCATAATCGCCCCCGCACCGGACGAGTCGTGATTGCCAGAGGACGGGATGCGGTGGATGTGTCGCTGGCGACCACTTATGGCAGCGCACAATTGATGAGCATTAAAGTATGGGCAGAGCAAGTGGATGAAGAAGCGCGGCTGGAAGCTATGCCGCTGAAAAATGGACATCTCGCATGAACAAAGACGATTTCTCCGCGTGGCAGCAGGTTGAGTTTATCGATCACAGCACGATTGCTTGGAACAACGTCCGGCGCACATGCTGCCTGTTTTACCAGCGATTTCATTATCACTATCCCGGCCCCATCCGCGATCTTAAACAGCGCTTGGTCGTCGTCCCAGCCGATCAATACGGCACACAGCATGTGCGCGATCATGCGCTGGTCGTCAATCCCTCCCCCATCGCCACGCGACAGGCAGCAGATAAATTCGGCAACCGCGTGCTTGAATTAGAAGTTCCGGAAGCCGATGGTGACGTGTTGTTTGAAGTGCTGATGCTGGTGGAGAGTGAAGCGCTGCCGCCCTATCGCCCCGCGACTTTGCCAATGCGTTCCACGCATGAGATGGATCATTGGTTACAGCCCACCCGCTTGACGACCCCCGATCATGCCATTTATGCCATCGCCCACCAATTACGCCAAGACTCTTCCAGCTCGCATGATCTGGCGCAGCGGATTAATGATTGGGTGTTTCAGACGATGAACTATCAAGGCAGCGTGACGACTGTGGATACGACTGCTGCCGAAGCACTTTTACTCGGTCACGGATTATGTCAGGATTATTCACATCTGATGCTGGCGATTTGTCGGGCGGCGCATTTGCCTGCGCGGTATGTCTCTGGGCATTTGTTGGGCGAAGGCGGCTCTCATGCGTGGGTGGAAGTCTTTTTGCCGACGGAACAGGGTTTGATTCCGTTTGCGTTTGATCCGGTCAACAACCGCCAGCCGCATTTGGGTTATATTACGGTGGCTGTCGGGCGTGATTATCAGGATATTTCGCCCACTTCCGGCAGCTTCACCGCGCCTTACAACGGGCAGTTGACGTGCAGCAAACGCGCCGGATTAACGCTGGTCGAATATCTCAACGGCGAGATTCTCCAATCGCTGCGGATGTAAAACGCCATATGACTAATTTTTAGTGTAATCGAATTTCAATAACAGTGATTTTTATAGTGTAATGGTATTTGTATTGGAAGTTTGCTTATCTCCACCATATATTTCTAAATCCACTCACTTTGCCACGTAACAGGGCTTCTTTGATTAAATTAGACGGAATACCCAATTCTTGAAAAATTAGAATTGTTACAAATGTAGCTAAACTAATAACAGCTTCATTAAGATCCTCACCCTCAAATACCTTCCCTTTCTTTACTATACGATGTGAGTAAAAGTTACGGGTATTTTTTATTGATGTTAAATAGTCATCTATTTTTCCTTCTCCAATATGTACTTGAAGCTCACCCTGTAAATTATCGTACATCTCTTTAAGGCGTTCTTTTAGCGAACATGCTTCTGGTTTTCCTTCGTTTTTAAATCGGGTTTTACTTTTGCAATTAGGGTGGATTTTCTCATGATAGCTCTCTAGGGCTTGTACTAACGCGAGAAATTCAAACTCAAGAATGCGATGTCCTCTCAGCAAGACACCCAATGCCAAATCAGATAACGTTCTAATAGTTACTTTTTTGTCAAACCAATTCTCAATGACTTTTGGTGTTAGACTAGATAGATGCTCATTCGCTAGCAACATAGAATCAATCGATAAGGAAGTTTCAAACTCTGAGGGACGACTAACAAAACAAATTCGTACTGGCGGTTTAGAGTGATCGCTCTCACTTGCAGATAGCGTAAGAGTATATGTGGGAAATCCCATTAACAAGGATAAAAGATTTCGTAGCTCTTTAACAATCTCGAAGAACCAATTAAGCGGTTGAGAATTGCGTGGCTTAATTTCAAAAAATCCTAATTGTTCCAATTCTAGGCTATATTTTCCTGGTGCATTGAATGAGAAACCGCTTGTAAGCGTCAACCCATATACGAGTTGAAAATCAAGAGGTTTTATTTCTAAAGCAGTTTCTTCTGTTTTTAAGTACTTGATCTGCTCAAGGATGTGTTCCTCATCTTCTTGCGTTGATAGTTTAAATGGGGTGAATATTTGCAACCAATTAGTAAGATTAGAATACGTTACTATTAGAGAGGTAAATTCAATTTCCCCTAAATGAGAATAACAATGCCCAACAAGCAAAAGTTCTGCCCTAAAACGAATAGAATATACTCCTAGTTGGGTAAATTTAATTCCCCCTGTAGTACAATAAAGCAGAGTTATTTCCTCGCCCTCTGTAGTATGCCCACATATAATCTCTGGCTCAAGTAGTTCTTCAAAGTACAAATAATGGTCTTTTGCATCGGTAATTAAAGTTAATCGAATACTTTCTCTTTGCTTGTAATCCAATGTACCATAGAGCCTAATTTCTGGCTTTTCTGGAAGCCACCAATGACCCTCATATCTCTTTGGATCAATCTCGATCAAGATGTACCCTTTCAATTAATAAAAAATCATAAGCCATTAGAAAGTAAGTTTACTTTCTGAACATGACTAATTGGAATTATGGTGCTTCCGCCCCTATAGCACAAATAACGCACTGCGATTTTACGCGGTGTGGGCGCTGCCGAAAAAGTTCAGCACGATCACGCCAGCGATAATCAGCCCGACTCCGACGATGCGCCAGAAATCGACGGTTTCCTTATAGAGCAGCACGCCAACGAAAACCGTCAGCGCCGTGCCAATCCCTGCCCACATCGCATACGCGAGATTTAAGGGAATCTGTCGGGTGACGAGCGATAACAGATAAAATGCCACACCGTAACCGACGATGACGATAACGCTCGGCACGAGTTTGGTAAACCCATCAGAAGCCTTGAGCGAGGCCGTGCCAATGACTTCGCTGATGATGGCGATCATAAGTAGAAGATAGGGATTCATCATGTTCTCTCCGCTGTGATTTTGTATGGGCGTGAATATGGTACATGATAGCATCACGCGACATGAAATCGGTGTATGGGTTCAAAAAAATCGGCATCATTTTTGAACCCTAACTTAACAGCATATCCCAAACTTAAGCGCTGGTCGTTACCGCCTCGCGCACCATCGGCACCACTTCATTCGCAAAAATCTCGATTTGCTTCTGTTCTTCGCCCGCCACAGGCCAGAATAAGAACGTATCTTGACGATGTTCCTGATAAAAGCCGGTGATTTTCTCCGCCCATTCTTTGGCGCTGCCGATTACGAGTCCTTGTCGGCGCGGGATAATTCGGCTGCCGTTGTCGGTGATCGCCCCGGCGATGTTATAAGCGCGGCGGATGTCGGTGGATTTGCGTCCTGCTTCTGCTGCGCCTTCGTCTAACAGGCGATTAATTTCGGGAAGCTGTTCCGGCGGGATATACGACATCGAAACAATTAATCCGTCTGCTGTGCGCCCCGTGAGTTTAACGGCGCGCGGCCCCAGCGAACCTGTCCAGATTCGAATAGGTTGGGTTGGGATGGGCCCAAACTGGACATTATCGACTTGATGGAATTTGCCGTTGAAGGAAAAAGGCTTTCCGGCGCTGTTCCATAGGCCGCGAATCACCGCCATTGATTCCTCAAACGCCTGATAGCGCTCGCCGGGTGTACCGAATTCGCCACCGAAAGCCCTAATCCCCTGTTCGATGCCACCTGCGCCAAGTCCAAGTTCTACCCGCCCGTTGCTCATTACATCCAAGGTCGCCGCCATTTTCGCCAGCATCGCCGGGGAGCGCAGCGGTGTCGTCAGTACATTCGTCATCACGCGCACCCGCTCCGTCGCCAGCGCGAGTCCGGTGATGAACGTCCACGTTTCGAGGAAATTAGCGTTATAAGCGTGATCTTGCACACCGATTAAATCAAGCCCTGTCGTATCAGCGGTACGCGCCAATTGAAAAGCGAGGTTAATCTTATGAGCAGTGGGGTCAATATTTGCGCCGAAAAGCGGCGGAAGTTGGTTTTTCATCTTCATATCCTTTAAACGGACTATAGTCCACTTTATGATATTTAGACGGTTGCGCTGAGGAACATCTTACATCAATTGCCCTGTCGGAGCTGCTCTAATTCGGCCTGCCATTTTGGGACAGCTTCCACAGCAAATACCCTGCGCTCACTCGTCAAAAGCGTTGAAAATGGGATGCGATCTTCTGCATAATGATCGGAATAAGGCAACTGCATGAGGATTTCCCCTTAAAAAGACCTCTTTCTATTAGAACACCAGATCACACACTTAGGACTTTCGCTCACGCATTTACCCCACCCCTAAATCCCCTCCCCATTGCATGGAGAGGGGACTTCAAGATGCGTTTTTCTCCCCCTCTCCAAGTATTGGAGAGGGGGCTGGGGGGTGAGGTAAGCGAAAGTCCTG
>DAOTTO010000595.1:0-7052 GCA_034437895.1 Anaerolineae bacterium | reverse complement strand
CCAATCCTGCCGCTGCATCGCCCAACAACCAACATTGCAGTGCCATGATGCCTGCCAGATTGCGCTCGAAATCGGTATCGGTGGTATTGGCGAGTTCCACATCAGCCGCAGGGATACCTAATCCATCTACCCATGTCGATGCTGTCCCTGTTACGGGATAGCTCGTAAATTCTGTGCCATACGTATAGCCTGTCGCCTGACCATAAACCGCCGACATGGGGCCGGAAATATTGCCGGAAGGACAATCGCCAGAAAATACGCCATTGGCAGCGCTGTGATAAAACAGCACCGTCGCAGGACGAATTTGGAGGATATACGCCGCCATCCCCACTGATTCTGGTTCAGAAAACGCGCTCGCCCCTGGATTGACAGGTGTCTCACGGAAGACCGCGTCAGCCTGCCAATCGCAGCCCCAATTGCGATTCAGATCAACGCCATTGGCATTAAAGCGGCCTTCTATCGTCCGTCCAAGTGTTAATCCATCAGGATTGAGTGTGGGAATTAGTACCAAACGCATCCCCGGCAGCACAGCGCTTGGCGTATTTTGGAAATATAGGATTAGCTCGCTAATCAATTCAGTCGTGTTCGATTCCCAACCGCCATGTATCCCCCCCACCAGCATCAAAATGGTAGTGCCGTCGCCGATGCTGCGCGACACCAAATCGCGCCCTTGTACCGACTTGCCAAACACATAATCCGGCGCGACGAATGCCGCGAGTGGATCATTAAAGGACGGCGTGGAAGGCGGCATAGTGGGAGTCACGATAACGGGTCCCGCAGCAGAGTTTAAGGCTTGCGATTGAATCGGGATAATGACGATGGGCGCGGGGGCAGGCGCTCCCGTCATAGCGAGATTTTGCACAAACGGCGTAAAAATAGGCGTAATCGCAGGCACATCCGCCGGAATAAACGTCGGGGCAGGCTGCAAATTAAGCGCCGTTGCAGGCATGAATGTCGCTGCCGGAATGGGTGCATTAAGGGTGTTGGTCGCCACCGAGCGCAACGCCCTTGTAGGCAGCAGTGTGACCGTCATGAGGGGGACATCCGTCGGGAAAACGACCCGTGTCGGCAGTGATGCTTGCTCTGGTACAGAAGTCAATTGGCAAGCGCCGAGACAGCAGAGTATCATTGTCAAGAAAATGATGTTAATTTGTTTCATGAAAGCTCTTATCTTTATCCTACCGGAGGCGGCCTGTGTCTAAAGCGAGACTCTGGATTTTATCCATGGTGCTTATTGTACCGCTAATCGTGACGGCGTGCGGCGGCGAAAGCCAAGAAGTCGTCCAAGTACCGACTCGTGTGGTATTACCAACCGATCAGGCGACAATTACGCCCACTTTTACCCCGGTGGCAACATGGACGAATACTCCAACGCCAACGATCACCGCCACCAGCACAAATACATCTACTCCAAGCCGCACCCCTACCGCGACCATCACGCGGACGGCAACCGCAACCCGTGTGATATCGACAGCAACTTTTACGCTCACCCCAACCTTTACACTCACGCCAACACCCATTGCCACCGTAACGCCCAATGTCGCGCAAATTATCGCCTTCAGCGTCAACCCGGTTGCCGCACCTGCTGGAGGCGCGGTGACATTAGCTTGGCAAACGGCAAATGTCGACTCAGTGCGGATTGACCAACTGAATGCACAAGGCGCGGTTGCCCAAACCTTCTCAGTCGCCTTTACAGGCACTTTACCGGTTACGCTGCCCAGCCAAGCCGGACAGATCATTTATCGACTGGTTGCGATTCGACTCGGTCAGCAGATTACACGCGATGTCGCCGTCACTGTTCAAATCGTCTGCTCAACCGCGTGGTTCTTCGGCAATCAACTCGCGCCTGCGGATGCGGGCTGTCCGATTGGCCCCGCCGCGACAGGTCAGGGCGTGGTGCAGCCTTTTGAGCGTGGACTGATGATTTTCGTCACGGCAGGAGCACAAAACAAGGTCTATGGTCTTATTTACGCCTCCGGCAGCACAACCAGCGGTCAATATATGGTGTATGACAATGGATGGGATGGAGCCACGACTTACCCCTGCCCATGCGGGACTGCACCTGCCGGATTTTTTGATCCAGGTGGCATATTTAATTGGCTTTATAACAACACCAATGGCACGGCTGGCCCTTGGTATGGCGCGAGTGGAATCGGATGGGCTACTGGGCTGGCGGATACCGTCTCATCGCAAACACTACAAGCCCAGCAGCAAGGAACCGTTTTTTACTTACAGGTACCAGGTTATGGGGTGCTGCGCTTTACAGGCACGGCGATTACGGGACAGTGGTCACGTTTGCCGGGAACTTGAGTTCATTACCGCCACAAAATGCGTAGAGGTATTATGCCTCTACGCGGTTTTTCATGAGATCTACTTCGGGATATTTGATTCGCTGCCCTATTACCTTCTGTTTCGTAGCTGTTCTTCGATGTGCTTATGAAGCGCCTTTGTCTTGACTCCATACGTTTGCAGAAGCGCACTGCCCGAAGAGTCAAGCACAAGCGCCAACAAAAGATGTTCTGTGCCTGTAAAATGACTGCCAAGCGACTGAGCCTGTTCAATCGCCTGATCTAAAACGACTTCCATGCTAATCAAAGTCAGGGCATCGCGTTCATTCAAGCCAAATTCCAAACGTTGAATATCCAGCGTACTTTGTTTAAGTAAGGCTGCTGTCGCGCTGCGCTTTTCCCTCGCCAAAATAAGCAATAAATGTCCAATACCGACGGTAGGATGATCCAGCGCAATCGACATCTGTTCGGCAGCATTGATAACTCGGCGGGAAAGTTCGCTTAAACGCGCATTCCGCCGCCCCAATTCCAGGCTAAATTCCGTCAGACCATCACTGACAGCACGGCGTACCCGACGGCGCACCTGATCGGGCTGAACATTGAGCAGGTGAAGTAAATCGCTGGCGTTGCCGATATTGGTGCGCGTAATCCCCAACAGCAGATGCTCCGTCCCGATATAATGATGACCGAGCCAAGAGGCCTCATCCTCCGCCAATTCCAGCGCAATATCTAGCGCAGCATCATTCGGGGGCGATTCAATCAACTGCTCGGTTGGCAGGGTCAACACCGCAAGATGGGGGGTGGCACGGCTGGCAGTCAAACTTAATTCATTCAGCACCGCGTAACCAATACTGCCCTCCGTCAGCATCACCCCAACCAGTAAATGCCCCGTATCGAGACGCGGATGCCGAAAACGACGCACCAACACCCCAGCATGGGTCAATGCACGGCGGGCATGATGACTATAGCGGTTGTAACTCGCCATCGGGATTTCATCGCCTGAAGTTAAATTTGACACTGTACAGCAATTATATGCGGCGAGTTAAGCGCATCGCAAACACTCACTCTATGATGAGTTCAGCCAGAAGCATTTGCGCCTCACGCAAATCGCTCGTGTCGAACCCCTCACTAAAGACAATGTAATGTTCTGTAATAAGGTCGCAGGCCTCTTCCGTGCGGCCTTGCTGCTGCCAGAGACGGGCTAACCGGATGGCTGTCCGCAAGGCAGGTGTCCGTGCGCCACGCCTTTGCGCCACTTCGATAGATTTTTTAAAATTCGCCTCCACTTCATCCACAGATTGACCTTGCCGCAAAACAAACTCGCCTTTTAAGCGATAAAGCTCGGAATGACACCAATATTCCCCATTTCTTTCTACCATTCTAAAGGCTTCCTCAAGGCTGTTTTCTGCTTGGGTAATTTCGCCAGCCTGTGCTTGCATCTCCGCCAGAAGCCCTAAGAAAAACGGCATACAAAATTCCGCGCCCGTCGCACGATAGGCGATGAGTGCCGCCTGCATCTGAGGCAAGGTTGATTCCAAAGGCTGACCCAACCGTGCGCCGCTGGCAGCTTGGAAAATCTGCGCCAGCGCCACGAACAAACTATAATTTTTCTCCTGTGCCAGCGCCACACTCGCATCCGCCCAACGGCGTGATTCGGCATAATCCCCGCGAAAATATTGGATGGTGCTTGTCCAATGCCGCGCAAAGACAATACTCATAGGATGTGACAACATTTCTGCGACAGCAATCGCCCGATTGCCATACTCAATCGCCCGATCAGGATAACCCAATATCCAATAGGTAATGCCGAGCAAGACAATGCCAGCCACACCAAAATCTTGTACGGCATTGGTCTGAATATTGTGGCGGGGACGGGTCGGATCATAGTTGTTGACCATTGCTTCCAGATGACGTTTGGCAGCTTCATGCTCCCCCATAAAACCGACAGTCTGCCCAAGAATTAAGTGCGCGGACATCTCCCCAACCGGAGATTTTAAGGTTTCCGCCAGCAGCAGCATTTCCAGCCCAATATCGCTGGCAGTGCGATAATCCGCTCGTGCGATGTAATATCCCGAAAGATTTGCTAATACCACCAGCATTTGCGGCGCGGTGCCAATTTTTTTGCTCATCTCGCGGGCGCGTGTGTAGGCCTCTTGTACTTCCGGCGCACCGTAACCGTCTGCCGCCATCGTCGCTAAACCGATTGCAATGAGCAAACCGAGTTCATGCTCTGTTTTCTCGGCATAATCCGGCACAGCATCTAACAGCGCTAATGCACGGTTAAAATAGTGGATCGCTTCGCGGTTGGCACTGCTGCGGATGGCTTGTTCACCCGCCAGGCGAGTATAGCGCAGTTCACGCATGACATCCCCGGCCTTGCCCCAATGATAAGCGAGTTGATTGGCGTATTGAGTTCGGTCACTATGGAGCGCTTCCAAGGCTTTCGCCACTTGTTGATGCAACCGACGGCGCTCATTAGGCTCAAGCTCCGCCAACAGGCCTTCGCGCAGTTTATCGTGAGCAAAACGCCAACTGCCTTCGCGTGTGCCGGATTCGCCCACTTCCAACACCGCAGCGGCGGCACAAGTCGTCAGCCAAGTGTCAAGATTAATAGTGGGTTCTATGGCTCGCAATAGGTCAAGATCAATTTGCCGCCCCACGACAGCCGCAATATTCAACAGAAGCCTGGCTGAATTGGGAACACGCTCCAACCGACGCTGCACGACCTTGTTAATGCCCCCAGCAAAAATATTATTTGGCAAGGTCTTGCTGCCGATTTGGTCAAGCTGCCCGGCATCTTCTGCCAGAACACGCGCCACTTCGACCATGAAAAAGACATTGCCTTCGGTTTCCCGCTGCAATAAATTAATGACCTCTGGCAGCCGTCCCGCCTCACCCAACATCGATTCGCTCAATATGGCGATACTGCTTTCCGTCAGACGTTCTAATTTGAGCAACCGCATATTAGGCAGATCATTGACCAGTGTGGCACGTTCATCATCACGGTAACTAGCGACAAGCATAAGCGGCCAATCCGCCATTCGTGCCGTCAGGTCGGCAAGCAGAGTTAGGCTTTCGCTCCCGATCCAGTGAATATCTTCCAGAATAATCAGCATTGGCTGCCGATCATCACGCAGTACCCGCAGGAGAATAGCCTGAACAATATCGAGCAAACGACGCTGCGCGGCCTGTGGGTCGATTTCCGGCGGATCGTCCACAGGACGACCAATTAAGACCTGAATGTCCGTTACGAAGGGCTTTAAGACACGCGCTTCCTCATCGGTGAGTCTCGTCATCAGCACTAAACGCCGTAATACTTCGCGCCATGTAATGTATAGGCTGCCGCCTTCGCTCACAGACTGTCCACGCAGCACAGCTACGCCTTCCACCAGCGCGACGGTGCGTAACTCTTCTAATAAACGAGACTTCCCTACGCCGCTTTCGCCAGCAATGCGCCACGCATTTCCCTCGCCTTGCATCATGCGACGCAGCGAAGTATTTAACTGATCGAACTCCGCCTCTCGCCCGACAAACTGCGCCGCTTGTAAAAAACTCTCGCGGGTTTCGCGGCTGTCTTGAGAGCGCAAATTTGGAAACGCCCGTCGATAAAGTTCAATCACTTCGGCTGGGTCTTGATAGCGTTCCAACGGGGCTTTAGCGAGCAACCGCGCAATACCGATTGTCATCTCCTCACTGACATCCAGCGGACTCAGATCAGGCAGCGTGAGCAGGACATCACGAATAAGATTGGTCGGGTTATCAGTATCAAACGGATGCCGCCCTGCGAGGAGTTCATAGGTGATAATGCCAAATGTATACAAATCGGAGGCTTCGCTGGTGGGTTCACCCTGTAAAACTTCGGGGGCCATATAAGCCAACGTCCCCATCGCATCGCTGCCGCTCCTGTCATTACGATCTCGCGCTGCCGCCAAGCCAAAATCCAGCACTTTAACGGTACCGTCTACAACCAAAATATTGGCGGGTTTAAGATCACGATGTAAGACATTGCGCCGATGTAAATAAACCAAGGCTTGTAACACTTGAATAAGCAGTTCAAGGCGCTTGATAATCGGCAGATTTTGCACAACTTGGGTGATCTGCTGGGCATTTTCCAAATAATCCATCGTAAAGTAAGGCTGACGGTCTAAAGCGCCCACCTTTGGATCGGTAAACCCATAATCCAATACACTAATGATGTTGGGGTGACGCAGTGAGGCTAATATTTTGAATTCTTGGGCAAGATGCAAACGATAATCGAGGTTGGTATCCAGCTTGAATTGATGAATTTTATCTGGTGATGTGACCCGTTTAAGGGCAACAATATCGCCAGTGAGCCGGTCATAAGCACGATAGACGATACCCATCCCGCCTCGACCAATTTCATCCAGTACCCGATAGCGCTTCCCAACTAACTCACCCGTCTCGCTCATCCAACTCTGCCCCACACATCGTTGATAACATTTTTTAAATTGACATTTCTAATTGTACACGATCAGCCGATGGATGCTGTAATTTGGTCTACAGTCCGTTTACAAATGGTATGTTCGTAGTGTTTTTCTTAATAACTTGACAAAGCCCTTTAATATGGCTTATGCTCAATTATGATAATACATGGGTCATTCTTATCTAGGACTTTCGCTCACGCATTTACCCCACCCCTAAATCCCCTCCCCATTGCATGGAGAGGGGACTTCAAGATGCGTTTTTCTCCCCTTCTCCAATACTTGGAGAGGGTGCCGGGGGGTGAGGTAAGCGAAAGTCCTG
>DAOTTO010000594.1:0-2396 GCA_034437895.1 Anaerolineae bacterium | reverse complement strand
GCAAAAGCTAAGAATATGGCAAGTGCTTTAGCGCGATGTTTCTTAATCCAATTAGCAAATTTAAGCATTTTCGATCACATTTTTTGTCGTATAGAATAAAGTAATTGTAAAAATGCTTTATGCCATTCAGAATCGGTCAGATCTTAGCACTTTTTGAAACAGATCTAACCAAGAATACTTCTAGTACTGCCGAAATTAGACAGCAAATGATGTCAGATATCTTTTTATTTATGTTGATATGCTGAATTTAATGTCTAAATAACTATCGTTAGCTAAGTAATGGGTATTTAGTTTATTTAACTTTTTGAGAAGACCATTATTATCCACACTTCCCAAGTTTTTACAACTAATTTTAATAGTAAATTTGGAAAAGTATGAATTTTGGTTATTCGTGATCCAGAACTACGGATGTAATGCAGACTGACTAAAATAAGGAACGTCAAGTCGCGTAACAACGTCTCATGAGTCAATGGGTTGTATCTTAGGAGATACATCCCTTTTAACGAGTCCAATCAAGGAGATCATCATGCGTAAAGGGTTCGGTTTAATCACCCTACTGCTGAGTTTGCTCTTCACGTTGCCTCTATATGGGCAGGATGCGCCCGTGCGCGAAAATTGTAACGCGCCGGGTTACTTAACACCGCGTTTGGTGGGCGGCAGCTATGCCCGCGTAACCGAAGGCCAACCCAACAACGTCCGTTCTGAGCCTACGATGAATGCCCCTGTCGTGACGCAAATTCAGCCGGGCGAAATCGTCTACGTGACGAGCGCCCCCAACTGTGTGGATGGCCTTGTCTGGTGGCAGGTTGGGTTTAATGAAGTTGACCAGATCGAAGATTTTGGCTGGACGGCGGAAGGTGCTGATGGCGAATACTGGCTGGAGCAAGTGCGCCAACCGTTAGCCGTGCCACAAGGTCGCACCCCGATCACGGCGGAAAATGTCGGGCAGATCAGCCAATTTTCCCAAGTGGAATACGGCATGGTCAACCGTTTAGTCTGGTCGCCGGATAGCACAAAATTAGGCGTGAGTACGGTTGGGGCGGTTTGGGTGCATGATATGACTCAATCCGGCAGCGAGCCGCGCCGTTATGTGCCGAATCCGGCGGATACGAATCAGGCCAGCGGCGTGATGTTCAGTATTGGGAGCGATATGTTGTTCACGATTGGTAGCACCGCCTCATCGTTTGATGCGCCTCGCCCCGGTTTCCGTGTGTGGTCACTGACAGGCGATGAGAACGTGACTCAAGCGATGGATTTAGAGCCAACCGAGTACGGCAATGTGGCGGCGATTAGTCCCGATTTGCAGCATATTGCGACGGGAACTTGGGACGGAAGTATTCTGTTGTTGGATGGAAGTGGTGCGCTGCTTGCGACGTTAGAAGATCACAGCTTACTCGGCGCGATGCAGTTCAGCCCAGACGGACTTTATCTCATTTCTACGGGCGGGGCTGGCATGATGAATAACGATCCTACCCTGCGCGTTTGGGATGTGTTTAATACCACAGCATTAGGCAGCTTGGACGCAGGCGAGAACAGCCTCTTTGTCGAACCGACCTTTAGCCCGGACGGAACACTTTTGGCAGTGGCGCGTTTGGGGGCGACGGGTGAACTTATCGTTATGGATGTGCCGTCGCTTGCGCCGCGTTTCAGCTTGAATTTGGGCGAGGGGAGTGCTGTCAGCAGCCTTTCCTTCAACGGCGATAATTCCCTGTTGTCAGCGACGATTTCCCGCTATGATGCGACCAGCCAAACCTCGACTTTTTTGCTGGACATTTACGACGCGCAGACCGGAACACTCATCAGCACATTGGCGTTTGAGTCTACGGTGACGAAAGCCGCTTTAAGTCCCGATGGCACACTGCTGGCAGTCGTGACCGAAGACCCGGCTTTCTGGGGGCCGAGCCGCGTTACGCTGTGGGCTGTACCGTAAATTATTCTATAGAACCTCAGTTTTGGATAGCGCACTTTGATTAACTTTTATGATGTCCTCATCCCCCGACCCCTTCTCCATTGCATGGCGAAGGGGAGAAAATTGGTTCGTAATAGTTCTTTAAGTCCCCTCTCTACAAAGTGAGGAGGGGATTTAGGGGTGGGGATAGAATGAAAACACTATCCGAAACTCAGGTTATAGAGAAAGATTATGTCGGGACAAGTCGCCTCGTCCCGACAAAATTTTAGTGGAATTTAACTTATGGCGCGACTAAGGCGCTTGAAACCTCAAAGCCATTGCCGACAGGGCCGCCGACGCTGTAGCCGCCCGGTCCCGCCGACTGCACCGCCAGATAATAGGTGCTGCCGGAGGCAATCGCTGCTGGCAAGGTGACGACACCGGCACATGCCCCTGCATTCTGGCAGTTCAGCGTAGTTGAAGAATGCCACTGGAAGTAATAGGTCTG
>DAOTTO010000593.1:0-11476 GCA_034437895.1 Anaerolineae bacterium | reverse complement strand
GGATGCCTGCGCCAGCAACAGCGCTAAAGACCAGTGGTGCAACGGGCAGCAAACACAGCAGCGGTGCAAGGCACACACCGATCAGCGATTTGCCTTCTGTAAATAACCAATAGAACATGCAGTCTCACTTCTTGTTGAATAGTGTAACGATATAGGGTTTTATCTCTAACGCGGAAACCAGAGGTCGAGATCGTCACTTTCGGGCAAATCCGGTTCGGCGGGAGTCACTTCGATTTCATCCTTTCGCAATTTACTCCACTCAGGGCCAACGATGAGATCTAAGGTGTTGCTGAAATGCTGGCTGGCGATTTCACGGAACAGAGCATCATGAGCTTTCGCGCTGTTGTTATAGACCGACAGCCGTTCCGCAATTGAAGGGGCTGTTCCGGGCAAAACCACATGGGTATGGAGATGCTGGATGGGTTCGTCGCTATCCTCAGTCTTGGCTCTTCGGTCATGGAGGACAAATGAAAATTCGGGGACATCAAAACCGCGTGCGGCATAGTAATCCTCAACAATCCGCTTCCACGCCCTGACTTTTTCGGGCCTTTATAGGCGAAATCGACCACGATAATCACTTTATTCACTGTGTTCTCGCTCTGACTCGACCTCTGCCATTTCACGTACTGCTTTGATCTGCGCCAGCAGTGTTCGCCCATCACGGCGCGCGGCGATGATAGCGTTTTCGATGAGCTGTCGTGTCGCCGGTTCATCGGCACTCAGTAAATACAGCAGCACATTCAGATGAAACGCGATGTTCATCTCCAGCTTGTCAATGCGATCCTGAAAGGTGCGCGTGAAATGGCGACGGCTGCCGATAATCTGTTCCTGCTCATCCAGATAGCGCCGGATGGCATCGCGGATTAAATCTGCTTCTGTGGTTGTGCGGTCACGCTTGCTGACCAGCAGCATCAGCCGCTCGTGCATCTCTTGAGGCATCGTGATGCTGCGGCGGACGGTTTTGGACATGGACTACTCCCGACAAAGAATGCGCCTATCCTCATTATCCCAAAGTGAGGCGGCGCACTTGCGGAAGCCTACAGCGTGATATTGTTAAATTTGCGTTCCCGGCCATGCAAATTTACAGTGGGTGTCGTTATTATCAGGTAATGAATGAATCGCTTTTTACTGTTCATTACAACCGGTTCGGGCTACAATTTAATAAATCACTTATTTCACCCAGAATTCCGATATGGACAACTACCAGAGTTACAGCGAAGCTGACACGATTCATAAACTCATCAAGCCGAGCATCTATACCTGTGGCTGGACAGAAGATAATCTGCGCTACGAGGAAAATGCCGGGGCGAATATCATCAACCCGGATACAAGCAGGGTGCAAAAGGATAAAAAACGGATCGACATTACCCTGCGGGTGAAAGTCGCGCCGGAAACGCAGCCGGTGGCCGTCGCGTTGATCGAAGCGAAAGCCGCCAAATATCCGCCAACGCGCGGGCTGGAACAGGCGAAGCTCTACGCTGGGGCAAAGCGGCTGAATGTCCCGTTTGTGTACGCCACTAACGGCTTTTTATTCGTCGAGTACGACAGCCTTACCGGGTTAACCACGCAGCCACGCCCGATGTCTGAGTTCCCCACACCGGATGAACTGCGCCGCCGTTATGAACAGCGAATGGGTTTCAGCCTAGAAGATGAGCTTGCCAAACCGCTGCTTGAACCGTATGTCGGCGGTGAGGCTTCCCGTCGCTACTACCAAGATGCGGCAATCCGTGCGGCATTGGAAAAAATCGCTGCTGGTGGCAACCGGGTACTGCTGACGCTGGCGACTGGCTCCGGCAAAACGCGCATCGCGGTGAATCTATTGAAACGCATTGCGGATGCCGGACAGCTTCGCCGCGCCCTGTTTTTATGTGACCGCGACGAACTCCGCAAGCAGGCAACCGGCGCATTTCAAGAAATCTTTGGCAATGATGCTGCTCCTGTATCTGGCAAAGACGCGCAGAAGAATGCCCGCATTTTGATCGCTACCTACCAGACGCTCGACATTGACACCGATGATGCCGATGCCAATTTTCTGACTGCCAATTATCCGCCGAATTTCTTCTCGCACATCATCATTGATGAAGCGCACCGCTCCGCTTGGGGCAAGTGGTCGCAAGTCCTCCGTATAAACCCCGACGCGATACAGATTGGTCTGACCGCGACCCCGCGCCAACTCAAAGTAGAAGGAGATACGCCGGAAGCCCACGCCGATCAGCAAATCTCAGCGGACAATATTGCCTATTTTGGCGAACCCGTTTACGAATACGAGATCGGGCAGGGAATCGAAGATGGCTACTTGGCTGCCTGCGAGATTCGCAAAAGCACCGTCAATCTGGATGAGACTGGAATTACAATCGCGGACATTCTGGCACGCAATCCGACGGATGCAATCACCGGTGAACGGATTAGTGAAGCCAAGCTGCGTGAAATCTACCAGAAGCAAAATTACGAAGATGACATCCTGCTGCCGGATCGGGTGCTGGCGATGACGCAAGACCTATTCCAACACCTGCTCGACACGGGTGATCCACACCAGAAAACCATCATCTTCTGTGTGCGCGACACTCATGCCGATGCTATTGCCGGGGTATTGAACAATCTTTACGCCGAATGGTGTACGGCCAATGGCGTAAAACGCGCTGCGCCCTATGCCTTTAAATGCACAGCGGCCAATCAGGGGCGCGACTATCTGGCTGACCTACGCGGCAGCAATCGCACCCATTTCATTGCCACGACGGTTGACCTGCTGACGACGGGCGTAGATGTGCCGTCGGTACGCAATATCGTCTTTTTTCGCTATGTAAAGTCGCCGATCAGCTTCTACCAGATGATCGGGCGGGGGACGCGGCTGCATACCCCCACTGAAAAACTGATGTTCCGGGTTTACGACTACACCGACGCGACGGACAATTTCGGTAAAGACTTTATCACCGCCGTCGCCCCAGAGCCGAGCCAATCCGACGGCGATACCGAGCACGAACAGCCTGAACGTGAGCCAATCATCCAAGTCGAGGGATTCGATGTGCGCGTGACGCTCGCCGGGCGCTACATCGTCGCCGATATTGACGGGCAAGCCATGCCGCTGACGATTGAAGAATACCGCGAATATGTGGCATCAAACCTACTGCGCGAGGTGGACACGCTGGAAGCCTTCCGCGCATTGTGGGTGAACCCGGCGGAACGCGGCGAACTACTAGCGAAGCTGCCCAGCGCCGGGCGCTCGGTAGTGCTGCTGCAAAAGCTGACGCAGATGGATGCCTATGATCTTTATGATATATTGGGGGAGCTGGGCTACGGCTTGACCCCGCGCACCCGCACCGAACGCGCCGAGGCGTTCAACTACAAGCACATTGATTGGCTGGACAAACTCACCCCGGCGGCTGCCGCGACCATCCGGGCGATTGCCGCGCAGTTTGCCTTTGACGGCACGGATGGACTGGAGAACCCGCACATTTTCCGCGCACCGGAAGTAGCCAACGCGGGCGGACTGGACTCGCTGAAGACGGTAGGCAAACCGGCTGAGGTGCTGCGCGAAACGAAAGAAAGGATGTTTGCTGCGTGAGTGAACAACAACTGCCCGAAGGTTGGCGGTGGGTAAGACTCGATGATGTCTGCATTCGCAAAACAGGCACTATAAATCCCAATCGAGAAATACCAGATGCGCTTTTTACATATATAGACATCGGCAGCATTGACAATGTAAAAAAAAGAATTGCCGAGCCTAAAAAACTTCTTGGTAAAGATGCTCCAAGCCGCGCACGCCAGAGGGTTTGTGCAGGTGATATCATTGTTTCGACTACTCGACCAAATCTCAACAGTGTAGCTTTAGTATCTGTGGAGTTGGACAATCAGATATGTAGTACAGGCTTTTGTGTATTGCGTCCGGGGAGGGAACTGGATTCAGCATATCTTTTTGGATATGTTCGTACTCCTGAATTTATTAACAATCTTTCCAATCTAGTTAAAGGTGCGATGTATCCTGCCGTAACCGATAGTCAAGTAAGAGAGCAATTCATTCCTCTCCCACCACTTCCCGAACAGCAGCGCATCGCCGCCATCATCGAAGAACAGATGGCAGACATCGACGCTGCCCGTATCGCCATCGAAGCGGAGTTAGAAGCGGCGGAGTCGCTCACCGCGTCGTATCTGCGCGAGGTGTTCGAGAGCGATGAGGCGCGGGAGTGGGAAAGAATTCCATTTGGTGAAATAGCCACAATAACCGCAAAAATTGTTGATCCTACTATAAAGGAATACGGCTCGCTGCCTCATGTAAACGGAGAAAATATTGAAAGCGGAACTTGTCGGCTTATGAATGTGCGCTCAGCTTTTAAAGATGGGATGACAAGCGGTAAGTATTTATTCGATCCAAATGATATTCTATATTCCAAATTGCGACCCTATCTCCGTAAAGTTGCTTACGTGGATTTTGTGGGGTTATGTAGCGCAGATATGTATCCTATCAAGATCAATAAAGACGCGCTTGACCCGTATTTCACGGCTTGGATGTTGGTATCGGATGATTTTACGGAATATGCTGATACAGAATCTCGGCGCGCACGTATGCCAAAACTTAACCGAGAGTCTTTGTTTGCCTATCAAGCTCCCATCCCTCCATTGAGCATTCAACAGCAAATTACGTATAAGTTGCAGGAACTGATGGCCGTTAGCGACGAATTGCGTATTATCTTGAGTGAACGTCTTGAGGCAATTAACGCTATGCCTGCTGCTGTACTGCGGCGGGCGTTCAGTGGGGTGTACTGATTGGTTATACCGGAAAGCGAAAATCCGTTCTATACTTAGGAGAGATTGGGTTGTGATTAAATTGACCGATGAGGCTATCGCTGCGTTAATCCATGAATCGAAACAACTGCCATCGGGTTATCGTGAAACCCTTATCGGTAGCAAGATGAAAAAGGAGGATATTCATAAACGGGGCGATCTGAAAGTTATAGGCGCTGACGGAAACACGTTTTATATCAAAGTTCGGATTAGCACTTTAAATGTGCTAAACTTCTCAGTTATTCTCGGATATGAACCCAAAGAGACAACAAGTCTTTTCCTCTTACGTCGCTACAATGGGAAATCGCACGAACACACAAATAAAATTGAAGGGCATAGATTCCGTGATTTCCATATTCATTATGCGACAGAAAGATACCAAGCACGAGGATTTGCGGAAGAAACGTATGCTGAGGTAACTACTCTTTATAGTGATCTCGGAGGGGCTTTAAACTGTTTTATATCGGATTGTAACTTTCTTTTTCCTTCTGATGAACCACTTCCGTTATTTTGAGCATAAACTATGAGTATCCAAGAGATAAACGAGACTTTACAACAGGCAATAGGACAACAAGTTACTGTTGAGCTAGAAGGTAACAATCGGTTTCCTGTGCTTACCCCATTTACGATGGATGATGGCGATCACTATAATATTGTGTTACGTGGTCAAGAAGGACAACAAAACTGGGTAATCACGGATGAAGGTGAAACTTTACTGCATCTAAGTTATTGGATGGATTATAACTCGCTCAAAAAAGGTACTCGGCAACAAGTTATTGAACGAGTTCTTGGACAATATGGCATAGATAATCGTGATGGTGAGTTGCGTCTCGAAATCAAATATGACGAGCTAAGTTCAGCCATTTTTACATTTTTGCAGGCTTTGACGCGCGTTACAGATATTACCTATCTGTCGAGAGAACAAGCTCGGGCTACCTTCTTGGAAGATTTCCGCGAGTTGCTGAGAACTACAGTTCCTGAAGAGCGTTTAACTTTTGACTATAATCACCCTAGATATGATAGACAAAGAATATACACAGTTGATGCTTTAGTTAATCATCGAGATGTACCATTATATATCTTTGCAATAGGTAGTAATGATCGCTGTCGAGATGTGACCATTAATTTGCACACTTATAAAACTTGGAAAATTGAATACCAATCTGTTGCAGTCTTTGAAGATCAAAAAAGTATTTCGCGTGATGTTTTAGCCCGTTTTAGCGATGTAGCTGATAAACAATTCTCAAGTTTAGTATCAAGTGAAGCGCAGATTGTAGACTATTTGAAGAAACAACTTGGTACAAGTGACAACTAAAAACGGCAAACAACTCACCACACATCAAGCCATCAATAGCGCGATTTGGAGCGCGTGCGATATTATGCGCCGCTCCAACGTCAGCGGAGCGATGCAGTACGTCCCGGAGATCACCTGGATTCTCTTTCTGCGTATCCTCGACGAGCGCGAAACCCGCGAGGCAGAAGAAGCGGAAGCCATCGGCATCCCCTTCAAGCCCTCGCTGCGCTATCCCTATCGCTGGCAGGACTGGGCAGCGCCGAAAGCCCCACATCGTGAACAGCTATGGGAAGCGGGTGCTGGGTCGCTGTTCAATTTTGTGAATAACGATCTGCTGCCGTATTTACGCGGTCTGCGAGATCAAGCCGATGCCGCGCCACGCCAGCGCGTGATTAGCCAACTGATGTCCGGTGTGGAGCGCGTCCGCATTGACACCGAGCGCAATTTCCTTGATGTGCTGGACAAGCTCAATGACATTCGAGAAGCGTCTATCGACTCGCAGCATCTTTTCCCGCTGTCACAGGCGTATGAGGGACTGCTGCTCCGCATGGGCGAGAACAACAACGACGGTGGACAGTTCTTTACACCGCGTGAAGTCATCCGGGCGATAGTGCAGGTCATTGATCCCCGCATCGGCGAAACAATTTATGACCCGGCCTGCGGAACGGGCGGTTTTTTGGCGTAAAGCTATGAATACCTGTGGCGGCCAACGCTAAAAGGCAGCGAGATCGAAACGCTCAAACAGCACACCTTCTACGGGCGGGAAAAAGCCGAGCTGGTCTATCCTATCGCGCTGGCGAATCTGGTACTGCATGGCATCGACGAGCCGCATATCTGGCATGGCAACACCCTCACCGAGAATGTGGTTTACGGTGGGCTGTTTCACGGCGCACCGGAGCAGTTCGACATCATCCTGACCAATCCACCCTTTGGCGGCAAAGAAGGCCCGGAAGCGCAAACCCGCTTTGCTTATCAGACCAGCGCCACGCAGGTGTTATTTTTGCAGCATGTGATCGACAGTCTCAAACTAGGTAGCCGCTGCGCGATTGTGCTGGATGAAGGGGTGTTGTTCCGTACTAATGAAACCGCATTTGTGCAGACCAAGCGCAAGCTGCTGGATGATTGCGACGTGTGGTGCATCGTCAGCTTGCCCGCCGGCACGTTCCTCGGCGCTGGCGGAGGTGTAAAGACGAATATCCTGTTCTTCACCAAAGGTCAGCCCACTGAGCGCATCTGGTACTACGATTTGTCTGGTACAAAAGTGACTAAACGTAAGCCACTGACGATCAAGGATTTCGAGGATTTCCTGACTCTGCTGCCGCAGCGCGCTGAAAGCGAACGCAGTTGGACAATAGAACGCGCTGCCATCGAAGCGCGAAACTTCGACCTGAAGGCGGTCAATCCTAATGCGCTGGTCGATCAAGACACACGCACCCCGGAAGAACTGATCGCTATCATCGAAGAAAAAGGGCGCGAAGTAAACGAGGCATTGAACCGGCTCAAAAAGTGGATGAAAACTGAGTAGCCACTGTTTAGCGTTATACAGGATAGCCCTTTGCAGACATGAGTCGCAGTCATGCCTGCTTTGGACGTGCGAAGTGCGTCCGGTGGGTGGGGTTCACCCTGCCCACACGCTGATCGTCACCTTCAGGTGCGGTCAGCGGTGCTGCGCGTGAGCGCGGCACATCAGCCTCACGGGCGCTTGACGTGCCAGCGTTTTAGCTGGCGACCACCTCAGCCGGGCTTACGCCACATCCGTGCGCTACCCTGCTTCTCCGCCCCCATGTGAGACACATCGTTGTTGGCTGAGGTGGTACGGCGTTGCTTGGCAACGCTGGCGCTGCTGCAAGGCAGCGCCAATCGGTATGTTGCCACCGTTACACGTAGTACCATGAAAATACGTGGCAGTGAACACGAAAAACTCAGTGTAAACTCAGCTTCCTGACGTAATGCTGCACACAGTATAATCGACTAAAATGAACAAGAATTACTGTATGACCACTTACCCTGAGACTCCTAATTCAAGTGCTAATTCGCTATCGGAACCTGATCTTCTGGATGTCATCGAGCAGATTGTTCGGATGGCTAAGAAGGCATACGGATACCAGCATCTTTCCACGATTGGCAGCTATCTTCGCACGCATCATCCAGACTTCAGTCCGACGCATTACGGATGCAAGAATCTGCTGCAACTGATTGAGCGCTATCCTGAGCGTTTCAAGGTGAAATGGTCAGCTCCCACTCACAAAGGGCGTTCCCATGTATGGATCAGGCTGGCGACTGAACCTAAACGAAAAGAAGGCTATGCGGAGACAAGTCCCACACCGTCACCCAGTAAGCCTAAACCGCGTTTAATGACGGTGAAGGAATTTGAGCGGTTGTGTCAATGGTTAAGCGAGACAGGGGGAGCAGAAAGATGTGACGGTTCCCTGCGTAAAACACGACAGTGGCTCAGGCGGCGCGACTTTTTGAGCCTAGAAGCAAATTCCAAACTGATTCGCAAGTTAGGTGGACACTGCGACTGCGAAGTTCTCTTCAATGTTGCTGGAAACTGGCCTTACGACTGAAATCGAAAAGCAAGACGTATGCAAAAAGCAGAAGCGGCACTTTCGCACCGCTTCTGTCTAGTCTTACGCTATATCGCACCTAGAACGGAATATCTTCTCCGCTCTCCAGGTTGTCGCTCTCTAGCCGATCCAGCAGCACCAGCCGGTTCGCGTCTAAATCCAGACTTGCCTGCGGTGTGCCACTCTGGTCAACCCACGCACTCAGACGCAGCCATTCTGTCGTCACCTGAACCAGCGAGCCTTTCTTGACGTACTGCGCCGCGATATCGGCGAGTTTATTCCAGCAGGTGCGACCTGAAAGCGGTCTCGATCATTGTTCGACAGGAGGTTGATATATCCTGAAAAGAACCTATTGTTCCATCAATAGTACGCTAGGCGGTGGCGCGGGAAGGTAACAACCCGTGTATTGCCCGCCGACAATGTACCCACAGCCGAAAGGTTGCCGTTCAAACCGTGAGGTGAGAATGGTTCTGCCAGCACTAGGCGGATTGGGGCTAGCGTGGAGGGTATGGCGAGCAGATGCGAATGCTCGTAAGTGTCGTCAACAAAGGAAAAGCCAAAGGTGCTGACAGGCTTTGCCAAAAGGCATGTGGTTTGGTACAGGGGCTTTGCTTGTCCTCTGTCATGGGCTGACAACCACCGGCGTAAAGAGCGCGTCCTAACCCCTCTGGTGATCGAGATTGAACAGGGTAAGCCCGATGTGTTCCCGTTCAACGGGTAAGATAGCCGCAAGGCGATCTAATGATACAGCGGGTAAAGGAGGCGGGAGCAAGCGAACGCCGTTCTGTAATGGAGCGGATAGGGATTGCGGCAGTCGTAAGGCGAGCTAACATCATTCCACGCGAAAGCATGCAGACTTCCCGCTGGTCTTCGCTCACGAGAGCGTTTGAGAAACCGATTAAGGAGACAAAGCAGATGACGGTTGAAACACAGACTGGTGCGGTCTCCCACACTTTGATGGAGTGGCACGCCATTGACTGGCAAGCTGCCCATGAGAACGTGCGTCGGCTGCAAGCCCGTATCGTGAAGGCAACTCAGATGGGTAAATGGGGTAAGGTCAAAGCCTTGCAACGTTTGCTCACCCGCTCGCACAGCGCCAAAGTCGTGGCGGTGAAACGAGTGACAGAAAATGCTGGTAAGAATACACCGGGCGTAGATGGCACGATCTGGGATACTCCCAAGAAAAAGTTGAACGCTGTCTATGCGCTGCAACAGATTGGGCATCGTCCCCTCCCTCTACGCCGCATTTACATCCCTAAAGACCTCGAAGCCAAGAAAATGCGACCTCTGTCCATCCCGACCATGCACGACCCGGCGATGCAAGCACTTTACTTGCTGGCGCTCGAACCGATTGCGGAAACGACAGGCGACCCGAACTCCTATGGGTTCAGAAAAGAACGTTCCTGTCAGGATGCCATTGGACAATGTTTCATCGTGTTTAGTCAGGAACGCAACGCAAAATGGGTATTGGAAGGGGACATTAAAGCGTGTTTCGACACGATTAGTCACGGTTGGCTCATGGCGAACATCCCGATGGAAAAAGCTGTACTGCACAAGTGGCTTAAAGCCGGATACATGGAAAAAGGTAGGCTGTATCCAACTCAGGAAGGGACACCACAGGGAGGCATCGCGTCCTCCGTGCTGGCAAATATGGCACTGGATGGATTAGAAAAGGCTCTACGCCAGCGATTTCCTACAACAACCCTTGCAGGCAAGCAGGCAAAAGTCCATCTGATCCGGTACGCGGACGATTTCGTCATCAGTGGTTGCTCAAAAGAACTGCTGGAAAACGAGGTCAAGCCGCTGGTGGAAACCTTTCTGGCAGAACGCCGGTTACAGCTTTCACAGGAAAAGACCCGGATCACCCACATCGACACAGGCTTTGACTTTCTGAGCCAGAATGTTCGCCGTTATGGGGACAAACTGCTCATCAAGCCATCTAAGAAAAGTATCAAGAAACTGTTGACCAAAGTCCGTACCATCGTTAAGAACAACAAACCGGTTCCAGCGGGACAGCTTATCATGATGCTGAACTCGCTTATCCGAGGATGGGCGCACTATCATCGTCATGTTGTGAGCAAAGCCATCTTCGCCAGAATAGATCACGAAGTTTTCCATGCCATCTGGCGCTGGGCAAAACGCCGCCACCCGAAAAAGGGATTACGCTGGGTCAAGGCGAAATACTTCAAACGGGTAGGTAATCGTGATTGGCTGTTTCATGGAGAGTACCGAGGCGGTTATCGTCAAATGTACTTCGCAGCAGGACTACCGATCATGCGCCATGTCAAGATCAAAGCAGAAGCCAACCCGTTTGACCCCGCGTGGGAACTCTACTTCGAGCGGCGGTTAGGTTTGAAGATGGTCAACAGTCTACGCGGACGACGACAACTGATCTACCTGTGGAAGGAACAAAACGGTATTTGTCCAATCTGCCAGCAAAAGATCACGAAAATCACGGGATGGCAGAACCATCATATCGTGATGCGCTCTTTGGGCGGAGCGGATCAATCCGAAAACCGCATCCTGCTACACCCCAACTGTCACCGATTAGTTCACAGCCAGCATTTGCATGTTGAGAAGCCGCGTTCTCGCAAGAGGGCGTTACCGAAGGCTTGAGCCGTATGATGGGAAACTGTCAAGTACGGTTCTGAGGGGGCTGAGGGGAAGTAATGCTCCTCTGGCTACCCGACTTCACACGCAGCCACAGAGTCTGCTTCTTGCCGCCGCCGTTCTTACGATTGACTGCCACACTGAAGCTGGCTACCTGCTGTTCGCCGACGGTCTTCACCTGTGGATCGCTGCCGACGAACCCTGTCACCTGAATGTTGATGCTCGT
>DAOTTO010000592.1:0-4926 GCA_034437895.1 Anaerolineae bacterium | reverse complement strand
CACCCCCCGGCCCCCTCTCCAACACTTGGAGAGGGGGAGAAAAACGCATCTTGAAGTCCCCTCTCCATGCAATGGGGAGGGGATTTAGGGGTGGGGTAAATGCGTGAGCGAAAGTCCTATTATATTTAAATCCCTAAGATGAAACTTGGCGTTCTTGGCGACTTGGTGGTTCAATTAAAGCCTATTGTATTGAGCATCCCAAATGAAAGCGATTTTATGGTTACAGTTTGGCTAATCCGTCATGGCGAAAGTCATGCCAATATGGGGCGGACGACGGCGCACCCGGCAGCGGTTGAACTCACAGAAGAAGGGCTGAATCAAGCGCGGCAGATCGCGGCGGCATTTCCCCATGCCCCGGTTATGATCGTCAGCTCACCTTATATGCGCGCCCAGCAAACTGCCCTGCTCACGCGACAGCGCTTCCCGGAAGTCTTGGTCGATGAATGGCCTGTGCAGGAATTTACCTATCTTTCGCCACCGCGTTTTAAAAATACCTCTGCCAGTGACCGCCGCCCGGCTTCCGATGCGTATTGGACGCTGGCGAATCCGCTGCATGTTGATGGCGATGGCGCGGAATCATTTGCGGATTTAATGGGGCGCGTTCAAGCGATGAAAGACCGCCTAAAGGAAATGGATGGCGGCTTAGTCGCGGTCTTTACGCACGGCTTATTCATTCAAGCCGTGTTGTGGTCATCCTTTATTGGCACGATAGAATTAAACGCGACCAGCATGAAGCAGTTCCGGGCATTTACAACCGGCTTTAACCTGCCCAATGGCGCGATTATCCAACTTCTTCTTAATGAGGATGATTTCTGGATGAGCGCTATCCATACCGAACATTTATAAACAGGCTTTACACACGTAAGCGAGATTTTTGTAGGGGCGAGGCGCGTCTCGCCCTGCTTGAGCTATAAAAAATAATTTTTAGGAGCAAATTTTATGGCCTCACAACCTGCCCCGCGCAAGTCCCGTCCTGCTCTCCGTTGGCTGGCACGGATTTTGATCGTCCTGTCTTTTTTTATCTGCGGTGTAGCTACACTTTTCGCCTTTTGGCCTGTCCCCGAAGACCCGATCATCGCCCTCGCAGACCAAGGCGGCGGCGCACGTCAAAATGAAGCCTCCGTTACGGGCTTGCAAGCGGCGTGGCCTGATTTACCAACTGTCGATGCCGATCAAGCGGAGCTAGGACGGTTGTTATTTTATGATCCGGTGCTTTCGGTGAATAACACCGTCTCATGCGCCTCCTGCCATCATCCCGATTTGGGCTTCTCCGACGGACGTGCGCTGGCCCTCGGCGCACATGAACAGAATCTCCGCCGCAGTGCGCCCTCGCTCTGGAATGTGGCCTATGCGGAAAGTCTCTTTTGGGATGGACGCGCCGCCTCGCTCGAAGAACAATTTTTATTCCCGCTGACCAATCCCGACGAAATGGGCGCAGATTTAGAAGGCATGATCGCCGAACTGCAAGCCATTCCCGATTATCAGGCTAAATTTGATTCGGCCTTTGCCGACGGAATCACCATCGAGAACATCACAACGGCAATTGCGGCCTTCCAGCGCACACTCATCACGCAGGATTCCGCCTTTGATCGTTTCGCGGCGGGTGATTTTAACGCGCTTACCCCGGCACAGCGGCGCGGCTTCGATATTTTCCGCAGCGCAGAAACCCGCTGTTTCGAGTGCCACTCCTATCCCACGTTTACCGATAACTCCTTCCATATTCTCGGCGTACCGGAAGACGAAAACGTCAGCACAGATCGGGGACGGGTTGAGGTCGCTAACGCGCCTGATGCCGAATATAGCTTCCGTGTACCAAGCCTACGCAATGTCGCTTTGACCGCGCCTTATATGCATAACGGTGGGCTGCCCACATTAGAAGAAGTTGTCCAATTTTATGCCGATGGCGGCGGATTAGAAGGCGGCGGCATTGATGTGCAGGTCGATGAAAAAGTACGCGGGTTTGATCTGACCGATCAGGAAAAACAAGACTTGATCGCCTTCCTCTATGCCCTCACCGATGAACCCGCCGCGTTAATTACGCTGCCAGAAAGTGTTCCATCTGGTTTAGCCGTCGTCCAGCCAGAGCAAAATCCCGCCCGCGAACTGGTCGAAGTTTCCGCCGCGCCGCCCTATACACCTGGCGAATCGCGTGAAGCCCAAACCATTACCGTCGCATCCGGCGAGAGCATTCAATCCGCTGTTGATCGTGCTTTACCGGGGGATACCGTCGAAGTTGAGCCGGGTGTCTACTACGAGACGGTTTATGTCGATATGCCCAATATCACGCTGCGCGGCCTCGTCAACGGCGAAGGCCAATCCGAAACCGAGCGTCCTTGGCTCGACGGTCAAAACACGGTGAGCGACGGTTTTAATACGACGGGCGATGATTTCCTGCTGGAAGGATTCGGCATTCGTGGCTATATCGGCAACGGCGTACTAACGACAGGCGCGGAGCGGGTCGTTTTCCGTGATTTAATCATCATCGGTGTCACCGAAGGCGAACATCACACGATTTATGGCTTGTATCCGATTGAATGTACCGACGTGACCATCGAAAACAGTGTCGTAACCGGAATCGCGGACGCGGCGATTTACGTCGGTCAAAGTCGCGGGCCGATCATCGTCCGCAATAACGAAGTTTACGGCAACGTGACCGGAATCGAGATCGAAAACAGCACCAATGCCGATGTCTACGATAATTATGTACACGGCAACACAGGCGGGATTCTCGTCTTCCTGCTGCCGAATAACCCCTCCAGAGTAGGCTATAACACCCGCGTGTATAACAACCGCATCGAGAGCAACAATTTGCCCAGCTTTGCGGCGGAAGGCTCTACCGTCTCCAAAGTGCCGCCGGGGACAGGCATCCTCATTATGACGGCGGATAACACCGAGGTCTTTAACAACATCATCACCGACAACAAGACGGGTGGCGTGGGGCTGACGAGCCTCTATTCACTTTATGACCGCGATACCGATTTCGATCTGGGGCCGCTGCCAGAAGGCAACTGGATTCACGACAACATTTACGAAAATAACGGGTATGATCCCGAAGGGTTGGCGAAAGAACTCGGTTTACCCGGCGCGGATATTTTATGGACGGGCGAAGGCTGGTCGAACAGTTTCGACGAACCAGACGCGACTTTCTTCCCGCCGCTGCTGCCGGGGCGCGATTGGCCTGATCCCGCCAAACGCCTGCTCTGGCGCATTTATGACATCGCCATCCGTGCGCTGACGGGGTGAACGCGGGTAGAATAAACCCAATAAGCAAATGCAAGAGGGTATAAAAATGTCGAATATCCAGCTTTCCGATGACGTTATAGAGCAGATTCAAGAAATTGCCCAACGTGAAAATCGCTCACCAGACGCGGTGATTTTGGCTTTGCTGGCACAATATCGAAACGACACGATGGACGATGACGAGTATTACAGCGACGCACAAATCCGCCGCCGAATGTATGAACGGGCGCGGCGTTATTGGCAGCAAACCGATCATCAAGAGCGTTTGCAATTGAGCGATGCCGATCTTGATGAACAGTTTTGGATATTTGACCAAGAAGGCATCCCACGCTTAAAGTCTGAGCAGGGATCGATTGAAGTTCCCAACGATGATCTTTTATCAATGGCGCTCATTTTATCCGACAAGTTAAACATCCATTCTGGGCGCAAAGATACAGCGGCCAATTTTGACGAGGCGGTCAAGGATGTTGTCAGGAAAAAACGTGCCTCTAAAAACGAGGGATGATGTTCTGGTTGACAGTAGTTTTGTCTATGCCCTTCTGGATAAAGATGATAAGTACCATGCTGCTGCTACAAAATTCGCTCTGACTTTAAAACAACGCCAAATTGTGGTGGATGTCGCGCTGACGGAAGTTGCCCAGCTTTTGCAAGAAATCAGCGAACAGGCTGTCTTGCAATTTTTTGATTTAATGGCGGGGTCGAATTATCAGCTTGAGCCAATCACTAAAATTGATCTCAATCGGGCGCGTCAGATCAAAGTGACCTACTCAACCGCACGGCTAGATTTTGTCGATTGTTGTATCATGGCGGTTTCCGAAAGGTTGAACATCAAACAAGTCTGCACGTTTGATCGGCGCGATTTTACGATTTTACGACCTACTCACTGTGATTATTTAGAACTGCTGCCTTAAGGCGCTCAAACTATGCCACCGATTGTCATCCATCACAAAGCCAACATAGACGCGCATACTGCCGCGCCTAATTCATTAGAAGCCATTCGCGCCAGCCTAGAGGCGAATGCCGCTTGCATCGAGATTGACATCATGGCGCTGGCGGATGAAGATTTTCTGCTCGTTCATGACGATCAATTACAAGCCGAAACCACAGGCAGCGGCAGCATCAATGCTTGCAGTGCCGAAATCGCGCGAGGGCTGTATTTTAAGGCTTATGAAGGTCGCTTTCGTGTTCCGCTGTTGAGCGAAGTGGTGGCCTTGTTGAAAGCACACGGCGGCACAACCCGCTTGCAGCTTGATTTTAAGGATGTCTATCCCTACCCCACCGATGAGCCGTTGCACCGTTTATTGCGGCTGATCGAACCGCTTGGAGAGCGTGTCATCGTCAGCAGCGCCGCCGACTGGCAGTTACGCAAACTGCGGCGGTTGGCAAAAGGACTTGATCTCGGCTTCGATCCCAAGTTTTATCTCGATTGGCGCGCCGAAAAATCCGACCCGCGCCAGCCGCCCTTCCGCTTGGGCGCTTACGGCTATTACGACGATCATCTGCTCTCATTAGAAAAACGCTGGTCTTCGTCGGAATATTTAGCAGACCGCTGTGAAATGCTGGCGCGTCTAGTGGATGGCGTGAGCGTCATCTATATCAACTATGGGCTGCTGACTCACTCCTTAGATGACGGATTTAATTGGGCGGCGGCGCTGCATGAGATGGGGATTCAAGTCGCGGCGTGGA
>DAOTTO010000591.1:0-4588 GCA_034437895.1 Anaerolineae bacterium | reverse complement strand
TTAGGACTTTCGCTCACGCATTTACCCCACCCCTAAATCCCCTCCCCATTGCATGGAGAGGGGACTTCAAGATGCGTTTTTCTCCCCCTCTCCAATACTTGGAGAGGGAGCCGGGGGGTGAGGTAAGCGAAAGTCCTGCATTTAATCGCGGCGCGACACCAGAAGAAATCGTCATTGCCTATCCAGCAGTGTCTTTAGCAGATATTTACAGCGTTATCGCTTATTATCTGCGACACCAGCAAGACGTAAAGAATTGGGGAAAAGACGATGTTTCGTAGGGGCGAGGCACGCCTCGCCCTTATAAAAACAACCTTTTATGACCCAGTGACGATAATCGGCGATTGCGGCGAGGTAACCGGTGTAATATCAGTGGATTCGTCGGGATTAAGCAAAATCAATCCCTTTTCTAGGGTATAACCGCTGACGTTCACTTTAAGCGGTTCAATAACAAGATTGCGAAGCAGAATCGAGATCACCCCCAAAATCGGGACGGAGATCATGCCGCCCAAAACCCCATACAGCGCAAAGCCAATAAAGACCGCCATCATAATCAGCAGCGGATCCACTTCGATACTGCGTGACATAAAACGCGGGGTAATCACATAATTTTCGATCTGCTGAATCACCATCACTACCGCAAAGACCAACACACCATTAAGCGGATTGCTCAACATAGCGACTAAGGTGGATAAGCCGACACCCAAAAAGCTCCCGATCTGCGGAATCATCGTCGAAACACCTAAGATAAAGCCGATGGTCGCCCCATTAGGCACTTTAATTAGGAGTAAGATAACAAAAGTCAGAATGCCAACCAGCGTCGCTACCGTCACAATCCCGCGCACATACGCCCCAAGTGAAGTTTCAATCTCAGTGATGATCTTTTGGCTTCGTTCCCGATGTTTGAGTGAGACAATTTGGGTGATAAAGTCAATTGCCTTCTGGTAAGAGGTCAGCCAATAGACCCCCATCACGAAGACAAGGATAACCTCGCCGAGGGTGCTGCCAGCGCTGTTTGCCAGCGAAGGTAAGCCAGCACGAATACTTTCTGTCACGCTGGCGACGGTAGTACGAATCTGCTCTGGATCAACCATTTCTACATCAGAACCTGTAGCATCAGAAATTGTATTTTGAATCCAGTTTTGGGCGATGATAATGCGATTAGCGAGCCGATTATCGTTCTGAATATAACCCACTGCCTGATTCGCAATCGGCGGAATGACGACAGCCGTTAGCGTAAAAATTCCAAAGCCCATAATGGCATAAACGAAAAGGATCGCTAATCCGTCTGGAATACGGCGTTTTGTCAGCGAGAGGACAAAGGGTCGCAGCGCAGAGGCGATGATGATGGCAAGCATCAAGATGATGATAATGCGGATTCCTCTGAACAACACATACGCTGTAATCAGGGTTCCAAGCACAACTAGGGTATTCGTAAAGACTTGTCGTGGGTGCATGTTGTTTTTGGTCTCAGTGTAATTGCCTTTTTGTATATCGTGGTTTATCTTGCATCAAAAAAACCTAAATATGACCCTGCCAAAGCGGATATTTAGCCAATATTTAGGCGACCCGTACCCTCTTTAAAGGGTATTCCCACTTCACTTTTTTAATTACTAACTGACCTGATGCAGTTAGCCCTCATCCTAAATCCTTCTCCCTCATGGAGAAGGACTTTGACACACGCTGTGCGTTTGCCTCCCCTCGCACTGAGGGAGAGGTGCCGGGGGTGAGGGCAGAAACAGAGGCGGCTGCGTAAGGTCAGTTATTTAGACCTGACGGGTGCAGCGCCAAACCTTCTGTTAAGCCGCGCCCACGACAGCGGGCATATAGAAAAATGCCAGCGCAAGGATCAGATAAACGGCTAAAAGCATCGCGCCTTCCAGCCAATTACTTTCGCCATCTTGGGCAATAAAGGCCGCAACCGCAGCCGTCACCAGCAGCGCGATTAACTCAAAGCTGTTAAAGACCAGCAGCAGTGTATCACCAAACAACAAGCTGATAAAAACCAGAATGGGTGCAACAAACAACGCAACTTGCAGGCTCGACCCCAACGAGATCGCCATGCTCAGTTCCATCTTGTTTTTATACGCCACCTGCACCGCCACTAAATGCTCGGCGGCATTACCGACTAAGGGAATGATGATGATGCCGATGAAAAATTCCGACAGCCCTAAACTTTCGGTCACGGCATCCACCGAACCCACCAAGACCTCGCTCATCAGCACAATGCCGATGGTGGCGAGTGCCAGCACACCCAATGAGAAGCGGACGCTCCACTTGGCATGATGAATTTCTTCGGCTGCGGGTTCGCGGGTGACGACAGTATCTTTATCTTGTGTGTTCTTTCGGAAGCCATAAAAAAGGTTTAGGCCATAGAGGACGATCATAATCGCCGCGACACCTTCGCTCAAACCGACCTCAGCCGCCCGATTTTCCTGAATGGCGACATCGAACAGCGATGGGATCGCCAACGCAGACACCGCCAAGAGCATTAAGGTCGCATTCAACCCGGCGTTGCGCTGATTAAAGACTTGTGTCCCATTTTTTAAGCCGCCCACCAACAGACTCAAACCCATGACGAGCAGAAGATTGCCCAAAATCGAGCCAGTGATCGAAGCGCGTACCAGATCAAGCAGCCCCTCGTTAATAGCAAAAATGGTGATAATCAATTCGGCAGCATTGCCGAGTGTCGCATTCAGCAGCCCACCCAAACTGGGGCCAATGTGGACGGCGAGTTCTTCTGTGCCTTCGCCCACATATTTCGCCAGCGGGATAATCGCCAATGCCGAAAGGATAAACAGCGTCGTTGGTGACCAATCGAAAACAAATTTCCCCAACACCGCCAACGGCACAAAGACCAACATCCCAAGTATGATATTACGCACCATAGAATCACATCCTACTTTATTTCAGCAGTGGCAAAAACATCCATAAGCAAGGAGATGTTTAAAAAAATGAACGTCGGCACATTATAGCGGTTTTGCTGCGTGGATGAAAATACGTCGTCATTGACCATTTTCCATCTGTACTTAAGGGGTGCATTTCAAGTTAGTGCCACTCAGGCGACCTTCCATAGATGGTGAAAATCATTGCCCAAAATAGCGGAGCGGATGACCAACATGCGGTTGGCATTATCCAGATGCCAACGCATCCCAGTTGCACTGAAGTTTTCAGAAATGTCGTTTCAGCCTGAGTCGATATTTAACTCATCTGGCAGGGTAAAGACAGCCATCACACAATCCTCGTGATTTTATCTCAAATGACTTCGCTAATTGGGGAAAATTCGTGTAAGAGGCAGCGTAAAACCGGGCAGCACATCGCCGCCGTCAAGAACACCGTTGCTATTGACTACCGTATCGCCCTCAAGCGTATGAACAATCACCCGCTTTGAAAGGGGGTAAATCACCCACACCAAAGGCACACCCGCTTTGCGATAATCCGCCACTTTTTTGTCAATGTCATAGACCATATCGTTGGGCAAAACGACTTCAACCGCCAGATCAGGCGGGAAAGGAATATAACCCGCTGGCAGGCCATCCGGCGCACGTTCCAGCCGCACGAAACCCACATAGGGTCCGCGCACAGTATCTTTTCCGGTAATTGGGTCTACAAACAAAATATAGCCAGATTCAGTGGTCACATGACCGAGGGAATGATTTTCGACAAAGGATAAAATGACTGCACCAATTCGCAACTGAAGAACACCGTGTTCACCGCCCGGACGTGACATTTCAACAACGACTCCTTCGACCAGTTCGAGCATTTTATCGGCATATTCTGGCTGGTGGCTCAATTCCCAAAAGGCTGCCGCGCTGATAAGCTGCGCTTGTTCTCGGATGACCATTTTACTGTCTCCACAACATCTTCACGCCTCATTATAGCACGACGCGCTCACCCGCCCCCGCTGAACTGCTAAGGCACATTTGTGCCACAGGTCGGCGCATCGTCGTTGATGCCGTACTGCTGGCGCTCCTCATCCGTCAAGTCGCGGAACACTCGTGTACAAGCGTAGTCAACGAAATCATGCCAATCGGTGTCCCACAGGCGGGCGGTACCGTCCCAACTACCTGTTATCACCCAACGCCCGTCCAGGCTGAAGGCTACACTGGTAACATTATCGGTATGACCAATAAGCTGGCGTATTTCCTCGCCCGTCGCTGTATTCCACAAGCGTAACGTAAGTTATTTAATTGGACATTTCTCCTGTCTAAAAAATCGAGGGAAGATCAAGCTGCTTTTCATCTCACTAAATCGATTCTGTGCGATGAAAGTCTAAATCAATGAGTATCGCAAGAACCACGAAAATACACACTCCTTTGTGCCACATCATATTGACAAGTGCGTTTAGATTCGCTATCTTATTTTCATAAGCTAACTAACAAACTACAAAAATTGTCTAGCGCACCGCCCAATGAGACCCTTAATTACTTACTTGTTCAGATTGGTAAGTTACATCGATCTCATTCAAATCATCTTAGGACTTTCGCTCACGCATTTACCCCACCCCTAAATCCCCTCCCCATTGCATGGAGAGGGGACTTCAAGATGCGTTTTTCTCCCCCTCTCCAAGTATTGGAGAGGGGGCCGGGGG
>DAOTTO010000590.1:0-4144 GCA_034437895.1 Anaerolineae bacterium | reverse complement strand
CCTCATTCATGCGCTATAAAATCCGCATTGTTACGCTAAACAGGTGACTTTCCTCACTGCATTTTATGTAGACCAGTCTGTATAATAAATTGTATAAAAGTGAAAAATTGAGGAAGTCTCTTATGAATCCACAAATTCTCGTCACAGGCGCACCCGGTAATGTCGGCAGCGAAGTCGTAAACGAATTAAAGAGAAAGGGCATCTCTTTTCGGGTGGGCGTGTTCAACCCTGATGCAGGCCAACTAATCGCTGATGAGACGATGGAAGTCGTCCCTTTCGATTTCTTAAAGCCGGAAACGCATCAAGCGGCCTTCACTGGCATTAAGCATTTGTTTCTGGTTAGGCCGCCAGCGCTTTCAAATGTGGAGCGCGATATTGCCCCGGCAGTTCGGACGGCGATTGCTTGTGGTGTCGAGCATATCGTGTTTCTTTCGTTGCAAGGCGTGGAAAATAACCGCATCGTCCCCCATTACAAAATTGAGCAGCTTATTTTGGCAAGTAGTGTCTCTTACACCTTCCTACGGGCGAGTTTCTTTATGCAGAATCTCTCCACTACGCAGGCTGCCGAGATTCGTGATCGTAACGAAATTGGGCTGCCTGTAGGCAAAGCCAAAACGAGCTTTATTGATGTGCGCGATATCGCGGCGGCGGCGGTCTGTGCGCTGACGGAAGAGCAGCACCTGAACAAAAAATATACGCTCACGGGCAAAGAAGCGTTGAGCTACGATCAAGTTGCCGATAAACTTTCGTCGGTGCTGGGGCGGCTTATCCGCTATACCAATCCCTCCCTTTTTACCTTCATCTGGCGACAGCTTGCCACAGGCCACAAATTGGGCTATACACTGGTGGTTGCGGCGCTGTATACCATCACGCGGATGGGTAATGCCCAAGAGGTCACGCACGATGTTGAGGCCGTTTTAGGCCGTGCGCCGATCTCATTCGACCAATTTGCTCAGGATTATCGCCGCTCTTGGCAGCCAATTTTGGCAAGTGTAGGCTAACCGCTGCGCTGAGGATTCAAACTAAGGCTATCTGTTATGGTCTCCACACGGGATCAAATCATCCAAACAACCTGCGATCTACTGGAATTTCAGGGCTACCACGCAACTGGATTAAACCAAATCATCAAAGAGAGTGGGAGTCCTAAAGGATCGCTTTATTATCATTTCCCCGGTGGCAAAGAAGAACTCGCGGTAGAAGCGGTGCGTTATATGGGCAGAATTGTGCTGCAACGCATTCGTGAAAATTTAGCTGAAGTGGAAGACCCCGCCGAGTCGATCAGCATTTTCATCAAAAATATCGCGCTCAATGTCGAAAAATCGGGCTATCGTGCGGGTGGCCCCATCACCACCATCGCCATGGAAACGGCATCGACCAACAGAACCCTCCGCGAGGCTTGCCAGATCATTTACAACGAATGGCAGCAAGCCTTTGCAGACAAGCTTAAAACAGGTGGACTTGCCCAACCACGCGCTGAAAGATTAGCCCTACTCGTTATTGCGGCAATTGAGGGCGGTGTCATTTTATGTCGTACTAACCAAAGCCGAATGCCACTAGAGCAGATTGCTGACGAAATCAATCTGCTGGTGAAATATGCTTTGTAGACTTATAGAGAAACGAATACAAACAATTTTTTATAAGGGGCGAGCCATGCTTCCTCCCTACAGTGTACCAATCCGCTTTCATTTACCTATTGACGTTAAGCCGCCGCCTCTCTTTCTGCCCTCACCCCCGGCCCCTCTCCCTCAGGGCGAGGGTAGGCAAACATATAGCGTATATCAAAGTCCTTCTCCATGAGGGAGAAGGATTTAGGATGAGGGCTAACTGCGTAACCTCATTTACCTATTATTTTTTTCTCCGGCGCTTAATCGGGGTGCTGCAAGCGTTAACGTTAACCCGGCTTTCGATCTGTTTCGATCTCTTCCCCTAAAATCTCGACAAACGCCCTTAACTGTGTCACAATAGAGACAAATTGCCCTATTTGTTTAAAAATTACCTCCTTCCGAAAAAGCCAAACCTTGTTTTTTTAAATAGCTAAAAAATGTGCGGTGCGTTTGCATTAGCACGGCTTGATAGGAAGGAAAACTCATGGAACTTTGCGTCATCGAAGGCGACGGCGTTGGTCACGATGTTGTGCCAGCGGCTGTTAGGGTATTGTGTGCAGTGTTGCCAGAAGTCAAAATCCAAACGTTAAACGCAGGTTTCGAATATTTACAGACTCATGGAACGCCCCTGCCGCAAGAGACCATTGATGCTGTGGTGGATTGTCGTGCTGTTTTATTTGGTGCAGCCGGCTCCCCGTCATTCCCGGTAGAGGGCTATTTCTCGCCCATTATTAAGCTGCGCCAAATTCTACAAACCTACGGCAGCGTCCGTCCTACGCGCTATCTTCCGGTAGCCACCGCCCGCGCCGGGGTTGATCTGGTGGTCGTGCGCGAAAATACCGAAGACCTGTACGTCGTTGATGAACATACCGACCCAAGCGGCCATTCCAGTACAGCGCAAAAGCTCATCACACGGGCGGCAACCGAGCGCGTCAGCCACATGGCCTATCAACTGGCGCAGCGGGCAGAACGACAAAAAATCACGATTGTGCATAAAGCCAACATCCTCCCACAGTCCGATGGGCTTTTTCGGCGGGTGGCGTTGGAAGTTTCCGAGCTGTATCCCGATATCGAAACCGACGAACTTTTAGTCGATACAGCGGCCTATTGGATGGTCAAAGACCCCACCCGCTTTGATGTCATCCTCACGTCCAATATGTATGGCGATATTTTGTCGGATATGGCGGCGGCTTGGGGCGGCGGCTTGGGGTTAGCGCCAGCGCTCAACCTCGGCGATGATGCCGCGATTGCCGAGCCTGTGCATGGCTCCGCGCCCGATATCGCGGGGAAGGGAATCGCTAACCCGACGGCGGCCATCTTAAGCATCGGGATGCTGCTGCGTCATCATTGGCAACTGCCCGATCAAGCGCAGCGCATTCAAGATGCTATCCGTACCACATTGGATGGCGGCGGTCATACGGTGGATTTGTATACCGAAGGGGCCATTTCTACCGACGCATTTACGGATCGTGTCATCGCTAATCTAAAGCCACTATGAGAATCATAAAGAAATTTTCACAAATGGCTTTATAACTTTACACAAACGTATGGTACACTACACGTAGCTATCCTAGAGCGTTTTTAAGGTAATCAACGTGACACACAAAGTATTGATCGTCGATGACGACGAGAGTATGCTGCATATTTTGGGGTTAATCTTAGATCGCGCCGGATATAAAACGATTACGGCAGATAACGGCATCGACGCGCTTGATATGGTCAAGCGTTACCGTCCATCGCTCGTTATTCTGGATGAGATGATGCCGGGTATTTCCGGCGGTGAAGTTTGTACGCGAATTAAAGCGGATGAACTGCTGCGTCATACGCCGGTTGTGATGCACAGCGCGGGGACACAAATCCAAAGCGAGTCTTATTTACGGCGCATTGGGGCGGATGCCGCACTTGCGAAGCCCTGCCCACCGAAGAAAGTCGTCGAAACCGTCGCCAACATCCTCGCGCAAACCGTCTAAACAGCCAACCGTATTATTTGGGGTGGATTTTCTGCGCCGCCCTATCTACGCTGCATCGTTTGCGTTCCTTTCGCGTATACTATCTATAGCATATAGTTATGGAAAGGGGTTGCTATAATGCGCCTACTTAAAGAAATGATGATTATCTTTGTCGGGATAATCTCGGCGATTTATCTGATTAATCCTGGGGCGGGGATACTTGAGTTTATCCCTGATCTTGTCCCCGTGATCGGCAATATGGATGAAGCCGCCGCAACAGGTATTCTCTTGAGCGTCTTCGCCTATTACGGTTTGGATTTGACGAGCATCTTCGGACGGCAGCAGAAACGCAAATCCATGCCTGTCAACAGCCGCCGCCAACCAGACATCATCGTGCAAGAACCAACACGCCCCGCTGAAAAAGAGAAGCGTTAACCACAGCCGTATGATTCAGGATATGGCCTTGAAGCGATCTATCATTTGTCTGATGTTGATGATTCTGTTGGCGGGATGCAATTTGAACACGCCCACCGAAGAGGCATCGCTGGAACCCCTTGCGCCAACCAATGAAGCAGGGGCGACCTTAGCCCC
>DAOTTO010000589.1:0-6821 GCA_034437895.1 Anaerolineae bacterium | reverse complement strand
ACATCGCAATCGAAATAGGCGCAAAATGCTTCGAGTACAGGCCCCTCAAATTTATTGACCTCATTGCGCGTCCAACGGGCAACAGCCGAGGGCGATACCCCTGTCGCCGCCGCGATTTCGTTGTATCGAATACGGCGACCCTCACGCAGTTCTCTTTGTGTAAGCAAAATTAGAAATCTGGAGCGCAGTTTTCCTACCAATTTCTTGACCTTTTTCAAAATCCCATCTACAATTTTTTATACTAGCGCATTTTAGACGCGCTGGAATCAGACTATATATTCTAAACTACCCACTTATAAGGAGCGATTTTACATGTCTACTTCTGATCTGCCAACTTTGTCTCTCGCCGGAAATCAGGATGCGCGTCCGCTGCCTCTGATTGTATCCGAGAAATGGGCGTTTCCATTGGCTTATATGCAAACGGAAGACGGTACCTTTTATGCGATTCAAGATTGGATTCGCGGTTTGACAAGCGCAGAAAACATTCGCAGAATTTGGAGCGATTTGCAACGCAGCGGGAGTTTGACTCAGATGTACGATTCAATCGTACATCTGCCCTATGTCGCCAGTGACGGAAAAACGTATCAGCGCGATTACACCAACGACAAAGGGCTATATTTGATAGCACAAAATCTGCGCTCGACCAAAGCGCGGCCTGCCCTCGCTGCCATCAAGCGTTTTCTTGCGGAAGCCGGGGCGTTTGCTGATGATGTGCGGCGCGACCCGAATAGGGTGGTGTTTTCCGGCGCGATGGATCCTGATGCTGCGTTGGAGGCCGCCATTCAAGGTTATCTGGCGCAGGGCAAGGACATGAATTGGATTGGGGAGCGGTTGGAAGGCAAGGTTAAGCGCATCCAATTTACGAATGCCTTGCAAGCGGCAGTCGCGGAAACGCTCAAGCGCGTGCATTATGCTACCGCGACGTATGATATTTATCGCGGGCTGTGGGGACGCACGGCGGCTTATCTCAAGCATGAGCTTGATCTGCCGAAAAAGGCGACATTGCGCGATCATCAGCCGACGATAGCGCTGACCTATCAACGATTGGCGGAAGAAATGTGTACGCAAAAATTAGGGGATCGTGTCGAATTGACGTGGGATGAAGCCCGTGAAATCGTCAAGGCAGTGGCGGAATTTGTCGGTGAGCAGACCCGTGCCGCCAGCCAATTCATGCGGATGGATTTGGCGACAGGTCATCCGCTGCTGGGAATGGGGAAATGATGTCTATAACTTAAACCATGATCCAACATACGAAAAAGTTTATCATATCGCGGGACTGGATTAGGATTGAACTTTTTATCGCTTGAGCAATTAAATGACTTATGTTACGCAGCCAAACGGACAGGCTGCAAGAGGCTCAGGGTATCAAAAGCGATACGTAAAGCCCGCAGATAGAGTTTGGATTTTAAGGCAAATTGGACTTCTGGATTGAACTTCGATGCCGCTGACATGCTGTGCTTTCTTCTTCTCCGCCCTTCAATTGTATACTAAACTTTGAAGGCGAAGTTGTTTCACCTCTTGTGGCACACAGGGAAAGTCATTCAATTTTTTAAACCACCTAAACGCAGTGACGACACGAAGTATTTGAACTTCAATTCTCCGTGTTCTCTGCGGCTCAAAAAGATTTTTAAAGGCTAACTGCTAACCGCTATAAAGCCACATGCACCAATTTTTCGATTTGCGCCACCGGGACATGCTCATAATGCAGCGCGACGGCGGTTTCAAGCTCATCCATAACATTCAGTGATGGACTGCTGCCGAGGCTGTCCGTGCCTAGATAAACCGGAATCCCTGCCACGAGAAATTTCTCCAGCGGCATCCGTCCGCAGTGTAAGCGTAAATTGCTGCGAGGGCAGTGTACAACGGTGCTGCCGCTGGCTTTAATCCGGCGGATGTCGTCATTATCCACCTGAACACAATGTACCAACAGCGGCTTGAGCGCCAACGCGCCGATTTCGTCTAAATAGGCGATGGGTGATTTCATCGGCGGTTTGAATCCCGCGCCACTGTTTTTCAGATGGGCGATCAATGCGCCTGTGCCTTTCGTGAAGGCTTCATGCTCCGTTGGGCTTTCCGCCGCATGGATGCATAACGGCAAATCTTCCTTACGCGCATACTCCAAAATTTTAGGCCACCACTCCGGATGGATAGTATAGGCTGTATGGGGGGAAAGGCCGATTCGCAGCCCACTTTGCGCTTTAGGTCGCCATTGGTCGATCAAAGCGCGGACTTCATCAAAACGCGCTTCGGCTTTGTCTGGTGTACTGCCGCTCATCTCGACATAGATGGTGCCGCGCAAGCCTGACCGAATCAGCGGCTCGATGCTCAAGCCTGTTTTTGAAATATCGCCAACGGTGGTCGTCCCGGCATCAATCATCGCTTGAATGCCGCGTTCAATCGCACCGTGTAGGGTCTTTTCGCGCCTATCGCCTAATGCTGCTGTGCGTCCGCTGACTGTGCCGACCAGCCAATCGAGAAAATCCACTCCTGCCACACCGGGACGATGTTCATCCAGCCAGCCCTGCTCAAGATGGGTATGGGCATTCACGATGGGCGTGATCGCATGGATGGCCTGCGTCTCGGACTCGTAGATCCCATAGGAGGTATCAAGACCCGTCATTTGCAGCACATCGCGCACCCGATCCGAAGGTCGAGCGATGCGTACCGTGCCTGTTGCCTCGTGCAGTCGGCGCAGCATCTTCAAGCCGGAGGTGCTGATGTATTCGACATCCTTAAGGTTGAGGATAATCTGACGATCAGATTTCGCCAGTTCCTGCTCTAGCGCCGACATCATCAGGCTGCGAGAGGTGCTGTCCATCCGACCTCGGAGTTCCATAAGAGTCACGGAGCCAATATGCCGGGAATCGATGCTAATCATGAATGGTTACTCTAAAGATTCTGAGAAAGATGAGAATATTGTAACATAGAGGATGACGCAAGTCCCCACATCTATAAAGGAATTTTAGCGAGTTTCACGAATTTGCAAAATTGGTCTGTCAAAGATGTCGATTCTGGTCAGGCTTGTTCGACGTATTGATAGAACGGCGAAATTAATCGCCCATCATCATTCAAAACAGGGAGCAAAATACCATGCGTTATTTAGTACTGATCTACACCAGCGAATCCGTTTTCCAGAATATGACCCCCGAAGAACAAGGTGCCAATTGGGCAGCTTATGGGGCATTTAATGCCGAAGCAGCCCAGCGTGGCGTACTGCGTGGTGGCGAAGCGCTCACGCCCAGCCACACCGCCACCACCGTCCGCATCCGTGACGGCAAAACACTCACCACCGATGGCCCCTTCGCGGAAACCCACGAACAGTTGGGCGGTTACTACATCCTCGACTGCAAGGATTTGGATGAAGCTATCGAACTGGCGACCAAAATCCCCTATGTTTCCATCGGCAGCATCGAAGTCCGCCCGATTATGGAACTGGGCGATAACCGTCCATAGGCATAAACTACCTTTCTCATCGTAAGTGGCGAGGGCATGGTTGATGATGCCCTTCCCTTGCCTTTGACCGACAACCTTAAGCGAGATGGTGAACCTATGAGTCTAAGTGTATCAAGCGTGATTGAGCGAACCTTCAAACAAGAAGCAGGGCGCGTGATCGCCACACTCATCAGCGTGTTGGGTGATTTTGAGCAGGCGGAGGATGCGTTGCAAGAAGCGCTCATCATCGCACTGGAACGCTGGCCTATCGACGGTATTCCGCAGAATCCCGGCGCATGGATGACGACCATCGCCAAACGCCGCGCCATTGACCGTCTGCGCCGCGACAGCACTTTAGAACGAAAAAAAGCCACCCTGCAAGCGCTGGCGGATATGGAAAACAGCGCCACTGATGAGGACGAGAACATGGACGTAGACAGCATCCCGGATGAACGCCTTAAATTGATCTTCACCTGCTGCCATCCCGCCTTAGCCCTAGAATCCCAGGTCGCTCTGACGCTACACACCCTCGGCGGCCTCTCGACACCCGATATTGCGGCGGCTTTCCTCGTCCCAGTGCCGACGATGGCACAGCGGCTGGTACGGGCGAAACGTAAAATCCGGGATGCTGGCATACCTTATCGCGTCCCGCCGCCTGATTCGCTGCATGAACGGCTGGACGCGGTGCTGACGGTGATTTACCTTATCTTCAATGAAGGCTACACGACCACGACTGGCGACACCCTCATCCGCCAAGAATTGTGTGCGGAGGCCATTCGGTTAGCGCGGATTTTGATCGACTTGTTGGAAGCCGAACCCCTCCTCAGCATTGACCCGGAAGCGCTCGGTTTGCTGGCCCTGCTCCTGCTGACCGATTCGCGGCGTGATGCACGGATTAGTCAAGCGGGCGAACTGGTGCTGCTGGAAGATCAAGATCGGACGTTGTGGGATTCCGCCGAAATCGTAGAAGGGATTCGCTTGGTCGAGCAAGCGCTGAATATGGGCGCACCGGGCGCGTATCAGGTGCAGGCCGCGATTGCTGCGCTCCATGCCGAGGCCGCCCACGCCGAAGACACCGATTGGGCGCAGATCGCGGCGTTGTATGGCACGTTGGTCATCATGAGTCCCTCGCCTGTGGTCAAATTGAATCAGGCGGTGGCAGTCGCTATGGCGAGGGGCGCGGCAGCCGGAATGCGCTTGCTGGATGCGCTGGAAGATGACAATGACTTGAACGACTATTATCTGTTTCATGCTGCGAAAGCCGATTTGCTCCGGCGCGGCGGCTGGCTGGATGAAGCACGGGATGCCTATCGTAAGGCGCTCGATTTATGCCAGAACGCCGTCGAACAATCTTTTCTGCGCCGCCGTTTGGGCGAAGTGGAACAAGCCCTGCTTTAGGAATTCATTCAGTGACATACTCCCCCCGCCTTTAGGCGTGGGCTTCTAGCCTCTACGCGACAGCGAAGGCGAACCTTCGGCTTATTATCGCTCGGCTTAACCATTGATGCCCCAATGGTTTTAATGTGAAAGACATTGTTGGTTGAATATTTTACGTGGCAACCTATTTGCCACAACCGCCTATATTCCGTTGTTAAAGTGCCTCGATTGGCTCAGTTACCGAGTTTTTACGCCTCGTGCAATGCGCCAATTGAATGAATGGAAGTATAGCGCCAACAATTTCAAGCTGCAAGATTTTCTACGCCTTATATCCCCATAGCTAAAGCTAGGGGTCTTACGGCATTTTTCGATAAACTGCCTCTTGACCATTATCACAATTGAGAATAGACTTTATCTGTTATCAATAATGAGAATGGTTAACGTCGTGAATGTCTCTGTGAGAAAGACGAAAGCCGATTTGCTGCTGCATCCGGTGCGAATCCGCATTATGACCGAGTTTTCCGGGCGGGAGCGTACATCACAGCAGTTGGCAGAGGTGCTGCCAGACATCCCACAAGCCACCTTATACCGCCACATCAAAAAGTTGGTGGGAGGTGGCATTTTGGAAGTAATGGAGGAAAAGCGGGTTAATGGCGCGGTGGAACGCACCTATCGCATCGCGCAGGGCGGTAGCCGTCTTTCGCCGGAAGATATTGCGAGCCTGAGTCCACAAGACCACATTCGCTACTTCACCATTTATGCAGTGGCCTTGATCGACTCCTTTACCGATTACATCCAAACCTGCGACCTTGCGTTAGCGCTCGAAGATGGCCTGTCTTATAACCGGGCAGTCATCTACCTGAGTGATGAAGAACGGGCGCAGTTCAGCGCGGAATTGGATGCATTGGTGGGACGGATGCTGGCCTGCCAACCAGCCCCACAGCGCAAACGCTTTACGCTGGCTTCCGTCGTTATTCCAGACAAAAAGGACGAATCATGAGTTTATATGTGGAGTCAACCGGGTCGGAAAGCGCCCCAGCGATTGTGTTTCTGCATGGGTTGGGGGTGAGCAGTTGGATGTGGACGGAGCAAGTGGCGGCGCTGAATCCGGAGTATCACTGTCTCGCAATCGACCTTCCCGGCAACGGCGAAAGTTACCGCGAAACATGGCAGTCGCTGGCGGGCAGCGCGGCGCAGGTCGCAGCCATTATCAGAGCGCAAGCAGTCAATGGCAAAGCGCATGTGGTCGGGTTATCGTTGGGCGGTTATGTCGCCATAAAGCTGCTGGCTGATCACCCTGACGTGGTGGAAACCGTGATCGTGAGCGGTGTGAGTCCTAAACCGCTGACACCCACCTGGTTCTACAAAGGACTGGTCTATGCCTTGTCGCCGCTGATGAAGTGGGATCCCTACATCGATATGAACATCAAACTGATGCAACTGCCATCTGATGCCGCGCCGCTGTTTAGGCGAGACAACAAACGTGTCAGCCCCAACACCATCCGGCGGTTGTTCGGCGAAATAACCGATTTTGTACTGCCATCTGTATTAAGCGAGCGCACACAGCGCTTTTTGGCAGTTGCGGGGACGGCGGAAGCAAAAGCGAATCAAAACGGCCTAAGCACCTTTCCGCAGGTTATTCCCAATGCGGCGGCGGTCCTCGTGCCGAATGCCCATCATGGCTGGAATGGGGAATTTCCGCAGTTGTTCACGGCTATGATCCGGGCATGGGTGGAGGCGCAACCGCTGCCGGATGGACTCCAAAAGGTGTAATTGATTATCTTCAGGACTTTCGCTTACCTCATCCCCCGGCCCCCTCTCCAATACTTGGAGAGGGGGAGAAAAACGCATCTTGAAGTCCCCTCTCCATGCAATGGGGAGGGGATTTAGGGGTGGGGTAAATGCGTGAGCGAAAGCCCTAATATTAATTGCTAAAACGGATAAATACCTTGTTCATTTTCGTTTCCCTCTTATCACCCTGATAGCCGATTTGGTTCTATTCCGTTATAATC
>DAOTTO010000588.1:0-4970 GCA_034437895.1 Anaerolineae bacterium | reverse complement strand
GATCTGGACAGCCGGTCACATGGCGAAAGCTACTTAGCATTTTTCCAAGCCCGTTTTATTCCCGGTGGCTTATATCTGATGGATGAGCCAGAAGCGCCGCTTTCTCCCGTGCGACAGTTGGCGCTGATTTCGATGCTGAAGTTAATGATCGCTCACAACGCGAAGTTCATCATCGCCACGCATTCACCGATTCTGATGGCTTTCCCTGTCGCGACCCTTTTAAATTTCGATTCGCTGCCGCCATAGCCTGTCGAATATGATGATCTTGAGCATGTTATCATCACCCGAACTTTCCTCAATAACCCCACACCGTTTCTTAATCAACTTTAACTTCTGAATTTTTCGTTATATTCTCATTCGTTTTCTCTCATAATCCCGTTTGGGTAGAGAATCATTAAGAAATTCACTTGCCTTTGTAAGGCTATATCCGCTTACAATGAAATTGAGCAGAATTATTTCTGTACTTTAGATTCATCAATCACTCATAAGAAGTGATTAAAAGGTAAAACGTGACGGTGGGAATCACAAACACATCACTTCACATGGCAATCGAAGGGCGGATTTATGTCAACACAGAAATTAGACAGACGCACCAAAGTAGGTTTATTTTCAGTACGGAATCAGCTTATGGTTGCCATCGCGGCAGTCGTTATCGTCCTATCAGCGGCGGCGCTGATTGTGTCATTAGCTTTGCAGCAAAATCGTATTGAAAAAGATTTGGCATCCCGGTTAAGTACACTCTCTGAGGCAGAAGCAGATTCGATCCAGACCATCCTCAGTTCACAAATCTCCCTGCTGCGTAACCTGAGCGATTCGGCGACTACTGGGGATGCGGCAATCGCAAGTGCCGCGAGTTTGCCGGAGAACCCAGAAGAATTGCAACAGATTCTTCAAACACGCGATGCGGAATGGCAAGCCGCTGACGATACTGCGACGCTCATCCGCAGTATTCTCAATAATCGTGGTAGTAGAGAACTCAACAATTTCGTAGAAAACGTACCCGGTCATACCGAAGTTATGGTAACTGATATAAACGGGGCCCTTGCTTCTGCCAGCAACCGTCCTACCGATTACGTTCAAGCAGACGAAGCTTGGTGGCAAGCGGCATGGAATAATGGCGAAGGTGCCATTTACATCGCCAACGAATTTAGCTTTGATGACAGCGTCGGCGCGAACATCCTAATTATGGCGCTGCCACTGGAACGCAACGGGGAAATTGTAGGCGTTTTACGCTCCAGCTTCCGCGCTGATGCCATTCAAGCTATTCTGTCAACTGCTTTCAGAGCCGGGGATACGGGTCGTGTAATGATTGTCAACGGTGCAGGGCTTATTCTTGCAAGTTCCGACACCGCCCTCGCCAATCAAACGATTCCTTCGTTTGCTACGCTCTTTACGATTGAACAGACAGAAACCAATCAACTTGCCGAAATCAATACGATGTCCAACGCGAGTTTGATCGGCAGCACCCATCGGCTCTCGACAGATGGACAAACCGCCGCAATCGATAACCTCAACTGGTACTTACTACTCGCGCTGGATCAATCCGAGGCTTACGAACCCATCCAGCAAACCTTGATCGCAACTGGCTTGATTTCGATTGCCGTACTTATTGCAAGCCTCGTTTTAGCCTATTATCTCTCCCGTGTACTCACACGTCCGCTGGAAGCCTTGACGGCTGCGACACAAGACATCGCTGTAAATCGTAACTGGCGGGCGCGAGTAGAAGTGCCGGGCCATAACGAATTTGGCCTCTTAGGTCGGACGTTTAACGCGATGGCGGCACAAATTCAAGAAACGCTGACGACTTTGGAAGATCGAGTCAGTGCCCGAACCCGCGATATGGTGATCGCGGCGGATGTGGCGCAAAAAATCTCCAGCACGCTTGATTTGAATGATCTGCTCCAAAGCGTGTCGGATTTAACCAAAGAACGTTTCGACCTATATCATGCCCATATTTATCTGTTGGATGATGCAGGCAAAAATCTCGTCCTGATGGCAGGTGCAGGTGAAGTAGGACGCACGATGACGAAAGAAGGTCGCAGCATCCCGACAAACCATCTTCACAGCATCGTCGCCAGCGCAGTCCGCACCAAACGCGGTGTTATCGTTGATGATGTCACGAAAATACCTGATTTCCTAGCGAACCCGCTGCTGCCGGATACAAAATCTGAAATGGCGATTCCGATAATCGTCGGTGATAGCGTCATTGGTGTATTAGATGTACAAGCCAATCGTATTAAAGCTTTCGATAACGAAGATGTGCGCGTTCAAACCACTTTAGCTGGTCAGATCGCCATCGCCGCACAAAACGCAGGCGCATTCAAGCGGGTTACCGACGCGCAAGCTGGGTTACGTCTGTATCAGGATATCGTGCAAGATACCCCGATTGGCCTCTACGTTTGGCATTTGGAAGACCTAAATGATGCACGCACATTCCGCCTGCTGATCGCGAACCCTGCTTCACAAGCAGCAACAGGGGTCGCCCCAGCCGATATTATCGGCAAGAAAATGACCGAAGTTTTCGCAGGCCTTTTCGATACACAAATCCCATCAATTTACGCCAACGTTGTCCGCACAGGCGAAACGATTAATCTAGGCGAAATTCGTTATGGTGATGATCATGTTAGTCCGAGTGTCTTTTCAGTGAGAGCCTTCCCACTGCCGGGGAACAGTATGGGTGTTTCTTTCGAGAATATCACTGACCGTAAACAGCAGGAAGAATTGATTCAACGGCGTGCGATTGAAATGGAAACAGTGGCGCGGGTGAGTGCCGATGCCACGAAAATCATGGATGTGGACGAACTGCTTCAATCAGTGGTGGATATTACGAAAGAAAGTTTCGGCCTCTACCATGCTCATATCTACCTGCTTGATGAAACCAATGATGACCTCGTATTAGCAGCAGGCGCAGGCAATCCGGGCCGCCAGATGAAAGCTAAAGGTCACAAAATCCCACTGACGAGTCAAAACTCATTGGTCATCCGTGCTGCGACTACGTTAGAGGGCGTTATTTCTAACGACGTATCCATCAATCTCGATTTCTTGCCAAATCCGATGCTACCGGATACAAGATCCGAAATGGCAATCCCAATGACCGTGGGTACACACTTGATCGGGGTACTCGATGTGCAGGCCAGCGAACTAAATCGCTTTACAGATGAAGATGTCCGTGTACAAAAAGCGCTCGCAGATCAAATCGCTGTCGCCATACAAAATGCGCGTTCATTCCAACAAACTGAACTGCGCCTACACGACCTGCAAGCCAGTCAACAAATTGCCGATACCATCCGTGAGGGCGGCACACTCGAAACCCTGATCGAAAATACAATGAAAATCATCGTCAAAACCTTTGGTGGGGATAACGCCGTTTATTCCGTTTATGATTACACAAGGAATGTTTGGCAAGGCGTGGCAGGTGCAGGCGAAGGCATGACTAGCGCCATCGCACAAAACTTCAGCGATCCCGGCCCCGCTTATCCACATGGCATGGAAGTCCTTCGCACCGGAAGAACAGTTGCCATTAATAACACCCGTGCCTATCCCGATTTTCCAGAGGCCTATATTGAGTTACTCGGCTTGAAGTCGGTTCTGACATTACCTGTCTTTACGGGCAATAATGTCACCGGCGCAATCTTCATCAACTTCAACACCCAACAGCATACCTTCCGTGAAGAGGAGATCAGCCTAGCTAATACTATTGCCAACCAAGTCTCGACAGGTATTGAGCGTACCCAAGCCGAAGAAGAATCCGGGCGCAACCTTAAACTGCTGCGTACCGTGATTGATGCGACACCCGATTGGATTTTTGCCAAAGATCGGGATTATCGCTATATCTTGGTCAACAAAGGCTATGCCGATGCAATGGGCAATATCTCTGATGAAATGCTCGGCAAGGATGACCTGGAACTTGGCTTCCCGGAAGAACTCGTTTTGGGAAATGCAGAGAAGAATATTCGCGGCTTCCGCACAGATGATATCGCCGTAATCGAAACAGGCGGGTCACTCCATAATCCTTATGATCCGGCGACCTTCGTTGACGGCTCTGTTCATGTCTTTGATACACAAAAGCTGCCCTTGCGTGATAGTGATGGTGAAATCTTCGGTATCCTTGGCTTTGCCCGCGACGTTACGGAACGCATCCAAGTAGAAGAAGATCGTAACCGCCTCTACAGCACCTCTATTGACATGCTCGGTTCAGCCGGATTTGATGGCTACTTCAAAGACCTCAACCCCGCATGGTCACAAACGCTGGGCTGGTCAATTGAAGAACTGATGGCGAAACCCTATATTGAGTTCGTCCATCCAGAGGATGTAGAACCAACCAATCGGGAGGCTAACGAACAGCTTGCTGCCGGTTTCAAGACGCTCTCATTTGAAAATCGCTATATCACCAAAGACGGCGCTTACCGTTGGCTCTCTTGGAATTCTACGCCCGATGTCACCAGTGGCTTGATTTATTTCGTCGTGCGCGACGTTACAGATCAAAAGCAAACAGAAGAAGAACGCAACCGCCTATACTCCTCCTCTATTGATTTGCTCGGTTCCGCCGGATTTGATGGCTACTTCAAAGACCTTAACCCTGCTTGGTCACAAACGCTGGGCTGGTCAATTGAAGAACTGATGACAAAACCTTATATCGAGTTCGTCCACCCAGACGACATTGAGCCAACTAATCGGGAGGCTAACGAACAGCTTGCTGCCGGTTTCAAGACGCTCTCATTTGAAAATCGCTATATCGCCAAAGACGGCGCTTACCGCTGGCTCTCTTGGAATTCTACGCCCGATGTCACCAGCGGCTTAATTTATTTCGTCGTGCGCGACGTTACAGATCAAAAGCAAACAGAAGAAGAACGCAAGCAACAAGAGGCAATCATTCGGCGACGTGCCAATGATATGGAAGTTATGGCACAGGTCAGCGCACAAGCCGCCAGTTCGCTCGATGTTAATGAACTGCTGCAAAATGCGTCTGA
>DAOTTO010000587.1:0-2835 GCA_034437895.1 Anaerolineae bacterium | reverse complement strand
GCAGTGAAATTTTTATTGGAATGCTATAATCATGGCTGATGTGTGAGGAAGATTGAATTCTTCCCCACGAGATATTGTAAACAGGATGTTTTTTGATGAAATCTGAACGACATTACACACCGTTGGCAATCCTCATCGCAAGCTGTCTGCTGTTAACAGGGACACTCTTCACGGTGGCGCAAGACTCACCCATGAGCAGCCCAGCCTCACCGCTAGAGACATTTTACGCTAATGCCAGCCGTTACTGCATCGGAGAGCCGCTCGGCTATTTCTGCAACGGCGGAAGTCCAGCCAGCGCTGAACCTGCCGGCCCCATCAGTACATCGCTCTCGGTACAAGGCTCATTAGTGGAAGTCGGCGTGGTCGATGCGTTGCAAACAACCGCTTTCTTGTCGGACTGCTCCTCCGCGGGTTTATTTTGGATGCGCGTTGCCGATACGACCATGAGTGCCGTCATAGTGGGGGAAACCTTGTTACGCGATGTCAGTCCGGAAGGATTTCCGGCTTGGCAGTCGCTCATCGTGCAAACATCCGAGGTAGAATCAATCTGCCCCAATGCGCCGCGCAGCAGCTTGATTATCCAAAATGCTGTGCGCGGACAAGCGATTCAGGTCGTCATCAACGGTGCATCGCTGGAACTGCTCGGTACGGCGTTAGTGCAAACACTGGGAACAGAGACGATCTTCATCACACTGGAAGGGCAATCGCGGGTGATTACGCTCGGACAGCCGCAGCCGATGGTGTCTGGTCAGATGGTGCGCGTCCCTTATAACGCAGGTGATTTTTCGCGCCCGAATAATGTCCCCGGTGTGGCGACTCCCTATGAGCCGCTGCTGACTCATCATTTCCCCGTGCCGCTGCTGGATCGTGCGATAATCGTGCCGCAGCCGGGTTATGTCGCCACGCAAGGCCAAGTTAACATGCGTTCCGCGCCGTCCACCGATGCAGGCGTAATGGCGGAAGTTCCAGCAGGCCAAATCATGACCATCCTCGGACGTAATTCCGGCGGCGACTGGTATCACGTCCGGCTGCAAACCGGGCAAAGCGGCTGGATTTTGGGCGAACTCTTAAATCATCAACATGGCTCAATTGAAGCCGTTTATGATGCTACGCCGCTGCCGCCGCAGCGTTATGGTAATGTGGGTACGCTGGCTTTGGTATCCGCGCCGGAAGGGGTGACGCTGCGTGATGCGCCCGACATCAGCTTTGTGGCGATTGGCAGTCTGCCGACGGGCGCGGAAGTGATTTTGGTGGCGCGGAGTCCGTATAGTCCCTGGGTGAAGATTGAGGGTGGTGGGATGACGGGCTGGGTGGCGATGATCGCCTTAGAAACGCAGGCCATTATCGAATCGCTCGCGGTGGATTATGATGTGCCGCCGCCGCCCGAACCGACTCGTGTGCCGGGAAGTTGGGGGAATGCCTTCCCTGATCCGCGCTGCTATCCCAACTGCGGGCCATGATCGGCTCCATAACGCGCCTTACACAAATAAGAGAAGTTCTCGGTAGGGGCGGCGCGCGTCGCCCCTACAGGAAACATTGATACAACATAGAGTTGAGCTAGATATGTAGAGTCTCGAAAGAAATTGGGAAAGATTTAACCACAGAGCGCACAGAGAACACAGAGAACACAGAGAACACAGAGATTTAAGTTCAAATTCTTGGTGGCTTGGTGGTTCAAAACATTCAAACACCCTTCGAGATTCTGCAATTGGCGCATAAGGAGATCAAAAGTGCGTGGATGTTTGTCGCAAGGTGTCGTCATTTTAGGCTTGATGGCATTAGGCGCATTGGCTTTTCTTGGGTTGAGAACGCCCTCATCATCAACTGTCCTTGTCCCGACGCTGGTTGTCACCGCAGCCGCTGAAATGCCGTGTGCTTGGACTTGGCACACCGAGCCGTTACCCGATGTTGATGCACAAATCGCGGCAGTAATCGCCACGAATGACGCACTGGCAGCCAGCGGCGTGGTCGTTAATGCCGCCGCCTTTGGCGAAAATTGTAACAGTGCTGCGGGTACGAGCTTCGCCGCGATGCAGACCGATTTCACGATCAACTTTACTGGTGATCTTTCCGACGAGGCATTGGGCAATTATCTGACGGATGTTCTACCGATTATCGCAGCCATCCCGCTGGATACACTGCCCGGCCCTAATCCCGGCTACATCAATATCAATGTTACGCATGGCACTACGCAGCGTTCAATGCGAGTGCGTTATGTGGATGCTATGACGGTTGCAAATTCGGGCGCTTCTGGCGCGGCGTTGATCACGGCGTTAGGCGGCTTTCAGTAGAAGGTCTCCCTATTTATTCTTCCGTAAGAAAAATATCTGCGATTGTAATTTTTAGGTCGGGGAAAAGGGTGGGGGCTTCTAAGGTGTCGCCGGATTTATAAATGTGATAGGTGCGTTCCGTCGGGTTGAGGTTCTCCTCGCGCAGATAAACATGGACTTTTTGCTGACGTACATACACCGCCCACACCTGTTCTGTCCCGGCGATGAAATAATCACCCACTTTTTCGTCTAAATCTACTTGGCTTTCACTTTCCGAGACGATCTCGATAGCTAAATCAGGTGCGCCGGGAAACGTGCGATACAGATCAAATTTTTGTAAGCGCTCTCGTCGGATAAAGGCAATATCAGGCAGTCGGGATTCACGCACGGTATCCGCGACCATCGACAGCACAAAAGTCGCGTTGTCCCCAATGACCAAGCCTAATTTGTGCTGCTTGGCGAAAGGCCGGAGAATATCTTTAAGATTTTCATTAATCACGGCGTGGATCAAATACGCTGCACTCATATCTATCTCCCGAACTTCGCCCCGCACAATTTCGATGCG
>DAOTTO010000586.1:0-5484 GCA_034437895.1 Anaerolineae bacterium | reverse complement strand
CGATATTTGGGACACCAAACAACATGGTATTTACAGGAATACACAATATTGTTGTTTGATTTCATGTCACGTTTTATTGTCATTCCTGTATTATACGGGTGTTTGCTATATAATGCAATAACGCCTTATATCCCCATACCTAAAGGTAGGGGCTTTACGGCGTTTTTTGGTAAGTCCGTACTTGCAATCGCTTCCCTTAGAGAAATCTAGTGTCGCCCCCTCAGCTACGAAGTGGGGAGGGGATTTAGGGGTGGGATAGAATAAAAACACTATCCGAAACTCAGGTTATATAACCTATGCGATCTGATTTCATGGTCAGCACTTATAAATCCGACTTCGCCAGATATTCCGGGCTGCGCTGCTTGATGAACACCCTCCCGATGCGCTCATCGCGGCTTTCCGTCATCGGTTTGATGACAATCCCTTCACGCAGCACATTTGCTAACGCCGACTGTCCATTCGAAGCCTCTTTCAAACTGCGTCCGTCCAGCCATTCGCGCAGGGTGATGTTCTCTGCTAACGCCGGGACGATAGGCACGTTATAGAGCGCCGCCCATTCCAAAAAATAGCCTGCATTAAGTGATCTTCCATCGACTTCAATATCGAAGATGCGGACTTCGTGATCTTTCAGCCCATAGATATTACCCTGAATACCCGGCCCCAGCATTTCACCGCGCAGTGTGATCGCCTTGATGATTTGCGTGGCTTCCAGATCGTATAGCATACGCTCAAGCGTTTCGTTCAAGCCCTGTAGACGCAGCACTTTATACCAATCATGCTCGCCACCCTCTACTGGGATAATGCGGTAATTGCGCTGGCTGACGATAATTGTGTCATCGGCGTAAATGGTCGCTGACCAGTGTGAGCCTTCCAGTTTTTCGGTGATGTAGCACGGTTCGTCCATCAGGCGCTCGACGATATCGACGAAGTTCTGTGCGCTCTCGATGTCATACGCGCTAACAAGCAGCGGTAGCGGCGCGAGATTGCCCCAGCGCGACGAAATCGGCGGCGGGTCATATTTGGTCACGCCGAGCGTTTCCGTCAGATCATCGCCGACTTGGAGCAGCGACTCGGCGGAGATAGTGGGCGCAAGCTGACTCGGCTTGCATACCACACCCTGTGAGATATTGCCGCGCAAGCGAACCGTCTTGACGCGATTCTTGTCTTTCCCGGCGAGTTTGCCCGTCAGATTGAGCGTGCTGGAAATCCATTCCGGCAGGATGCTGTCCACTGGAAAATAAATCACCACCTCGCCCGGCACGAACTGGTCTTTACCGACCACAAAATCATATTCCTTGCCGTCGAGCGATGCCATATCCAGCAAATCGGCGTTTTCGTGTTTCCAGACGCGCCCGATACGCTCCACCGTAACTGCAAATATACTCAAAGTAAGCCCCCTAACTATCCTTAAATAAATGCTACTATAAGAGAGGATACTTTAAAAGTCAATAAAGATCATAAAGGGTCAATAAAGGTATGAATCTAACATGGGGTGCGGACATTTAATGTTAATTTAAAAAAGATTAAATTTCTCAATGATTATTTTTTTAGGATTGCGGCGATAATTTAAATAGTCAGATTAGCGTATTTTCATGGAGGAGCATTATGTCGACCATTACAATCATAGATAACCGTTATGCCACGCTGATTTACGAGGATGACAAGAAAATTGTTCATCATCAGTTCCACAGCTTACTCGATAGTAAAAATCTCAGGCTCGTTTTGAACACAGGCATTGAATTGTTGAAGGAACATAAAGCCATCAAGTGGCTTTCAGACAACCGCGCGATTGGGCCTCATAGTGAAGAAGATGGCGCGTGGGTCAACGATGATTGGTTGCCAAGAGTAATCGCAGCCGGGTGGAAATATTGGGCGCTCGTCGTACCCGATGACTTTATGGGGCGCGTCAATATGTCGGAATTTGTCGAGTCTTTTCACGTAAGGGGGATTCGGATTATGGTTTTTACGGATCTCGATAAAGCCACAACTTGGTTGGAAAACGTAGGCCAGAAATAAGCGCCCTTCTAAGCAAACCTACAGACATCGGTAAGTGCTATGAGATAGCACAACCGATGGCTAATCTGGCAAAGTGGCTGAGCAGATTCAAAAATTGAACTGCTGACCATTAAAATAGATGTTAGGCATTTACCCGTTTTTCGACAAGGAAGGCGGCGGTTTCAGCAAGGCGGGTGGCATAGCCCATTTCGTTATCGTACCACGAGGCTACCGACACCAAATTATCGCCGATCACATTAATCAGGGGCAGGTCGATGATGGCGGAATGCGGGTCGCCTACGATGCGGGACGATGCCCATTCGTCTTCCAACACATCCATCACGCCTTGCAGCGGAGCAGATGACGCAGCTTTGCGGAAAGCATCGCGCACTTCGTCCGCTGTGACCGAGCGCTTAAGGACAGCGTTAATCTCGGCGATGCTGCCGGTGCGAGTCGGGACGCGATAGGCCTTGCCCGTCATTTTTAGGTCATTCCAGATGAAGCCCAGCGCTTTCGCCGCGCCGGATGACGACGGGATGATGTTTTCAGCCGCCGCCCACGAGTCGCGCCGATCTTTCATCGGCTGATCGGTCAGCGATTGGGTATTGGTGTAGGCGTGGATGGTGGAGAAGAAGCCGTAATCAATGCCGTAGTTTTCGATCAGCACTTTAATTACCGGAGCGAGGGCGTTGGTTGTGCAGCTTCCCATGCTGATGATCTTGTGTTTGTCGGCATCAAACGTGTTCATATTGATCCCCGCCAGCAGCACGGCATCGGTATCTTGCAGGGATTTGCTGGTTGTACTGACCAAAACGCGCTTCGCCCCACGATCAATATGTGCCTGTGCGCCGGGTCGCGTGGCGGCGCGTCCGGTACAGTCGATTACCAGATCAACCCCCAGCGCTTTCCAATCGGGAAGTTCCTCCGCGGAGTTGTAATAGGCGATTTCGCGCCCACCGATGACAAAGCCTTTATCCGTCCCTTCAACTTTTTCGTGCCAGCGTCCATAGTTGGAGTCGACGGCAAACAGTGCCGCCAATGAGGGGACATCTTTAATGTCCGAAATTGAAACGGGTGTGAAGAGATTGTTTTTCAGCGCGACTTTTAACGCTGACCGACCAATACGCCCAAAACCGTGAATTGCAATGTTTGCCATTTGTGATCTCCTTCATGAATGCAACAATTCAACCTCGTGGAGGTGTAACCCAGAGGATTATATTATTATGACGCGGTGAGGGGGCATTTTTGAACCTGTCTCATTTAACACTCAGGTAAATCCCCCTATCTCGCATTAGCACCAACATAAGAACATTGCTAGAAATCCAAACCAATTCTTGACGATTTCCTCCCCATTATGCTAGACTGCTAGTGAAGTTTAGCAGTCTAAGTCTGCGACTGCTAAAAATCTGCTCTCGAACACATCTACTAAGGAGAAACACATTATGGCTATGAACATTCGCCCGTTGGGGGATCGCTTGTTAGTCGAACCCGTTGAACAGGAAGAAACTATTGCTGGCGGCCTGCTGCTGCCGGAAACTGCTAAAGAAAAACCCCAACGCGGCAATGTGCTGGCGGCGGGTGCAGGTCGTTATGATGAAGACGGTGAACGCATCCCGATGGACGTAAAAGTCGGCGATCTCATCTTATTCGCCAAATATGCTGGCACCGAAATCAAACTGGACGGCAAGAAGCTGCTCATCATGAAAGAAACTGATGTGTTGGGCGTAATCGAAGAGTAGTGATGGGCTATGAGCGATGCGCTGAGGGTTCTCAACCATCACTCGTGACCTTCTACTTTTCACTTGTTACTCAAACTCACCGATAGACAAAATTAAGTAAGGATAATCAACAATGCCTAAACAACTCATTTTTAAAGATGAAGCCCGTCGCAAGTTACTCGCTGGCGTAGATGCCGTCGCGGATGCCGTCAGCACCACCCTTGGCCCCAAGGGTCGTAATGTCGCACTCGACAAAAAATTCGGCGCACCCACCGTCACCCATGACGGCGTGACCGTTGCGAAAGAAATCGAGCTGGAAGACCCGTATGAGAACATGGGCGCACAGCTTTTGAAGGAAGCCGCCACCAAGACCAACGACATCGCTGGTGATGGGACGACCACCGCCACCGTGTTGGCACAGGCGATCGTGCGCGAAGGTCTGAAGAACGTCGCCGCTGGCGCAAACCCGATGCTGCTCAAGCGCGGTATCATGGCTGCGGCTGAAGTCGTCGCCAAGAATATCCTCGAACAAGCCACCCCCATCGACACTAAGGAAGAAATTGCCAACGTCGCCAGCGTGTCCGCGCAGGACAGCGAAATCGGCAACTTGATCGCGGAAGTTATGGATAAAGTCGGCAAGGACGGCGTGGTGACGGTTGAAGAATCACGCGGTCTGCAATTCGAAACCGAATACGTGGAAGGTATGCAGTTTGATCGTGGCTACATCAGCCCGTACTTCATCACCAGCCCCGAATCGATGGAAGCCGTCATAAATGATGCTTACGTCCTGATCTACGACAAGAAGATCAGCGCCGCGCAAGACATCGTGCCTGTGCTGGAAAAACTCGTCCAGATTGGCAAGCGCGAACTGGTCATCATCTCTGAAGATGTTGATGGCGAAGCGCTGGCGACCCTCGTGCTGAACAAATTGCGCGGGATGCTGAATGTTCTGGCGATCAAGGCTCCTGGCTTCGGTGATCGTCGTAAGGCTATGCTGCGCGACATTTCCATCCTCACGGGCGGAACCGTCATCAGCGAAGAAACCGGACGCAAACTGGAAACCGTGACGCTGCAAGACTTGGGCCGCGCTGGCAAAGTCGTGAGCGATAAAGAAAACACCGTCATCGTCGATGGTCAGGGTGATGAGGCCGGTATTAAGGGTCGCATCGAAGAAATCCGTAAGGAAATCGAACTCAGCACCAGCGACTATGACAAAGAAAAACTTCAGGAACGTTTGGCGAAGCTCTCCGGCGGCGTGGCGATTATCCGCGTCGGTGCAGCCACCGAAACCGAACTGAAGGAAAAGAAACATCGCGTTGAAGATGCCTTGAGCGCTGCCCGCGCCTCGGTTGAAGAAGGCGTTGTCCCCGGCGGCGGTGTGGCGCTAGTGAACGCTATCGCCTCCCTGCTGAACTTCAAACTGCGTACCGAAGACGAAAACACCGGCGTAAGCATCCTCCGCAAAGCGTTGGAAGCCCCCATGCGTAAGATTGCGTCGAATGCTGGTGAAGATGGTGCGGTCATTATTGATAACGTCCGCCGTCAGCAGAAACTGAAGAAGAATCACCGCATTGGCTACAATGTCATGACCAACGAATATGTGGACATGATCGAAGCGGGCATCCCTGATCCCGCCAAAGTGACACGCGGCGCGGTGGAAAATGCGGCCTCGATTGCCAGCATGATCCTGACAACCGAAGCGCTGATTACCGACGTGCCGGAAGAAAACCGGGGCGGCGGCGCGCCCCAGATGCCGGAATACTAAACAGTA
>DAOTTO010000585.1:0-4590 GCA_034437895.1 Anaerolineae bacterium | reverse complement strand
GAAACGCGCCGAGGAACTATATCTCGGTCTGGATGACACAGGCAAAGAAGCCGCCCGTCAGATGTTCCTGCGCTTGGTCACATTGGGCGAAGGCGCTGAAGATACGCGGCGGCGCGTGGCACGAAGCGAACTGCTGGCGATTGCAAATCCCCACCCCAAACCCCTCCCCATTGTTATGGAGAGGGGCTTAAGCGCAGATTCTCCTCCTCTCCATTCATTGGAGAAGGGGGCGGGGGGTGAGGTTTCTGACGTAATGGAGAGCGGGTCGGGGGGTGAGGAGATCATGGACGAGATCATCGATATGTATGCCGCTTACCGTCTGCTCTCGCTGGATAACGACCCCGGCAGCCGCGCCCCAACGGTGGAAGTGGCGCATGAGGCAATTTTGCGCGAATGGGAACGGCTGCGCGAGTGGCTGAACGACAGCCGCGACGAAATTCGTTTACAGCGCCAGCTTGCGAGTACCGCCCAAGAATGGCGCAGCGCTAAACAAGACATCAGCTTTTTACTGCACGGCGCACGGCTAGAAACGCTCGATTCGTGGGCGCAGACAACACAGCTTTCCCTAACACGACAAGAACGTGACTTCCTCGCCGCCAGCTTGAAACAGTACGAAGTCGAGCGAGCCGCCGAACAGGAGCGCCAAGTGAAAGAAGTCCGGCTGGAAAAACGCTCTATTCGATTTCTACACGGATTGGTTATTGTGTTTGGGCTGGCTGCTTTTAGCACCTCGCTACTCTCGGCAGTGGCAATTAATGAGCGCAAGCGGGCAGATGCAGCCCTCTCCGGCGAGCAGGAGGCTCGTTCCATCGTTGAAGTTAATTTGTTGGAACTGCGTGAACTGGCCCTGATTAACGGCGCACAAGCCGCTTATGCAAATAATGATCTGGACACGGCACGTACCTTGAGTCTGGTTGCCAACAGCGGTGAGAATTCATCCAGCCAAAGCCAGCGGATATTAGCGGATGCTGCCTATGCGCCCGGCGCTAGTCGTGTGTATAGCGATGAGCGTTACAACTACGAGTGGAATGCCGCCACCCTGTCACCGGATCGTCGCTATATGATTACCAGAGGTTACTCCATAAACCGGGAGCTTGTGATCTGGGATCTGGCTGCCGGTGATGTGATAGGCATTTTCCCAACCACCCCAACCGTCGCTACTGACACGATCACACTGATATCATTTCGTCCAACGACCGACGATCAAGAGTGGCAGCTATTAACCGGTTCAGATAACGGCACAATGACCCTATGGGATTATGAACAGCGGCAGCCACTGCTTACGTTCATAGCTGGATCGCCAGTGTGGACGGCAGGGTTCAGCTCTGATGGAACGCACATCGCATCAGGTTCAGATGATGGTGGCCTGCGGCTGTGGGATGCCACCAACGGTGACCTGTTATATACCTTACTGGGTCACATGGAGCCTATCACAGCACTCACTTTTAGTCCCGATGGTACACGTCTTCTCTCCGCATCGCAGGATGGAAAAGTGCTATTGTGGGATACGACGAGTGGGAATAAGCTCCAAGAATTTGACACCGGAGTAAACCCCATTAGACTTGCGTTCAGCCCAGATGCTAACCGCTTTCTTGTATCGAGGTTCACACCTTTTATCATGAGCTTATGGGATATTGAAACTGGCAGCGAAGTACGAACCTTCAGACGAGTCGGCCCTATCGGTTGGCCTTTTTTCAGTAGCGATGGGGAATCAGTCTTTTCTTCGGAAGGCAATTTTATTACCTTTTGGGACATCAATACTGGAGAAGTTACGCGCTCTCTAACAGGTCATACACATGCTGTAGTAGCGGTCTTCCCCAATGTGGACGAAAGTCAGATTCTTTCTGCGTCCAGCGATGGCACTATTCGTCAGTGGGACTTATACAATGGAGCTGAAATTGCACATATTCAGAGTCTCTTCCCATATCTTCTGATGGATGGTGAAATCAGCCCGGATGGACAAACATTCGCAATCGGAGCCGGTGGCAGCACCGTCCGTCTTGATCTGCGCGGACTGTTGGTGCTTTATGATACCAAGACAGGTACGGAGATCCGCCGTTTTGGTGTTGACGGTGTGGCGCATACTTCCTCGACAAGCAGCGTTCGCTTCAATCCAGATGGACAAACAATTCTTTCGGCAGATTGGAGTGGCGAGATAAAGCTGTGGGATATGTCTAATGGAACACTGCTATGGTCAGTTGAAGGAGTCACTTCAGCCGTGAACAGCGTCGAGTTCACGCCAGATGGCAGCGCTTTTATAGCTTCCTCGGATGAAGGTGACGTGGTATGGGTCGATTCCACGACTGGGGTGATTACCCGGCGTTATTCGTTGGGTGCGCCTGTCAAGAAAGCAATTTTTACCCGCGATACAGGGCGATTTCTCGCCTGCCTAGCTGATGAATCATCCAGTGTTTTGTTGGTTGATGTCGAGACGGGTGAAACCCTGCACCGGCTAGTTGGACAAAGCAGCGTCTGTCTTGCACTGGCAGTTGCACCCGATAATTTGACTGTTGTATCCGGGCATGGTGACGGCAATATTTTTCTATGGGATTTGACCAACGGACAGATCATTCGACGTTTCACTGGTGGTTTAGGAAGGATCACTGAACTTAGCTTTAGCAATGATGGTGAGACGGTCTTCTCTGGTAGCTTTGTCGGGGCAGCGCAATCCCTGACCATCTTACTTTGGGATGTCGCCACTGGTGAGCCTTACCGCCGCTTTACCGGCTCTCCCAATCCTGTTGACGCACTAGACCTCTCGACAGATGGACGAACCCTTCTAGCGGGGTCATACAACGGTAGTGCATGGCTGTGGCGCATCGACAATCTGACGGAATTGATTGACTGGACACATGCCAATCGTTATGTGCCTGAATTGACGTGCGAACAGCGTGAGCTGTATCAACTTGAGCCATTGTGTGGGGCAACTCCCGCTTCTGGCACATCAGGCTCATGATAAATTCCCACAAAAAATTGGATTTCACAAATCATATAAAGCATTAAAGTAAGGAAAGAAGACAGATCGTCCCTTTTCTTTCCTCTTCACAAACATACCTGTCTCTTGGGTTTTTCCTCCACTGAGTCAGGGTAAGTTCAACCTCTACTTTAGACACCCTACACGGGGGGTGGGGAAAGGTAGGGGATGTCCACATAGGTTAGATGATTACCTCTATACTGCAAATATCCGTAGTTAGGGTGACTACCCTCCCTACTCCATGATAAATACAGTATGAGGGAGAAATAATGATGCGACCCGGACCTAATGCCTATCAATTAGATAAGGAATATCGCCGAGATCAAGAAGCACATAGTGAGAAAATGCGCCTGATTGATGTTACGCAAGCAAAAGATAAGCAATCCTACGCTTGGATACCGCCCCATATCATAAGATCACTCGTCCTAGTAACTTGCACCATTATCTTACTCGGCGTTTTTATCTGGGTATATTATATCGGAGCATAAACCATTTATCGTTGCGCTCAATCTGACACTCATTGCGGCGTGTTTTGCACTGCGCCAGTCAGACTACGATTACACGATGCTCCGGTTGAGCGGCAAGTAGTCAGGAAATGCCCTAAAACTATCTCAGCTAGTAATTAAAGAAGTCGCCAGCCGCGCCACATCATCGGCGCAGCCCCATGACAGCGTAAAGCCCGCACCGCCGTGTCCGTAATTATGGATAACGGCGGTGTTTTTGTTCACCCGCTCCATTTCCAGCCGCACTTCTTTGCGTCCCGGCCTCAGCCCGACGGCATGGCTCAAAATATCCGCCTCGCGCAAATCAGGCTGAATCCGCGCATTGCGGGTGAGGATGTCCTGTGCCGTCACCAGATCGACGTTCAAATCCCAATTGTCCTTTTGCAGCGTCCCGCCGAGGATGATGTCACGGCTGCGCGGGATGATATACAGCGGCAGAGTCGCGTCGGTGTCATCCATGAAAGTCTGTTGGACTCCCGCCGTTTTGCTCACCCGGATGACCTGCCCCCGCAGCGGATATACGCCCTCGTCGTTAGCGACCTGCCGCGCATACACGCCGGTGCAATTCACGATCAAGCGGTGTTCGCCGTAAAGGTCGTCTAAAGTGCCGATTTCGCGCTGCTCAATTTTGCCGCCGGAGGTGATAAATCGCGCCATGAGATAGGGCAGGTAAATGGGTGGCTCGACCAGCGGCACTTCCACGCTGTAGCCATCCATATAACCGGGGAGGAGTTCGTCAACCGAAAGTCGGTGGAAGTCGCTTACCGTGTCTTTCCACCAAGGATCATCAACTGGATGCCCCATCATTTCTACCGCAGTCGTCATCGACACGCCGCAGTCTTCTTCACTTTCGGACAACCGCAGCAGTTCGTTGAAGGTCGCCCGCGCCCAAGGAATCGCCAATTCCAGCGGATAGGCTTCGTACACATACCAGATCGCGGCGGCAGCATTCGAGGTCGTGTTGGGCGGTAGATCGCGGGCGATGATCGTCACCTCGAATCCAGCTTCTAAAAGGCGAATCCCGCTGCTGAGTCCAGAGACACCGCAGCCGACGACAGTTATTTTGTGAGGTTGGGTCATTTGGTTTGCCTATTCTATGGCAGTAAATCGCTC
>DAOTTO010000584.1:0-17116 GCA_034437895.1 Anaerolineae bacterium | reverse complement strand
GTGCATATTAATCAGAAAAAGGCCGCAGTGCGCGGTGTCAAATTAAATATTATTTCTTTGGAGCCGGATAAGTAGGCGGGATGCAAAATCATCGAGGGCAAAACTTGAGGCGAAAAATGCTCATTTAGTTGGCGTAGGGAGTGACCTGTGTATCACTCCCAGTAGACGCAACCAATGAAAATTATTTGCGGCGGGTGCGGCTGCGAAGGCTCATCAGCGCAAAAATATAGGGGAAAATAAACAGCACCGCGCAGCCGATCAGCCCTTTGGCGATGATGTCTGCATCCCAGCCGACGCGCAAGATGGAACGCATTGCTTCCAACACATACGTAATCGGGTTAAGGATCGCGGCGGTCTTAATCCAGCCCGTGAGTAGTTCCAACGGGACGTTAGCTGCCGTCAAAAAGCTGAGCGGGAAAAACAGAAAGCTCGCGCCGCTGGTCGCCCCGGCGTTACCCGTCCGCAGCGCAACACCGACGGTGAAGCCGCCAAAGCCGATACCGACCAGCATCGAAAGACCCATCACAGCCAGCACACCAAGCACTCCTGTTTTGGTTTCCATGCCGAGCAGCAGACCAATCACGACGACGATAGCCGCTTGCAAAGCAAGGACAACACCACCCGCGATGATCGGCCCAAGCAAAAGCGCAGCGCGGCTGACGGGAGTCAGCAGCAGTTTATCAAAGTAACCATTTTCGATGTCGCGCACGATATTCTGCCCGACGACACTTGAACCGCTTAAGGCCGCGCTGATGAGTGAGAACGGCAGAATAAATGCCAAGTAATTGTCGCCTAAACCGGGTAAGAAGGTCGCGGCTTCACTGAACGAGCCTTGATAGATCAGCAGGAAAAATACGCTGATGAGTACAGCCGGAAGCACAGCGGCGGGTGTGCGGATCATAGTCACCAGACTCCGCCATGCGAGTGTCGTCACCTGTAGCACAAACGGCATGTGTGCGCTGCTGATGGAAGTTGTTTCGGTAGTGAGTTTACGGGCTGCTACAGCCATGAGTTATGATCTCCTCTTGAGTGATAAAGTTGATTAGATTGCTATTTGATGCAATTGCTTTATGCTGGTTTTGCCAAAGGCGCGGAGTCTTCTTCAGTTTCAATGGCAAAGTTACTGCCTGTAACTTGCAAGAATACATCGTCCAGTGTGGGCTGAGTCAAAGTTAACGAAATTGGATTTAAGCCGACCTCGTTTAAACGGTTAACGACATTAGGAATCGCGTTAGCAGCATTGGCTTGATAAAGGCGCAAGGTACGGCGGTCTACTTGAGTGCGTTCAACCATCGTCGTCAAAATATCACGCGCCCGTTCCGCTGTGTCGCCATCTTGGAAAGTAAGATTAATCGATTCCGCGCCTAAACCCGCTTTGAGCGCTTCTGGCTGGCCTTCAACTGCGATTTTGCCGCCGTTGATAATGGCGATACGATCCGCAAGTTCATCGGCTTCTTCCAGATACTGCGTGGTCAGGAAGATAGTCATACCTTTTTCGGTGTTCAAGCGGCGGACTTCCGCCCAGATGTCGCGGCGGCTGGCGGGATCAAGACCGGTAGTCGGCTCATCCAAAAACAGAATTTCTGGCTCATGCACTAAGGCCATCGCCAGATCGAGGCGGCGGCGCATCCCACCGCTGTATTTGCCGACGGGACGATCCGTGACATCGGCTAATTTCACAATCTCCAGCAGTTCATGGGCGCGGGCGCGGGCTTCTTTACGGTTTGCACCGAACAACTGTCCTTGAATGACGAGCAGCTCGAGCGATTTCATCAGCGGATCAAGGCCAATTTCCTGCAAAGCCACCCCTGCCACACGGCGGACTTCCTGCGCTTGCAGGACGACATCGTACCCTCCCACCGTAGCCTTGCCGCCTGTCGGCAGCGCGAGTGTAGTCAGCACAGAGATCGCCGTGCTTTTGCCTGCACCATTCGGGCCTAAAAAGCCAAATATTTCACCCGCTGGCACTTTGAAGGATATACCGTCAACGGCTTTTACATCCCCATAATACTTCGTTAGATTTTCTACACTAATTTCGCGGTTGGTCATTGTTTGCTGCTCCTTTGCGATTACAGATTGTTTAAAGCGGTAGAAGATCGTTTACAACACATCTCTACTTTTTAGTAAATTTTCTACTCATAAGTAAAATATAATACGCATGGGTTACTCTGTCAATAAGGGATAAATGAGAGATTGCTCAGGACTGGCTAAACACGGCATAATCTTCAAAAATACTTTAAAGATTGAGGCCGTTTATGAGCAACATAACCCTTCCACCAGTGGATGATCTGCTCCACTATCGGGATGAATTCCCAATTTTGGCGAACTGTACGTATTTAATCTCTAATTCACTGGGCGCGATGCCACGCGGCGTATACGATAAACTGAACACCTTCGCCGATACATGGGCGACGTTAGGGGTTCGCGCTTGGGGCAGCCATTATGAGGATCAGCCGACATGGTGGGAAGTTAAAGGTACGGTAGGGGATAAAATCGCGCCGTTGATGGGCGCTCCCGGCGGAAGTGTTCTCGTCCATGAAAACGCCAGCATCGCCAACAGTATCCTCTTAAGCGGCATGGATTTTAGCGATACGCGGCGAAATAAAGTCGTCATTTGCGATCAGGATTTCCCGTCTGATGTGTACACGCTGAGGGCGATGCTGCCTGCCCACATCGAAATCGTCACTATCCACAGCCGCGACGGAATCAGTATCGACACCGATGAACTTTTAGCGGCAATTGATGAGCGGACGCGGCTGGTTTCGATCAGTCATGTGTTGTTTCGCAGCGCCTATATCATGCCCGCGCAGGCCATCATCGAAAAAGCGCACAGAGAAGGCGCTCAGGTGCTTTTGAATGGCTATCACAGCATCGGCGTGATTCCGGTAGATGTCACGGCGCTCAACGTTGATTTTTACATCGGCGGAACTCTTAAATGGTTGTGTGGCGGCCCCGGCGGAGTCTTCATGTACGTGCGGCCTGATCTACTGAAAACGCTCCACCCAAAAATTACGGGCTGGTTCGCCCACCAAAAACCCTTCGCTTTTGATCTTGAGCATTTTGAACTGCGTGAAGATGCTTATCGCCTTGCCAATGGCACACCAGGGATTGCGTCGCTTTATGCCATTCAACCCGGCGTAGAAATTATCGCGCAAGTCGGGGTGGAAAATATCCGACAGAAATCCATTCGGCAAACCGCGCTGATTATTGCTCTGGCGGACAAAGCGGGTTATGAGGTTAATTCGCCGCGTGATGCCGAGTTACGAGGAGGAACCGTCACCATCCGTCCCGATCATGCCTATGAAGTTTCACGAGAACTTTTAGCGCGAAATTTCGTGATTGATTACCGCGAAGGCGCGGGGATTCGTATCGCACCTCATTTCTACAACAGTGATGAGGAAGTGGGTTCTGTCATGGCGGCGATTATCAATATTCTTGCGGATGGAAGCTGGGAGCAACACGCGCAAGGACGAGCATTTGTGACATAAATTTAGAAAAGGGTTAGGGCGCATATCGATATGCGCCTTTGCATCAATTCTAGTGGGTTTGCGTCGGCTGCGGCTTGGTATAGGAGGCGAACTCCATAATCGGAATGATACTCTCATCACGGGAGCCTTCGTTCACAACCAACCCCCCGCGATCTGCGTCCATGAAGTTATAAAATGCCTTCACTTCCTGCCCAAAACGGCTTTTGATCTCATGATCTAAGGCTTCAACATCAGTTGTATGGGTCAGGACGATGAAATCATCATTCAAAATGCCGACGAAATCATTCGATGTGCCTTTATCCACAACTACCGTCTGGATCATTTTCCCGGCATGATTCAACACATCATTCGCCGCCATAAATCCATAAGCATCATGATAGGCCGAGAAACGCTCCACGTTATAGACCAATTCTGTGTACGGCACATCACCCATGATGCGGCGGTTGATTTCTTCTTCCACCATTGGGCCTGTCGGCAATCCTGTGCGCGATTCATGAAGATTCTCGCGGGTGGCACGTTTGATCGAACTCTGTACACGCAGCCGCAGTTCATCAATATCGAATGGCTTGGTGATGTAATCATCCGCGCCTAGCTCCAAACCGCGTACTTTTGATGCTCGTTCATCGCGCTGAGTCAAAAAGACAATCGGGATGTATTTGGTCAGCGAAATGCTGCGGAGCTTGATGCACACATCATAGCCATCCATGTAGGGCAGCATAACATCGAGCAAAATCAAGTTCGGGAAGCGGGTACGCGCCATTTCGATTCCAGCAAGGCCAGTATCGGCATGAAGTACGTCATAATCGTGCGATCTAAAATACATGAGAAGCATTTCTGCTACATCGTAATCATCTTCAATGAGAAGCAAGCGCTTGTTCGCCATAAACAACAGCCTCGATAATGGTTGGATAGGTGATGGATTGGATTTACATGGAATTACTCAGCCAAAACAGCGCTAACACGAAATTGGTTGCCCAATGAATCCGGCGCATTGGCGATCACTTCCTCTGGTGAAAGTGGCGGCAAAGCAACATCAGGCCGCAGCACATTTTTCAGCGGCAGCACTGAGGCGGTAGGTTCGATGTGTGAGGTATCTAGGGCTTCTAAACGCTCAAAATAACCGAGAATATGCGAAAGCTGCCCGGCATAGAGCGCGATTTCTTCTTCAGTTAAGTCTAATTTGGCAAGTTCGGCAATCGAGCGAACTGTATCGTGTGATAATTCCACAAAAATACTCCCCACAGCGTTGGTATGCGTTTACGCCCCTCATTATAACACTAATCTGCAAACCGAAAATAAACGTCGCAAAAGGGTTTTCTATGACCATAAATCATAGAAACAGTTTACAATATTGGGAAATTACATTGGGCAGAGTGTTAAATGTATACAGAAGAATTGAACATAGACGCACACACCATTATTTCGGCAAAAACGCGGTATCTTACCCAGCGCCAAGCAAGAACGCCCAACCAAGCCATGAATGATCTGGCACGGCTGGCAAAGCGTCCCCTGCCTGTTTTAAATATTGTGACAGACCGCGAATCCGCTTTATTGATTGGTCAAATTACGCTGACGGAAACCTACGATCCGGTGGCTGCCGCCCTGCGCTATGTGCGTGATGGTGTGGATGCCATCGCTATGTTTACCGATCAGCGCGTATATAGCAAAGGGATGGATGATCTGCTCTTGGTCTCTCGCGGCATTAGCAGCCCTATTCTGTGCCAAGATTACATCGTCAGCGAATATCATGTGGCGGAAGCAAGGGCGGCGGGTGCATCGGCATTGGTGCTTTATGCCTCCTTGTTAGAGCGCCCCGTGTTGCGGCGGGTTGTTTCTACCGTACAGCGTTGGCGCATGACGGCGATTGTACAGGTGAACAGCGCACAAGAGTTAGAGTTCGCCGCCAGCCTCAGCCCTCATGTGATTTGTATCGGCCTTGAACCCTCGTTTGATCGAGAACGTGACCTCACCCTGCTAGAAGACCTGCTGCCTTATATACCCTACAACACAAAAGTCATGGCGCTGGGCTGTATGCACTCGCTGGAAGATGTCGAAACAATCGCCGGCTTGCGCTTGGACGCAGTGATTGTGGATGAAAAGCTCATCAAGTCTCCAAGTACGCTTGAGCGAATGCGCGAATTACTGCACTATGATGATGAAGACAGTTCCGTTTTTTAGAGACACGGATTTAGGGTAAGTAAGTTGGTTGAATATTGCACACGATAAAAACACCGTTTGCGCGAACATGCCATGTTGACTGCTATACGATTGAGAAACAAAAACAGCAGACCTGAGTCCGCTGTTTTTTTAGTGCTAACGATAAACTTTAGTCGCCTGCGCCGACGGCAGCAACTTTGCCATCCTCACCAATCGGCAGAACATCAGGCCAAGCTGTCGCGCCGTGTTCGTACACATCAATACCGATTTCGTCCGCCACGCGATTAACGCGAAGGCGACCAACGGCTTTTAGTGCTCCAAACATCACTACCGAAGTCACCGCGCACCAGACAATGGTCGATCCAGAACCGATGAGTTGGGCAATCAGTAGGTTGAGATCACCTGTAATGAACAAGCCCCCTTGCCCTGCATATTCGCCGCCTGCCGCGAAGGGGCCAGAGAACAAAAGCTGCGGTTGAGCGAACAAACCTACGGCAATAATGCCCCAGATACCGCAAGCACCATGTACGGCGAATGCGCCAACAGGATCATCAATACGCAGTTTATCAATGAGTTCCGCGACAAGGATCACAATAAAACCTGCTACGAAGCCGATAATGACCGCAGGCAAAGGCGCGATAAAACCGCACCCCGCCGTGACTGCGACCAAACCAGCCAGAGAACCGTTGAGCGCAGCAGGTAAATCCCATTTGCCAGTACGCGCAAAGACAAAAAGTAACGCGACACAAGCAGCAATACTTGCACCCAAGGTGGTATTCAGCACCGTCAGACCCATCAGCCCATCATAGCCGATTGCGCCAAGTGTCGAACCTGGGTTAAAACCATACCAGCCGAACCAGAGAATCATCGTACCAATTGTCGCCAAAGCCATGTTGTGCGGCTTCGGTAGCGGTAGCCATTCACCATTCGCACCAATACGTCCCTTGCGCGGGCCAATCATGATTGCGCCCACCAGCGCGACCACACCACCGACGGTATGAACAACATTGCTGCCCGCAAAGTCATGGAAGCCGAGATTTGTCGCCAACCAGCCGCCCCCCCAAACCCAATGGACGACTACAGGATAGATAACAAGCGCGATCACAGCACTGTAAATGAGGTCGCCGATAAAGTCTGTTCGCTCTGCCATTGACCCCGTAGTAATGGTACTAGCAGTCGCGGCGAAGGCAAATTGAAAGAAGAAGAAGGTGAGAACAGAAATATTCAATGCGCCGAATCTGGCATATTCCACGCCGTCCGCCCCAAATGTGAGCGCACCATTGAGGAAGAAATTATCTGTTCCAAATAAACCGCCGGAAGATGTCCCAAATGCAACACCGAAACCGACTGCCCACCAACACAATCCTGTTAGTCCTGCATCAATGAAGTTTTCCAAAAGTGCGTTGACGACAGAGGTTTGCCTAATAAGACCTGTTTCCAACATCGCAAAACCGCACTGCATGAAGAACACCAGGAAACCCGTCAGAAGTACCCAGCTTGTATCAATAGAGGCTTTCATCCCCTGAATTTCCGTTGAGAGACTTTCTAAAGTAGGGGCATCCTGTGCCATGCTGAACGAGGTACCGAATACAGCTAGTACGATGGTGGCGATACCGAGAACAATCATTCTCCGCCAGAACCGATTACTTCTACCCATTGTCCTATTCCCCATCTTGTGTGTTTTTAGCGATGGGAAAATTTTATTCATTAAACGACTATTTAGGTACATCATGAAGTTATAAAGATTTTTGCCCGTAATTTAGTGCATTTCAACAAATTTTTATCAAGATGGGATAAAAGTCTGCTTTTGTGCATCTGACCTCAGCGGGGTGAATTCCATTAGGTCATAGAGTATAAAAAGAATTATTTTGGATTTGTGTATATTGCTGCATTGACCAGAGAAAAATAGAAGAGACATGGCATGATTTAGTCAGAAATTTTACGTTTTGATAAAAACTCACAATAAAACTGGCGCGATAAACCAACGAATCGATGTCGTTATTGAGAGAAGATCATGATGGATAAGAAATTTTAGGAAATTTACACAAACGCCAACCCAATTTGTTTGTGGGACGGGTTACAGCAATCCGTAACCCGCCCTATTATTTTATGATTAATCACCAATAGCAGGTATGGAGGGCACATTAAAAACCTGCGCTCCAGCCGGGAGCGGTAAATCTTCCACAATGAGATTTTCCGCAATGATGGAAGAAGACAGCACACCCGGCAGACCTGCACCGGGATGAGTCCCCGCGCCGACAAAATACAAATTATCGAAATCTTCCGAGCGATTATGCGGACGGAACCATGCCGACTGCATCAAAATCGGCTGTACCGAAAAGGCTGATCCTAAGTGGCTGTTGAGCGTATCACGGAAATGCAGCGGGTCTATATAATGCTCGGCAACGATATTTTCCTGCAAATCTGGCAGATAGTTATCTTCCAGAAATTGCATAATCGCATCCCGATAGGGCTTGGCTTGTGTGCGCCAATCCGTCCCTGAGCCGAGATGCGGGATCGGCGAAAGCACATAAAAAGACTCACACCCTTCGGGTGCCATCGCCGGATCGGTAATCGTCGGCATGTGCAGATAGAGCGAGAAATCTTCGGATAGAGTCTTTTCCTTAAAGATGTCACGCAGCAAGCCTTGATAGCGCTCACCCAAGATGATGTTGTGATGGGCAAGGCCGCTGTCGAGGTAGCGCTTTTTCGTGCCGAAATAAATCACGAATAGCGACATGCTGTACTTCATGCTGTCGATTTTGCGATCTGTAAACTTGCGGCGATATTTAGCGGGGATTAGATTGCGATAGGTAAAGGCCACATCGGCATTTGAAACAACGGCATCCGCCTGATGCACCGTCCCATCGTTCAAGCGAACTCCCTTCACCTTATGCTGATTGGTATCGTCCACAATAATTTCGGTGATTTCCGCATCAAGGCGCACTTTGCCGCCAAGTTCGCCGAACAATTTTGCCATCGCTTGCACAATCGCGCCGGTACCCCCCATCGCGTAATGCACCCCCCAATGCCGTTCCAGATAATGAATCATGGCGTAGATGGAAGGCGAATCAAAGGGGTTGCCGCCGATCAAAAGGGGATGGAACGAAAAGCAGCGCCGCAAAAAGTCGTTCTTCACAAACTGCGAGGCATATTGATACACGCTTTTATAGGACTGCATCTTAATCAGGTCGGGGGCGACCTTGAGCATGTCGGTGAACTTGAGGAAGGGTTTATCGGCTAACTCGACAAAGCCTTTTTCAAAAATCGGCTTGGTGCTGGCGATAAACTTTTTGTACCCTTCGACATCTTCAGGACTCCACTTACGGATTTCATTGAGGATAAATTCCTCGTTCCCGTTGTAGTCAAAGGAGCGTCTTTGATGATCGAAGATACGGTAATAAGGATCACATTCGACCAGTTCAAAGTAATCTTCACGGCGCTTGCCTGCCAATGCCCAAAGGTCATCAAACATAAAGGGTGCAGTGATAATGGTCGGGCCGCCATCAAATTTAAAGCCGTTGATCTCATAAACATAAGCACGACCACCGAGTTTGTCGCGCTTTTCAAAGATTTCTACCTCGTAGCCGCGTGCTGCCAGCCGGATTGCTGCACCTAATCCGCCGAAGCCGCTGCCGATCACAATGATTTTCTTGCTCATAATAGGGGTCTACCTGCGTTGAAAGTTGAAGTGACCTTCATTATGGGGCAAGTTAAGCTGTGAAAGCAATCACTTATTATCGGTCTCTGAGCAGTGCCTTACGATGCGCTAATTAAAAAACATCGATCTTCCTTGAAGTACACAGACGGCGGCACATTCGTCACGCTCGAAATCAACCCTTAGCGCACCAAATTTTGCAGCAACCGGGCTGGATTTAGCAGGATTGCGTTGCTGCGCTTGGTTTTAGAAGTTGATACACGGCGCAATTCGGCCAATTTCTGTTGGGCAAGTTCATTTTTGTGGTCGATGAATAAGGCCTTCTGCACACAGTAGTAACGCTCATTTTCGGTAGTGACCTGTTCGGCGCACCACAGCCAATCCATCGCCAAGTTAGAGTCTTCTTCCATCGCACGTTTGAGCGTGGCGCTGGGGATGAGGACGTAAGAGTCAAGAAGGGTTGTGTTCATGAGCGGAAGTCTATTACTGCGAGCGTTCATATTGAGGGTCATGGCTAAATATCCTTTTTTGTTGTGACTTCTTCTTGTTTACCAATGTCTTTATCTTATGAGAAAGTTTGGGGGGTAGTCTCCACCCGAATGGGGGGATTTTGTTTAAGAGGTCTATAAAGGTTGTCGCGTTTTTCAACAGGATATTTGTGCGTCTTTTTAGCTTCATGCTATCATTAAAAAACTATTGAATTAGAGTGGTGGTCTTGCAGACCCATGAGCGACTCACGTATCTTCACCCCTTCTGAACCGCTCACCGAGCGCGAACTGGATATTCTTGGCCTGATTGCTGAAGGCTTATCTAATTCGGAAATTGCCGAAAAACTTGTCCTCAGCGTGGAGACAGTCCGCTGGTATACCAAACAGATTTATAGCAAGTTAGGTGTACACAGCCGCACCCAAGCCAGTATTCGAGCGCGGGATTTGGGGGTTTTATCAGGCGAGAATACGCCTTCGCAAGGGCAGCCTACACCCACTATCGCTTACCATTTGCCAACTTATACAACACCCTTTATTGGGCGCACCGAAGAAGTTGGAGAATTGATCGCCCTGCTTGATGATCCCCGTGTTCAGTTAATTACAGTGGTTGGCCCCGGCGGAATTGGAAAATCACGTCTGTGCGTTGAGGTCGCCCGTACCCAAATGGCACATTTTACCGACGGGGTTTATTTTATTCCGCTGCTCACTGTTCACACCTCCGCAGAGGCCGAAATCACGATTGCACAACAAATTGGACTGCGCCTGAATCCAGAACTTGAGACACGCCCACAGATAGTTCACTTTTTGCAGCAGAAGCGGGTACTGCTTGTGATGGATAATTTTGAATCTGTTCTTGACGATGATGGGCAAGGCATTGATCTTGTGAGTGATATGTTGACTCATGCCCCAGCGATAAAAATCCTAATTGCCTCGCATGTTTCGCTAAACTTGCGTCATGAGTGGGTGCGGCAGATCGAAGGCATGAGCTATCCCAATAGCGCGGATGTTAATCTAGCGGAATCCTACGGCGCGGTGCAACTTTTCTATGATCGGGTACAGCGCGTGCGCCGCGATTTTTCGCTGGCGGATAATATCGCGTGTGTGGTCGAAATTTGCCAAATGGTACAGGGTGTACCGTTGGCGATTGAACTCGCCGCCGCATGGTTAAAGACATTGGCCTGTGAAGATGTAGCCAAAGAAATCCAGCGCAATATCGACTTCCTAGCGACGACGCAGCGCGATATTGAGCCTCGCCATCGCAGTATTCGAGCGGTGTTTGAATACGCTTGGAACTTGCTGACTGAACAGGAACAGCACGTCTTTAGGCGGCTTTCGGTCTTTCAAGGTGGATTCGGGCGGGCAGCGGCGGAGCAGGTGGCAGGCGCATCTCTGGCTACCCTTTCCGAGTTGGTGAGCAAATCTTTGTTGCAGCAAAATACCTCCGGGCTTTACGAAATCCACAGCCTGCTGCGTAAACATGCTGAACAGAAACTTGAATCGCTGGATCACAATCTGCGGAGCAAACGCACCAATATGTTGGTGGGCTGGCTCACACTTATCAAAGGCGATTTCGCAAAAATCAGAGAAATCGCTACCGAAGTCATGGACACCGCCCTTGAGACCAATAACGAAATCGACAAAGCCTTTGCGCTGGCGGCATTAGGGATTTTAGCCGGAATAGATGAAGATTATGAAGGCTGTCGCCAGCTTTGTGAGGCCAGCCAAGCGCGTTTAAAGAGTGATACCATCTCGCTCATCTTTTCATCTTTAGGATTGGCGATTGCAAACTGCGGCTTAGAAGATTATGCCGCTGCCAAACGCCACATCCTCGCGGCTTTAAAATTAGTGGCAACGCTGCGTATTCCCTCGTTTATCCTACTTTGCTTGCCAGTGGTCTCGGTTGTGTTGGCGTATGAAGCAGAAGCAGAAGAAGCCGTCGAACTCATGGGCTTGGCCTTTACACATCCCACCAGCACCTTAGGCTGGATGGAAAAATGGCCTTTGTTACAGCGAATGTATGCCGATTTACGCGACGAAATGGGTGACAAAGAGTATATAGCCGCATGGGAGCATGGCAAGACACTTGACCCTGAAATGGTCGCCGCGCATTTATGGACACAAGCGCCAAAGTTTTAGAATGCGGAAGAAGAGACGCAAAGAAATTGAAGTGTTTTCAGCGCAGAAAGTAAGCTTCGATAAACAATTGGAAATTTTTGAATCACCTAAGTGCAGCGACGACACCAAGAATTTGAAGCTAAATCTCTGTGTTCTCCGTGCGCTCTGTGGTTAAATCTTTTCCAATTTCTTTCGCAAGTCTACTTGAGCATTGAGCCAAAGTTTTGATCTTTTCTAAAAACTAATCACTAAAAACGGATCACTCTATACCTTAAAATTCTTCAACGGCGTAAATTATGGGGATGATTAAATTGGATATTGTGCAGCAGCGATTACATCATCAGCAAATTTCGCAGCACACCTTTACGACACCAAGCGATGTCGTGGCATGGATGGGCGCGATGCAAGCGCAAGATTATACCGGAGCGAAACATGCCATTGGTCTGCGCTTGCTCAATGCGACGGACGCGGATATTGAGCAAGCCCTCGTCAGCAAAACAATTATCCGTACCTGGCCTTTGCGTGGGACGCTGCATTTCGTGGCGGCGGCGGACTTACGCTGGATGCTTGCTCTGATGGGGTCGCGCCTTATTGCGGGGAATGCCCGGCGCTATAAGGAACTTGAATTGGACGAGGCGACCCTCCTGAGAAGTAATGATGTGCTGCTTAATGCTTTGATGGACGGCAAGCAGCTCACGCGCAAAGCCTTACTTGCCATCCTTGAGCAAAACGGCATTTCGACTAAAGGGCAGCGTGCGCCCTATCTCTTGCAGAGGGCTTCGCTAGATGCGCTGATTTGTCAAAGCATCATGCAGCGTAATGACCCAACGTACATAGCAATTGATGACTCGCTGCCTGGGACAAAATCCCTGACGCGGGATGAAGCATTGGCGGAACTTGCCAAGCGCTACTTTACGAGTCATGGGCCGGCTACGCTTCAAGATTTTGTGTGGTGGACGGGACTACCCACCGGGGATGCGCGAGCGGGGTTGGAATCGGTCAAAGATGAACTTGTGCAAGAAAGCATTGACGGTCAAATCTATTGGCTGAATCCATCAACGCCCACGCTGCACAAAGAGTCAGCCTCACTTTATCTGTTACCCGGATTCGATGAATATATGCTCGGCTATCGAGATCGTAGCGCCATTCTGGATGCCGAAGACGCGACCAAAGTTGTCCCCGGTGGCAACGGCGTATTTAAGCCGACTATCGTAAGCAATGGGCGCATCGTCGGCACATGGAAGCGCACGATCAAAAAAGATGTCGTCACGGTCACGCCCGAACCTTTTACTTCCCTCACAGATGATGAGACTCAAGCCTTCGCCGCCGCCGCCTATCGCTACGGGGAGTATATGGAAATGCCTGTCATATTAGCTTAAGCACGCTTAACCGTAGGCCAAAAACAGGCAGTTGTTTTTGGGTGGAACAAAATAATTATGAATTTTTTATTTTTTGAAAATGTTGGGGTGATAGTGTAAAATGTGTATTATATTTATTCTATAATTTTTGGGGAATGTATTATGAGAGGTGAAACATTTAAAGACAATGGTAAAAACCTTACATATTTACAGAGTGAGTTGTTAAAAAAAATGGATGAGGAGGACTCAACTCATGTTATAAACACCGCTAAAAAACTCCTCTCAGACCTACCACATCCCGAAGAAGAACCGGCTAAGAAACAAGGGTTACTTTTAGGTCTTATACAAAGTGGTAAGACTGTTGCTTTAACTACAGCTATTGCCTTAGCCGCTGATAATGGTTATAAATGTTTTATTGTACTTACTTCCGACAACCTACTACTATATGGGCAAACTCTCGAAAGGTTGCAAGAAGATTTACAAGGATTACAAATTGTTAGTAAAGATACTTGGAATGACTTACTAGCGTCAATAGTCTTTAGTTTAAGATCACCACAAAACGCAGTAGTTTTAGTGACGACAAAAAATGCTACTGTTCTTTCAAATCTTTTAGATACGCTAACAAGTCTCCGTCAACGTCTTGGTACAGATTTACCTGCTGCGCTCATTATTGATGATGAAGCTGATCAGGCCAGTTTAGATACACAAACAAGTAAAAGAGCATCAAATCCAAATATTGAACCCGGCAAGATTAATGACCTCATAACTAGAATTAGAGATAGATTTCCTTTACATGGTTATCTTCAAGTAACAGCAACACCGCAAGCCTTATTTTTGCAAGACACAGATCACCCTTATAGACCAGAATTCACGATATTGACCGACCCAGGTAAAGGATATATTGGAGGGCAAACGTTCTTTTCATTAGTTGAAGGACAATCAACACATCTTGTTCGAAGAATTGCTCAATCCGATGTTGATATTCTTATAAGTTCAAATGGAAGCATAATTCCTCAAAGCCTTAAAAGAGCTATCTCTATTTTCTATATTGGAGCAACAATCAAATATCTCCAATCATCTGATGATGATAGAGGTAATTCAAGGTATTCATTTTTATGCCATATAAGCCAAAAGAAGGCCGACCACGATATTGCTCTTGTTGCTATTAATAACTACTATAGTGAGCTAAGAACTGGGCTTGATTTAACAAATCTTGATCCTCTACGCATTTCTGTAGAAAAAGAACTCTCCGCTGCTTTTGAGGATTTATTCACTACGTTGTTAGTAAAAACTCCACCTTTCTTCCAAGTAATCGAAGAACTGAAAAACTTTATTGTTGGTACTGAGCCGCAAATTTTGAATAGTGATAAACCTAAAGACCAACCAAGATACTCCCGCCGTTACAACATTTTTATCGGCGGTACGAAGTTGGCCCGTGGAGTAACTATCAAAAATCTGCTCGTAACTTACTATGGTAGAGAACCAAAAACGACAAATATGGATACTATGCTCCAGCATGCCCGAATGTACGGTTATAGACAAAGTAATCTCGATGTAACCCGATTGTTCGTAACCGAAGATGTCGAGAATAGATTTCGTTTAATTAACGACTCAGAGCAGGCCTTGAGAGAAGTTATTACAACATACCCTAATGAAGTTTATAGGGGAATATATATTGGGAGCGGCATAAGAGCAACTCGTCCAAATGTAGTTAATCCAAATAACGTAGGTGCATTTGGGGCTGGCAGGTCTTATTTTCCGTCAAAGCCTATTTATCAACGAGAATTAATTGAAAAATCGACTAAACATATTGATGATGAACTCAATCAGATATATCCTTTAGATAGAAGCCGCGCCCTACCTATTACGATTGATTTGGCAATTAGCATAATTAAGATGACAAAATCCGAGTTAGATGCTGGGGGAATGTGGCAAAACGAACGAATTATTGCATCTTTAGAAACTATTAAACAGGAATACTCTAACCAAGCATATTTGGTAGTTCGCCGAAAAAGTGAAGTCCAGCGAAATCAATCACAAAATCGTATAACTGCATTACTTGGGGGCGGGGAAATAAAAAGATATGCCAACAAAGAATTTCCAACGTTATTTATGGTACGTTTAAACGGTAATAAAGCCAATGGGTGGGATGATTACCCATTCTGGGTGCCGAATCTTCGCTTCCCAGATGGATTGTATGGAATAATCTTTAATTTCGAGTAGAATAAGGTTATGGCACACATTAATCTAAAAATGGGCGAATTATTTGTGGGTGCTGGAGGGCTAGGAGTTGGGTTTATCTTAGCCAATCATCCACATATACAGTTTCAGCCTACATTTGCTGTCGATAATGAACCAATTTCACTATCAACTTACAAAGGTAATCTTGAATGGCTATCTGCCCATAAACAAGATTTGGATGTAAGTCGAAGCCGGGTTCTGTTGTTAGATATTGATAAAATTCACGGCAATGATCTAATTAGCAAAAGTGATTTGAATAATGAAGAACTTGATATTTTGGTTGGTGGCCCACCCTGCCAAGGGTATTCTAGCTCTAATAGAGCAGGGCAAAAAAAGAACAAGGATGAAAGAAATTATTTAATGCGTGTATTTTTGGACAAAGTGCGTGATATATGTCCAAAGATGTTCTTAATAGAAAATGTGCAAGGGGTTCAATGGACAGAGCCTACCGAAGGCATGCGTCTTGATACTCTACAACTACCCCTCTTTCCTGATATTGATCATGATGTTCAGCTAGACAGTGTACAAGAATTTCTAGTACGCCAAGCAAATTCGCTTGGCTATAAAGTTTGGTACAAGATCATAGATGCTGCAACTTTTGGAATCCCTCAACACCGAATGCGTTTCTTCTTATTTGGTGTTAGAGCTGATTTGATCCCAAATGACGAAGAAGTTAATTTATCTGAATACCTTAATGACTTCGTGGTTGATCGTTATACAACCGTGTCTGAAGCTATTAACGATTTGCCTCCTTTGGGTAATGGTGATAGATACATTGGAAGTTATGATCCAAGTAGCAACAGTTATGTCCAAAAATTGCGCCAATATATGTTAAGTAATGAAGTATATGATCACTTCACCACTAAACATAAGGATTATGTTATAGATAGATATAAACAAATTCAGCAAGGGCAGAATTGGGAAGCTATTAGAGGTCTAATGACAAACTATGCAAATATTGATAATACCCATAGCAATATTTATAGGCGGCTTCAAAACGATCTTCCAGCTATCACAATAACTCATTATCGGAAATCTATGATAATCCATCCTATCCAAGATCGTGGATTATCATTTAGAGAGGCGTGTAGACTTCAATCCTTCCCAGACTGGTTTAGATTTCAAGGGGGAAGAGAAGCAATGCAGCAGCAATTGGCTAATGCCGTACCACCAATGTTAGCAACAAAAGTTGCTTATGCGGTAGCAGAATATTGGTACAATACGATTCGTCAATAAGGATATCTGAAAGCATATTTTTTGATATTTTAATAAACAAAAAAGGCGACTCAATGAGCCGCCTTACTAAAAACTAATTGCTAACCGCTAAAAGCTAATCGCGCTTACGCAATCGTCACTTCTTCGCACAAGTACACATCCTGAATCGCGTTCAGAAGCGCTGCGCCTTCTGTCATCGGACGTTGGAATGCCTTGCGCCCGCTGATGAGGCCAGTCCCGCCCGCGCATTTGTTAATCACGGCGGTCTGGATGGCTTCCGCGCTTGTTTTCATGATTATCGTGACACAAGTCCCCCTGTTGTTTACGATAGCCTACAGTTTACAGCGCTGGAATTTGCTGCGGCCACAGCGGCGGGGATTTGTTGGCCTGGATAAC
>DAOTTO010000583.1:0-3069 GCA_034437895.1 Anaerolineae bacterium | reverse complement strand
GTTATCCAGGCCAACAAATCCCCGCCGCTGTGGCCGCAGCAAATTCCAGCGCTGTAAACTGTAGGCTATCGTAAACAACAGGGGGACTTGTGTCACGATAATCATGAAAACAAGCGCGGGAGTCGTCAGTAGCCGACGCAGACTGGGGAGAACACTCTTTGGTCTTTCCTGCTCTGGTACAGTGCCGGACAAAACAGATGCTTGAGACATACTTAATCCCTAAAAATAAGACCTATTTTATGATGAGGAAAGCAAGCGATGGGCAGAGCCGAAACCCTGCCCATCTTTTGCCATCAGGGGCAGAAATAATTAGTCGTAATAGCCCGCTTCTTCCATCGTGGCACGGGTCGCATCTTGTGCGCTTTGGAGTGCTTCTTCGACGGTCACATCGCCAGCCAATGCTTCTGCAATAAACTGCGCGACATCCGTGCCGATTCCTTGGAATTCAGGAATGCCCACAAACTGCACGCCGACATACGGCACAGGATCACGGGTGGAGTCTGTCGGATCGGCGGTCTGCATCAATTGGAGTACGATGGGGGCGAATGCCGCCGCTTCCAGATATTCCGCACGTTCATAAGTAGAAATACGGGTTCCAGGCGGAATACTTGCCCAGCCGTTGGTTTCACCCACCAGTTGAATGTAATCGCGGCTGGTCGCCCAAGTTGCGAATTGAAGCGCTTCGGCGGCGTGTTCGGTGGTGGAAGGAATAGCCAGCGACCATGACCACAGCCAATGATTACCCTTCGCCACAGGGCCAACAGGCGCGGGGGCAAAGCCAATTTCATCGACAATTTGGGATTGTTCTGGGTTCGTCAGGAAGCCAGCAGCAACCGTCGCATCAACCCACATCGCGGCCTGTCCTTGTGACATCAAGGTCAGCGCTTCGGTGAAGCCGGTTGAAGTCGCGCCCGGTTGACCACAGTCATTGATTAAGTTCACATAGAAGCTGACGGCCTCTTGCCATTCTGGGGAATTCAACTGCGGTTCCCAATTTTCATCGAACCAACGTCCGCCATACGTATTGATGACAGTCGTCAGCGGAGCCATAATTTCGCCCCAGCCCGGCAGACCGCGCAAAACGATACCATACTGATTATTGGCAGGGTCATGCAGCGCACAAGCAAATTCGCGCACCTGATCCCAAGTCGGTTGTTCCGGCATTTCTAAACCAGCTTCTTCAAACAGGCGTGTGTTGTAATACAACATGCTGGATTCGCCATAGAACGGCACAGCATACAGTTCTTCGTCAAAGGACAAGCCCAAACGCACGCCGGAAAGCAAATCATCAAACCCGTAATCCGGTTGAACTGAATCGGGGTTGTCGGCCGCAAGCTGATCGATAGAATTCAGCCAGCCATTTTCCGCCCAAATCGGGACTTCATACGTACCAATCGTCACAATATCAAACGTACTAGAACCCGTCGCCACGTCTGTCGTCACTGTCGAGCGCAGCTCATTTTCTGGCAGCACCACCCAGTTCAGCGTAATGCCGGGATACGCCGCTTCAAATTCAGCGGTGAAACCCTGCATCACGACCATATCCGGGTTATTGACGGTAGCGATTGTAAGTTCAACGGTATCCTGCGCTAGGACGGATAATCCACCCAGAGCTAGGACAGACAAAAGAAGAAAAACGATCAAATATTTACGCATTTTTACAGACCTCCAAAATAGTGATTTTATAGGCAAGTAAACGTTTACAATTGTAAACGTTTACAAATCCTGAAAACACTATAGCAAAAGGAGTTTTGAATTGCAAATTTGAGATTATTTTCACGAAAGCAACTACATCTTGAAGGTCTAAAAGATTTGGGGTCATAGTAACCGTTCTTGATAGCTGGCTAACTCTTTTTCAACCATAGTAAAGTATTCTGGCATGATTTCTATCCCAACTGCCTTTCGCGCCATTTCTAAAGCGACTAAAACCGTCGTCCCGCTGCCCATAAAGGGGTCTAACACAAGGTCGCCCGGTTGGGTAAACAGCTTAATAAACCACTCAGGCAAGGCTTTAGGAAAAGCAGCGCTGTGGCCTTTATTGCCTGTTTCTGTCGCCAGATGAATGACATTGGTGGGGTAAACTTTGTCCCTGCCGACCCAATTCGATACATTTTTACCGAAGCCACTTTCAACTTTTGAATTGTCCCGGATTTTGTCGGTCTCGCTCAAATTATTTAGGCGCGATTTAGACCAATCCCCAATGGGAACCATGACCTCATCTTGATACATGTTAAAAGTTTTGCTCTTGTTGAATTGCAATAATCGCTCCCACGAGTCACGAAAGCGGTTCGGCCATTTGCCGGGATACGAATTCTTTTTGTGCCACATAAATTCTTCGGTCCAAAACCAGCCTTGTGACCGTAAGGCTTTAATCAGGTCTAAGACATAGGTGTGACGTTCACCATCCACAACACGCTCTTTAATGTTGAGGATAAATGTTCCACTAGGGCTTAAAACATGCAGCAATTCCTCGGAAATGGGCAGAAACCAGTCAACATATTGGTCAGGATGCACCCCGCCATAGGTGTCTTTTCGTTGATCGGCATACGGCGGCGACGTGAAGATTAACGCTACCGAATGATCGTCAAGCGCTTTGAGCTTCTCTTTACAATCGCCCAGAATAATCTTGAAAGGTTCTATCATCTATTTTTATTTCCCCTAACTGAGACATCTAGCTGGACCATATATTTTACCTTATGTACCCCGATGGACAGCTTACGCCAGCTTAACCGATAAGCCTATATAGTCCCCGTAGCGATAGGCGGCGGCGGCGAAGGCTTGAGTCTCATCATCTGTGAGGGAAGTAAAAGGTTCGGGCGTGACCGTGACGACATCTTTTTTGATCGTGCGCTTCCATGTACCTACGATGCGCCCGTTACTCACGATGATCGGCTTAAATACGCCGTTGCCACCAGGGACAACTTTGGTCGCGTGTTCGGCATCTAGAATGGCGCTGCGATCTCGATAGCCGAGCATATATTCATCGAATCCGGGTAACAGATAAAGTGAGGCTGACTCTTTGTGCAGCGTGGGCGTTGATGGATTCAGCCAATAGATTTGACCGTCAAT
>DAOTTO010000582.1:0-3133 GCA_034437895.1 Anaerolineae bacterium | reverse complement strand
ACGCTGTAGCCGCCCGGTCCCGCCGACTGCACCGCCAGATAATAGGTGCTGCCGGAGGCAATCGCTGCTGGCAAGGTGACGACACCGGAACATGCCCCTGCATTCTGGCAGTTCAGCGTGGTTGAAGAATGCCACTGGAAGTAATAGGTCTGTGTCGCATTCTCTGTCCCGACCCAAATGTAATACCACGTCGCACCTGTAACGCCGGTAAAGTTGATCGTGACATTTGTGCCGTTGGTCGTCGCTGTCAAATTCGTCACCAGCAGCGGCGTGAGGAAATTCAGCACAAAATCGCCTGCTTCGCCTGTGTTGGCGGGAAGACTTGGGCCGCCGTAGCCGTTACCGAACATTCCGCCGCTGCTCGCGCCGCCTGCACCTTCCGCATTCACCCACACCGAATAATTGCCGTTAGCGAAATTCATCGCGTCCGTCAGCAGGGTGCAGGTTGTCGCGCTGCACGTCAGGCCGTCATTGATTTTTTCGTGCATGTCGTTATAGACCCACGCATTGGTCGTCCAATTGTAGACCACGACATTATGGCGGGTGGCGTTGGCATCGGTTGTAAACGTGATTGACGGGCGACCCTGATTGAGAGTCACGCTTTGGATGGTCGGGATTGCTGGATCGGGCAGTAAATCCACGCGGAATTCAACGCCTGCCCATCCGTTATTGTACTGTGGCCCTAGGACGCTGTAGCCGCCGGGGCCGTAACTCTGGATATAAAGGTAGTAATTGGTGTTGTCGAGCAGATCGAGACCCGATTGAATCGTGCAGCTTGTACTGATGGTGGTGCCGCAAACCTGCGTCCGGCTGAACCAAAGATCAACAGTAGCCGCGTAATTGCCAGCATCGAACAGCGCTTTCTTGATGAGAAAAAGCCGGAACGCAATGCTGTAAATCGCGTTGCCACTCAGCGACCAAGAAAACGTCGGGCGTAAAGTGGTTGTGCCTGTTGGTGGATTAAATGTCACCGGAACAGGCGGCGGTGCATCCAGCGAAAACGTAAACGGCCCCGCCAAAGCACCTTGCATCCCATTGCTTGTGCCGCGCAGATAGACGACATAGCCGCCATCGATTAATCGCGCTGTTTCGCTGAGGCCAACGGGATCAAAAGTGCAGGTTGTACCGTTGCAATATTGATCGTCCGTCAAGCTAGCGACATAATACTGTGCGGTGCCGTCGTTGGCGCTGTTATCGAGATAGAACTCGTAAGTATCCGCGCCGTTATCGTTCCACACGTAATTGGGATTACCGTAGGGGGCGTTGCTTGCCCCCGTTGGTGCGCTCAAACCGATGGGGCCGCCGCTGCCATCGGTCACATCCAACGCGCCGATAGAATTGCCCACGCGCACATTCCCTAAAAAGTCAGTATTCGGGCGATAGGTTGGGTTCGCCAGCGAAATCAGCGCTGAGGTCGGTTTGAGGCGGAAGTCGGGGCGATTTGGATTGGCTTGAGGCCATGCGCCGCCCAAATTCACCCAATTGTTGGTATTCGGATTGACAAAATTCGCTAGTGCTTGCGTCATGGTAAAGCCCGTCACCGAGCCGCTGCTTGGACTGGTATCAATGGCGATGATACCGGGTGAGTTGCTAAGCTCCAGCGCGTAATAATAATTCGCGCCGGAACGCAGCCCTGTGCCGGAACGTTCACTGATTTCATACGCATCCGATCTGCCGCGTGCGATGATGTTGTTATAGACGGTCATGTTGCGGGCATCATTGGTGAACACTACTGCCGCACGATTGCCTGTCGTCTCCATAACAGTGTTATTGACGACGCGCACATTGTCACAGCCGAAAACTGACGACGCGAGATTTTTGTCTGCCGCGTAATTGTTATCCCAACAGGTGATGCTGCCTGCCCGATTCCCGTACACCACGTTATTGCGGACGATGGAATTCCGCACTGAGGCGAGATTAATCGCGCCGCCGCCGGCTGTACCGTTGTTGGTCATGACATTCTGCTCGATGATGAGGTCTTGGCTGATGCCATCGTCAATAAATTCACCCAAATCCGGCAGCCCTTGCGAGTCGTAGCAGGCTTTAATCTGCTGCCATGTCGCCGACCCTTCAAATTCAACTTGGGCTTCGGTATAGCCGCAGGTGTTGTTCGTGAAGTTATTCAGATAGTAGAATAATTCGAGGGTGGCGGTCTGCGGATCGGCATTCACTTGAAGGCCAGAGGCATTATTCCCCTGAAACACGTTGCGCCGAATCAGGAAGTGATCGCCGCCGCCGGAAATATATGCGCCGTGTTCATCCGTCGATCCGGTAAAGACCGAATCCTGAATCACCATATAGCTGGCTTGGGTGGTGTGCAGCCCCCATTTGTAGTTGTCATGGCTGTAGACATTCAGCACGATGATATGATGGGAAAAATGGCCTGTTCCGTTGAAGTAGCCGGAAAAGAAAATACCCGCGCCTTGGCTCGCATTCTGGAACGCGATGTTCTGGATGATGTAGTAGTTGGTGTCGATGAAGTAAAAATGATGGCGGTTTCCAGAACCAGCCGATGCACTGTTGACGATGACGCTGCCGGGCGTTCCCCATCCCAGAAAGTGAATGTAGGCATTGTTCGCGCCATGTTTTTCTTCCACCTGCACTCCGGCATACGTCCCCGGCAGGATGATGATTAAATCACCGGGTAGGGCGGCGATGGAAGCAGCTTGAATCGTAGTGTAGCTGGAATGAATATTGTAGTTTTGCGGCACGTTGGCGCAGCCTATGGTTAAGCAAGGGACAGCCGTATTGATGCTCCCTGGACACGGCGCGGCTTGATGCACACACAGTACCCGCGTATAGGCTGATTGTAAATCAAAATTCGTGGAGAGGAATGTCTCTGTATCGGATTCAGTTGCCGCCAGCGCCGATTGACGATTGACCGTCATGAGCGTGAGCAGACACAATAAAATGATGCTGACCTTCTTCATATTTTCCCCCTGTGCGATGAAACCGTTATCAATGAAGCCAAAATAAACCATGAATCAAGGAAGCGAAATCCCCCTTTCTTCTAATTCAGGACTTTCGCTTACCTCACCCCCCGGCCCCCTCTCCAATACTTGGAGAGGGGAGAAAAACGCATCTTGAAGTCCCCTCTCCATGCAATGGGGAGGGGATTTAGGGGTGGGGTAAA
>DAOTTO010000581.1:0-3838 GCA_034437895.1 Anaerolineae bacterium | reverse complement strand
TTTATCAATCATGTACCGAATTTAGTCAACGAATTAGCGATCAAGCTCAAAATTCCGAGAGAAGAACTTGATGGTAGTGTTCTTAGTCTTGGGAAGGTCGAACAAAAAGTCAAACGGCTTGGGCGCGAAAAATCACTTGAACCGATAGTTTTCACTGCTCTTGTTGCTTATATCGGTGAGGTAATGAAACAAGCGGTAGGGGGACAGGGGGAAATGTGGCTTTCTAAAGACGATGGAGAGACTTGGGAACCTTGGATTGTGGATCCAGAAAAGCGTGCGTGCAACGCTTGGAGTGCGCTGTATGACATGCTTACCGAACCAGAACCCATCTCAATTATGGGATCAACGGGTGTTCTCATCAATACACGCCGCCGCCGTGTAAAGGAAACATTACAGTCGAACACACTGGCTACTTTGATTGTTCCCGACAACTTCATTCCAACAGATCCGCCCGATAGTGAATCAGAAGAGCAGTAATATTTTGGGTGATATAAAAGCCCATCTCTATAGACCACGGCTTGTAGAGCAGCATCACAACTGGTCGCTCGTTCCACCAACGTCATGATATAGACTTCGTTTTTTTCGTTTGGATAAAGGTGTACAGTGCATCTTGCTCAATCACGCTGACCGTTTCGGGTTGGGGTGGCGTGTCGGGCAAGGTGGCGGCATGAGCTACGACCCAGTTGGCAACCGTCTGATGGACTACCCCTAGATGCCGTGCGATGCGCCGCAGATTCATCCCATCCACATACAGACGGATGGGGCTTGCTGTCGCACGGCATCAGGATAGCCTTGTTCCTTCGGCTGCGGTGTGTAACGGCGATGGCAGTGTTGGCATTGGAAGCGAGCGTTGGCTACCCGCTTTGGTTCGCCCAATTTTGACTTGCCGAGTTGTTTGCTGACAATGGGAATATGGTTTCATCACCCAACTTTACCTTCTACCTTCTCTTTCAGCCACTCCCGACTTAGGCCTTACAGCGGTTTTTTAGTCGGGATTCCGGGCTTTCGGGGATAAGGCGCGGGGGTCGCGTCGGTTTTTTCGACCATGACCAAATAATGGGGTTCGGCAATGTCGGGCAGTTGAATCGACTCAATCCGCAGCAATCGTCCGCCCAGCAGTTGCAGCGCTTTTTTGCTATCGGCGGCTTCTGCTTCGGCAGTTGTGCCTTTCATGGCGATACACTTGCCCCCCACCCGCGCCAGCGGCAGCAAATATTCCAGCAGAATAGGCAGACGCGCCACCGCCCGCGCCAGCACACCATCATATCGGGCGCGATGATGCGAGATATGCCCGGCTTCTTCCGCCCGCGCATTCAATGTGCGGCAGTTTTTGAGATCAAGTTTTTGGATGATATGGTCGAGGAAGGCGATCTTTTTGCCTGTCGCTTCCATCAGCATCATTTGAATGTTTGGATACGCTATCGCCAGCGGCAAACCGGGAAAACCCGCGCCTGTGCCGACATCAATCAGGCGCAGCCCATCGACCATCGGCAGCGCTTTGACAATCGAGAGCGAATCCAAAAAATGCCGCACCTGTACCGCCTCTGGTTCGATAATGGCTGTCAAATTCGTGTGGGCATTCCAGAGTGCAAGCTCCTGAAGGTAAAGGTCAAATTGGGTGATTTGCTCATCATTGAGCGTTATCCCAAAAAGATCGTAGGCTTGCTGCGCGAGGTGCATAGCGTTAGTCGTTTCTGGCGGATTTGTTTTTATAAGTGAGTTCAAGAAATAAAACAGAAAATGATTTACCACAGAGGACACAAAGATCACAGAGATTTAAGTTCAAATTCTTGGTGTTCTTGGTGACTTGGTGGTTCAATCGTTTCAAATTACTTTCGGTAGCTTACATTAGTGCTTCATCCGGCAAATAATTGTATTTTTTGTAAGGGCGAATCATGACTCGCCCCTACAAAAACAGTTTAGGTTTAACGATTACCGATAATGTTGTAAGGCCAGGGATTGGTGCTGACCTCTCGATTGGCAATGTCGCGCACGACATCGAATCCGCAACCGCCTTCAATCCGTTGATTGGCGGTGCCGGGGCCGTAATCATCGTAGCCGTCGCTGATCGCAATATCCCAACTCGTCTTGAAGTTGAAGAAATAGCGTCCGGGGCGCAAATTGCCTAAGCGCGAATAGTAGAACACCCAATAATTGCCGTCGATCAGTTGAATCGGCGTGATGGTGATGTTCGGTAGGGTGACGCGGTCATAATAGAGGACGGCGTAATTCACCGCCGCAATATGATCCTGCACCTGCGCTTCGGTATTGGCGAACCATGACCAGAAGAGAATAACATCATCGCTGTCATAGACGACACCGGGGAGCGCGACTGGATATTGATTACATTCGGCGAAGATGATTCCGGGTGTTTCCTGACGCGGCAGATTATTCTCGCCTGTCCGTGCGCCAATCACAACCAGCGCGTCATCGGGCGGGACGTAATTGGGATTAATGAAACCGCCAAAAGGTGACCGAATTGGGCTGGTCGATGTGGTTGTTGTCGCGGCGGTGGTCGTCGTACCACCTGCACTACCATCAACCGCTTGGCTGGTACCTGCTGCATTTTGTGGCGCGGCACAACCATCCTGAAGATCATTGACGGTGGTGGTGTAGCTGGTGTTGGCGCTGTTACTTTCGCGGGCGATGGTCACAATCGCGCTGGCGGTTGCCCCTGCCGCGACAGTTGTGCCGGTGTTATAGGCCGCAGTCTCGCTAAATGCAAAGACCCCATCGACATTGACACGGCGCAATCCAGTAATGGCGGTACCTGTGCCGCCCGCGCCATTGTAAACCTGATAATAGACATCATCACCCGTGAGCATTGTCCCGGTCAGGTTCATGACCACCTGCACATCGCAGATCACCATGAAAATGGTCACGGTAGAGGATGGACCAGTTTGGGTTGGAACGGGAGTGGCGGTCTGCGCCAAACCAGGCGCAAAATTAAAGACTAAGAGCATGAGCAGCAGTGTGAGCAGCAAGATCGACTTTTTCAACATCCTGTCGTCTCCCTTAAAAACGAATAATAGCTTATCCCCATCTTACCTTAAAAATGGTGAAAACCTATATTGATTTTGCCATTATAACCCATGGTGAGGTGAGTTTACTTTTTGTAATTTACAAAAAATGAGGAAAACCTTAATGAATTCTTAGTTGACAATTAATTGATTGAGTGTGTACAATGAATACATGAAGACCGAAGTTATCAATGGATAAACAACCATGTTCCTGCTTAAAGAATACGGACCACTGCTAAATACATCTGTCCCTAACTTTCATTTACCAGACCATCGTAAAGTGGGCTATTCCCTTGAAGATTTAATGGGTTCGGCTGGATTAGTGCTTGGCTTTATTAACGATATTTGGCAGCCTGCCAGCGTTCGCCGTATTCTATGGTTACAAAATCATGTTAATCGTTTTTCAATGATGGGTACGCCTGTCGCGCTGTTGGTGCGCGATCAATCTCACACGCTGTATGGCTTCCAGATGAGCAGCCCAATGCCTGTCCCTTTCCCTGTCTTAGCCGACTCGGATGGGTGCGCCCACACCAAGTACAATATGGATCACCAACCGGGGCTGCTGCTGATTGATCGGCACTTTGTTTTACGGCAAAAATGGCTCATGAATGATGAGCGCGTTTGGCCTAAGATGCAAGATTTGGTTCACGCGGCGCAGGCTTTACAGGTTTTCGCCTAAATTCAATTTGTCGTGATTTTTTTCTATTCAGGACTTTCGCTTACCTCACCCCCCGGCCCCCTCTCCAATACTTGGAGAGGGGGAGAAAAACGCATCTTGAAGTCCCCTCTCCATGCAATGGGGAGGGGATTTAGGGGTG
>DAOTTO010000580.1:0-10283 GCA_034437895.1 Anaerolineae bacterium | reverse complement strand
GTAACAAAGGTCAAGCTCAGTCTAATGTCGCTATTTTATGCGATTCATCATTTGATACATCCGTTCTTAGTATTCCAGATGTTTTTCCGGGAACGTACTATTCAATGGTTAGTGGCATGAGCGATACTGATAGTCCTTATCGATTTGAGCGTATTACACAATCGGGGCGAACCCAAATTGATGCCCCTTTGACCCAATCACAAGTTCAATCGCTGCTACCTCCACTGGTTTCACCGAACAATCGGTTTATGGTTTTCCGCCCTTATGGTCATACCAATTTAACTGTGTGGGATATGCAAACAGGAGAGGTGGCTACACTAGCTCTCACTCCTGACGAGGCATACTTTTTAGTGACGGATATTCCTGTGTATGAACGTCACCTAAATAAGTTGGCATGGGTTGACGGAAACCACCTATTAATACGTATGTTCCCCGAAGAATTTAACGATAGACAAGTGACTGCCACTATTGAAATTACTGTTAACGAGGCACCGCTCCAAGTGTCCAAAGGTTTTCGTGTAGAGATAAACTACCCTGTGTTGCCTGCTCCACCCGATAACCTCCGCCAGCGTATATTTCTGTCACCGCAAGGGAATTATGCCGCTTCTATGAACTTGGTTAATGTTATGGGATATGGAGATGCAGAACAACTACAAGTATTTGACCTCAACTCGCTTAATATCGTATTTGACCTAATACCAACATCTGCTTTTAATGCAACAGGATCGCCAATCTGGTCGCCTGATGAGAGCCACCTCTTTATCCCTATCGGTAATGCTTCTGGTACTCAGTACAGATTTCAAGTGGCAGAAATAAGCATATACACTGGAAATATCAATACCTATCTATGGGACTCGCTAGAAAATGCCTTTGGTAGTGAGATAAGCCGTTCAGCGGGGTTCAGACAGATTTTTTCACCAGATGGGAATAGTCTTGCTTTCAGGATATATAGGACACCTCAAAACATTCCTTATATCACAGGACTTTCGCTTACCTCACCCCCCGGCCCCCTCTCCAATACTTGGAGAGGGAGAGAAAAACGCATCTTGAAGTCCCCTCTCCATGCAATGGGGAGGGGATTTAGGGGTGGGGTAAATGCGTGAGCAAAAGTCCTATATCATTGTCTACAATTTCCAAACAGGTGACATAACCGCCATATGTGATCCAAATGAAATTCTCAATACGGATCTTACTCATTCGTTTTGGTCTCCTGATGGGGGATATATCGGTTATTGGAGTTTTAATCGATCTGTCATTTTTGACATTCAAAGTGGAGAAGTGTTTGTACCGTCAGATTCTAGTATAAGTTTTGTGGGTTGGACGAATACAGGGCAAAATCCATCATCAACCCCAATCCCGACAACTATTCCAATAGCAACTCTTACTTCTACCGCAACGCCGTAGCCGAGCAGCCTCGTCACCGTGCCAATGGGTTGCGCCCTCATCCTCTATTCAGCTAAATGACGCATACTGGCGGCTAAAAGGTCACTTTTGCGCCACACTAGGATTGTTTTATGCTCAAACGCCTCACCCGTTTAGACTCTGCTCCCCCCTGGAGCGTTACAACTGCCGTCGGAATGGTTATCGCAATGTTCGCCGCGATAGTGCTGGGGACCACCATCGCACAGCTTCTTCTGCCGGAGTCGCCTGCTCAACCGCTGATCGGATGGATTATCGGCGGCGTTTTGACAATCGCGCTTATTTTTTTCTCGCGCTATCGTACCCTTGAAGAACGCACCGCCTTCAAATTAGGGCCGACCCGTTCCGCACTGCCGATTATTCTGCTGCTGAGTTTTGCGGTGGCGCTGTTGATTGATCTCATCAGCTTAGTGATTACGGGCAATTTTTGGCCTGTGCTGGAACTCATCAGTTTTTTTAGCGATGGGGGCGGCTATACGCTGCTGCCCCGCGCCGATTTAACGATTGCGGCTTGGGTGTTGGCGGTACTGCTGCTAGTGATTGTGCAGCCGTTAGCGGAGGAATTGGTCTTTCGCGGCCTTATTTTTCCAGCACTGCGGATTTCATTAGGGGCGTTGTCTGGCTTTTTGATGACGGCGGTTTTTCATGCGGCGTTTCATGTTCTGGCCTATACGCCTTTCCAGCTTAACGGACTCACACCGTTCTGGTACGCGCTGATCGTGCCGTTATTGGATGCGCTGTTCATTACGGGGGTTCGGGCATATACAAGCAGTACCCGCGCTGCGATTGTCGCTCATGTGGCGTTTGGGATGTTCGCCATCTTAAAAGCGCTGGCGGTGGTGGGGTAAAGCAAGTTTAGATATACGAAGATTGAACCACAGAGATCACGGAGGACACAGAGGGGAGATTCAATCCAATCTCTGTGCGCTCTGTGTCCTGTGTGGTTAAAAGAATTTACCGGATGAATCCCTAAGATTGCGGTGCTTATCGGATAGGCACAGTGTTCAGATCGCCCTCGATGACTTCGACAAACGGCGCATAAATCCAACCGACAGTGCCGCGCCATACGATGAGCAGCCATGAACTGTCGCCTGTGCGTCCTATAACAGGCAGGAAAGCACCCCAATCAATCCGTCCCGTTTGGGGGGAAGCGGTGTTGGGCTGCGCCCGCATCCTTAGCCCGGCCTCAGTCTGAACGCGCACCCCTGTATCAGGATAGCCTTGCAAATCAACGATATTGTTGCCGCTGGCGACAGGTGCAGTAAATTCGTTAAAGTTGAACGCCAGATAATAGCCATAAGCCCATCCACGATAACCGCCAAGTTCGATCAAGAACCAGCGGGCGCGGTCATCTCGCCCGACAACGGCATAAGTCTGTCCGCGCCGGATACGGGCGATGCGATTCGCTCCCGTTGAAGGGGCATCCCGCACATTCAAGATACTGGCACGGATGACGGTAGCCGTCAGCGAACCGGGCGGAATATACGGCAGCGGCGTGATGGTGGGGACAGCCGTCGGCCCGGCGGTTGCGCCCGGCACAACACCTGTCGTACCTTGCAAGCCCCATTGAAGCTGAATCGAGGCGGTGGAGGTGAACTCGATATAATTCATCACCAGCGTATGCACACCGGGAGTCAGCACAACGATAACGCTGGCTTCCACGCCCGGCGCTGTCGCGTTGAAGATTTCCACACCGTCAATCGTCACCCACGCCCGATCATCCACGAGCAGACGAAAGAGATACGTGCCGCCCGTAAAATTCTGGCTGGAGGTATAGATCGCGGAGAAAGTATCCTGTCCAATGCCGGGGATCGGGATACCACTGGCATCTCTTGGAAAGTCGGCGGTAAACAGGTTGAGCGCCGTATAGGAATACGATCCTGCCACCGGATTTGTAAAATCAGTCGAGTTGTAATACGTTGCGTTCCAAGGCCCCGTGCCGAAGTCCTGGGCAGAGGTCGGTTCGCCTTTTGGGATGACGAGCGTAAAGAGCAGGGTGAGGAGCAGCGTAAATGCCGCAAGCGTAAGCCGTCGGGTCATAAGTTTTGACCTCCATAAGAACAATCAGCAAAATAACACATTGTTAACCAGTATAACGTCAACTTCGCGATTATGCACAGTAAATTGATCCTACCGTAGGGAAAACGGTGGGCAAAATTATCCATGCGAAAAATCGGGTTGCCGCGTGTATAATGTTTTTTCTGATGTGCTGCACTGGTACCTCTGTAACACATGCTTAGGAGCGTGCGATTATGGTTCAAGCCAATACCCATTCACGAGTTCGTACCGATCAGCAGGTCGGTAAAAACTTGACTCTGAGCGTGATTATCCCGTGTTATAACGAGGCAACCACGATTGAGGAAGTCTTAGCGCGGGTCTTGGATGTGGGGCTGGCAGCCGAAGTCATTATTGTAGATGATGGCTCACATGATGGCACCCGCGAAGTGCTGGAAAAAATCGAGGCGGAAAACAATGCCATTGTGCGAATTTTGTATCATACGCATAATCAAGGTAAGGGCGCGGCACTTGTGACGGGATTTAAGGCGGCATCGAGCGATATTTTGCTGATTCAGGATGCGGATTTTGAATATGACCCGCGTGATTATCCGATGCTGCTTAAGCCGATTGAAGAAGGGATCGCGCAGGTGGTGTATGGCTCACGCTTTTTGGGGGGACCACGCAAAGCGATGAACTTCTGGAACATGGTCGCCAATAAAATTCTCACGCTCGTGACGAATATCCTTTATAACGCCATCCTCAGCGATATGGAGACCTGCTATAAGGTGATGCGGGCGGAAGTCGTGCGCGACATGAAAATCCACGCCAAACGTTTTGAATTCGAGCCAGAAATTACCGCGAAAGTGCTAAAGCAAGGCATTCGCATCTATGAAGTGCCGATTTCGTATAATGGGCGGGAATGGAGCGAGGGCAAAAAGCTCAAATGGACGGACGGCCCCATCGCCCTGTGGACGTTGATTAAATATCGCTTTGTGGATTGATAGGTTTTTTAGTTTTTAGTAGTCAGTTTTTAGACTAAAACACTTGAATCACCTACTAAAAACTAACGACTAACCGCTCAAAACTACCATGCTTTCATCTTTTAAATCCCTGCCTCTCACCATCCGGCTGATCGTTGGCTTCTCCTTTTTGCTGGCGCTGGCGATCTTAGTGAATCTCTCGCCCTGGCTGCGCGGTGGATTCGGCTGGCGCTGGCAGTATGATCTCGCGCCATTTTTGCGTAGTTTACCGCTGATTTTCATCACCTTCATTTATATCGTAGGCGCTTTTGGGCTGGTACGGCATGATCGTCGTGTGTGGCCTGTGCTATTGTGGGCGGTATTCGGTACGTTTATTCTCGGATTAGCCGTAGCTTATGCTCAAGACGGCAACCCCTTTTATGCGTTGTTCACGCGCACGGCCTCGTATGTCAACGGCGGGCCGCATTGGGCAGCACCGCGCATCGACTGGCAAGGCGGTGAATGGCGCAATTGGACGGAAGTGATGGCGCGTATCGGTGGACATACTGCTACCAGTCCGCCCGGCGCGACGATGTTTCAGGGCTTGCTCAACGACTTTTTTAATCGCACCCCCGTTTTAACCGATACGCTCTATCGGCGTTTGCTGGCGTATCAATGTCAAAATTATGATTTGCTGGCGTATTCGCCGGGGGCGTATGTCGCGGCGATTTTCGGTGTCGTTATGCCGCTGATCGCTGGACTCGCGGTATTTCCGTTATATGCGACGGCAAAACAGGTATTTGCAATTGGAGAAGATAGTGAACCGCAGAGACACAGAGAGCGCAGAGGATTTTTTGGAGGGCTTAATGATTTGCGCTTAGATGTCCGTTATATGGTGATTTGGTGGCCTCTTGTGCCGGGTATTGCCGCCTTCGCGCCGACATGGAGTACGGTGTATCCGGTGTTTTCGATTGTCGCGTTTTATCTGTTGGCGCGGGGACTAAACGCGCAAAAGAGCGACGCGCACGTTGCCCCTACAATCGCATGGTTCATCGCCGCTGGATTAGTCAGTGGGGTAGCGTTATTTATTAATTTCGCCTTCGCGCCGATTTTGGGGATGCTTGGATTTTATGTGCTGCTGCGCTGGCTTTTTGGAGAACAGCGGACAGTCCGCTCTTTCCTACGTCCGGTGATTATTGGCGTATGGGTGGGCATCGGATTGATGCTCCCTTGGCTGATTTTCTGGCTGGCTTCCGGCGAGACGATTTTTGACCTGCTGCGCGAGTCGTTCAACGCGCATCTGATCTTAGATCGCCCGTATGCATTCTGGGTGTGGATGCACGTTTGGGATTGGGCATTATGGGCGGGGATGGGCTTGGCTTTGGTATGGTTGGTCGGACTATGGCGCTGGGGCAGGCAGCGAAAATCCACGCCGCCCCTTATCAGCCTATCGCTGCTACTCACTGTTCTCACGATGACCATCAGCGGAACGACGCAGGGCGAAAGCGGACGAATCTGGTTATTTCTTGTGCCGTTTTTGCTGCTGGCAGTATGGGAAAACTTCCAAATTAAGCCTATAGGCGAAGATGGGACAAGGCATAACTTCCCCTTACAACCTACAGCTTGGCGCTGGCTCACACTTGGACAAGCGGCACTGTTTTTGGCATTGACCATCAGCCTGAACGTGATCGGCAGCGAATTTATGCCACCCCCTGATCCGCCCATTCCACCCGATGTAGGGCTTGCCTCGAATGATGCTGTTTTTTCGGTGACAGGCGTGGGCGAAGTGTTCCGACTGCATAGCTGGCGGGCTACCCAAGTGATCGCTGGTAGAGATGAGACGGGGGTATCCCTGCGTCTGTGGTGGCAGGGCATTCATCAGATGACGCAGCCTTATACTTTCGGAGCATTTTTCGTGCTGCCGGACGGAACGACGACTGAGCCTGTCCTCTGGCAGCCGGGCGAAATAAACGGGCGTGATTTCCGCTATCCCACCACCTGTTGGCAGCCTGGTATGCTGATCGAGGACAGTATTTTACTTCCACTGCCCCAAAATGCCGTCACGGGCGACTATTGGATCAGCCTCGCCGTCTTTGGGGATGACTCACAGCCGGAAAGCCGCCTCGCCGTCACCTTGCCGGATGGCAGCCCCGATATCCAAATCGGCTTGGGGCCAATCCGGGTCGAGTCTAAATAGTCTTGCTGGAAAGACAAAAGTAAAAAGACTATTATAGCCGTTGCCCTGAAATTTCTGTTATGATGTGTAATGTTAACGCCATTTATACCACTTGGAGCGGGAAATAATGAGATTTAAACTGCTTATACCCATCACAGCACTTATTTTATTGGCTGTGGCAGCCTTTCTTCCGTCGGAACAAGTAAGTGCGGCCTGCGGGGTGGTACTCGCGGGAAGTTTTAACAGCACGGATCCTAACCAAACCAGCCCAGTTTTCACCGTCCTTGCTGGCGATATTGTGACGGCGACCTCGGTAGACAGCCTTGGTACAGCCACCAATATGGGCGCGGAAATTACCATCAACAGCCTGATCTTCGGCGGTGGACAAACCGGCACCGGCTCTGTCACCGTGACGGCAACCGCGCTCGGTTCAGGAACGGCTTCGGTATTTTTCTACAATCAAGGCGGTTCTGGCGGCGTTCTCAGTTGGACGATTACCATCAGCGGCCCAAATTGCGTCAATGTTACGACTACGCCGCAGCCGGGCGCAACGATTTGGGATGACCGCGAAAACCCCGATCCTTGGGCGACGGTGGTGCTGTATTGTCGCGGTGGCGGCATTGTCGCCTACGATGTTGACCTAGAAAGCAAGGGCAAAGTCCTGTTCGTGGTTACGCCAGCCGATATTGCCGAAGTCGGGATCCCTGATGTGAACACGCTGCTCGGAAGCGGACAAGGGTTACGCGGCCTCGCCTCGCTTTATCGCCTGACGGATGGGAAATTTGAGCTGATCGCCCCTGAACTTGACCCCGGCAAACAGTACATCTTTATTTGGGAAGGATGTGCGTAAAGCCGCCTACATTTTGATGATAAAAAGGCGTTCCCCTTAAAAAGAGCGCCTTTTTTGAACTTAAATTCTCGCTGTTCTCCGTGTCTCTGCGGTTCAAAAAGATTTTCTCCGGCTTTATTCTGGTTTTGTATTCGTATAGAGCGTAAATAGGGTTGGTTTGATTCAATTTTCCCTTTTGCAAAAAATTGCTGGACGCTGTACTCTGATAGAAGATGCGACCAGTTTTCGGAGACAGCAGGTTTACATGAGTGTGAAATTGATGATGTATTGGGACATTAAACCTGGGCGTGACCAGGATTATTTTGAATTTGTCGTAAGGGAATGGGTGCCGGGGATTACGCGTTTAGGAATCCAGACGACAGGCGCATGGTATACCGTTTGGGGGCGAACGGAAGGTCCACAGATTATGGCGGAGGCCGTCATTGATGATTTATCCACCGCGCAGCAAATTCTGAAAAGCAGCGAATGGCTCGATCTCCATGTCAAATTGCTGGACTACGTGAATAACTATAAACAGAAGGTTGTGCGGGTGACGGGCGGTTTCCAAATTTAGCGGTCAGCTTACCGTGATCAGCAAGTCAGCTTAGAAATCACGAGATTGCCCTTGTGACATACTCCTCATGCGGGCATCTGCCGTGAACGCCGGATGCTTGGTTTACACCAAGACTTCCACCGACTGAGACAGTATGAGATGATGCCCCATCTCAAAATACAGGCGTTGTTGGTTGAATATTTTACGTGGCAACCTATTTGCCACAACCGCGTATAGTCGATTCTTAAAGTGCCTCGATTGGCTTCATTGCCGGACTTTACGCCTTGTGCAATGAGCCAATTGAATGAAAGGCAGTATTGTACGGACACGACATACCGTGTCCTTCATCACATGACGCTCCCTACTTTCTGGATGGGAGTGACCCATATGTCGCTCCCTACGCCCTATATTTAACCTCAGTTTTGGATAACTTACCTTGATTAATTGTTATAATGTCCTCATCCCCCGACCAGTGGTTCGATATTTACTTTAAACGAAAGAGGATGACTTATGGAAACACGGCAGCTTGGCAATACCGATTTACACATCACGCGGATTGGATTCGGCGCGTGGGCGATTGGCGGCGCGGGATGGGCTTATTCGTGGGGCGCACAGGATGATGTTGAATCTGTTGCGGCGATTCATCGGGCGATTGATTTGGGCATCAACTGGATTGATACCGCCGCCGTTTATGGGCTGGGACATTCAGAAGAAATTGTGGCAAAAGCGCTGGAAGGCGTGACGAATCGTCCTTATGTTTTCACCAAATGTGAACGGGCTTGGAATGCCGATAATCAGATTACGCCTAGCCTGAAAGCCGAATCGATCCGGCGCGAAGTCGAGGACAGCTTGCGCCGCTTAAAGGTGGACGTGATCGACCTGTATCAGGTGCATTGGCCGCAGCCCGACGAGGACATCGAAGAAGGCTGGCAGACGATGGCTGACCTTAAGGCTGAGGGCAAAGTCCGGTGGATAGGAGTCTCGAATTTCAATGTGGGACAGATGCAGCGGGCAAGTGTCATCGCGCCGATTTCGTCGCTTCAGCCGCCATACTCACTGGTCAAGCCTGCTGTGCAAGAGTCGATTTTGCCTTACTGCCTAAAAAACAATATCGGCGTGATTGTCTATTCACCGATGCAGGCTGGCTTGCTTTCAGGCGCGATGACTCGTGAGCGCGTGGCGAACTTCGAGCCAGATAATTGGCGCTCGCGGGATAGTGAATTCCAAGAGCCGCGTTTAACCCGCAATCTGGCGCTGCAAAATTTACTCGGCGAGATTGGCCTGCCGTATGGTAAATCAGCGGGGGAGGTGGCGATTGCATGGACGCTGCTTAATCCAGCAGTCACGGCGGCGATTGTCGGAGCGCGTTATGCCGATCAAGTCGATGGCGTGGTCGGCGCGGCGAATTTAACACTAAGCGCGGATGATCTTGCCCAGATCGAGGTCTTTTTGCAGCAGAATCCTTAGAATCTCTTCGTAGTTTCAAATAAGGGGCGTAACACGCTACGCCCCTGCAAACCCCGATTAATCAGGGCATGACAACCCCGATGGTCAGCAGAATGTTGGCGTAGATGCGCTGTTCGCCCGTCGCAATTACAAGACACGTATCCGAATCTCTCGCCAAATCATAAAAGGCGAACCGTCCGTTGGGGCGCAGTTCAAACTCCGGCAGCAGCTTGCGGAATTCCGCGAAGATTTCTGGTTCGCTGCCGAAATCGGGGATCATCACGTCGGCGGCCTCGACGGGAATCATCGAAACCAACCCTTCCAAAACTTCTACAGCGTTGAGTTTGCCGGGTGCAAAGTTGAGATAGACGCGCTTCGCCCCCGAATAAGCGCGGGTGCTAAACGGATAATTGCCGTCCGCGATCAGCACTTTGCCGCCGTGACCGGAGCCGCCGAGTGCTTCTAAAATTTCGGGATGAAGTATTTTTGTCGTGAGCATGATTGTTCCTTGTAGGTTGATGCAAAATTTAATAAGCTGCTTGATAAATCGCAGGGCGGAATTTGGGTTCAGGGATGGGAATACCTTCTTCATGCGCTACACCTAGCCACGCCGTTTTAGCGATTAGAACTTCGTGCAGCGCTTCTTCGGGCGTTTCGCCATGTGCGGAACAGTACTTTAAATCGGGTATATCCGCGATATATGCTTCATCTTTCTCACTGTAGAAAATATTGATGTGATAGTCTTTCATCGAAATCGGTGCGAGATACCCCTGCCTTTAGGCAGGGGGAGGTAAGCACCTTAATCCTTTCGTATAGGTGTAGCCGTCCGAATGGTGTAGGACTACACAATTGCTATGTTTGGTTGTGATTTTCCCAACCTCGGTTTTAATATCGAAGCTGCCA
>DAOTTO010000579.1:0-14734 GCA_034437895.1 Anaerolineae bacterium | reverse complement strand
TGTTTAGCCCTGAAGTCTACAAGCTGCGCTTTAGCTGTGAACGCACGTTTGCCTGGATCGACAAATTTCGCGCCTTGCTAGTGCGCTTTGACCGCAAAGCAGCTCATTTCATGGGCGCATATTTCATCGTTTACGCCCTCATCAATCTCCGTCACCTACTCGCTGAGGAAAAGTCTCAATGAGTTCTATGAGAAAAATTTAGTAATAAAAAACGACGCATTTTTACGCCGTTTTCATAAAAAGATCATGATGAGATTAGATTTTAGCAAGCAGGCAGTTCCACCCAGAAGATGCTGCCGCCGTCGTGGGGGCAGTCTACGCCCACTTGTCCGTCCATCATCTCGGCAAGTTGTTTAACAATCCACAGCCCCAATCCGGTGCTTGTTTCTTCACCTGTCGGGCGCGGCGTGAGCTTGCCAAATTCGGTAAACAACATAGAACGCTCTTCCTGCGGGATGCCGGGACCTTGATCGGAGATATTCAGCCGCAGCTTATCACCCACTTGCTCCACCCAAAGCGAGACAGTCGTATGGCGCGGCGAATATTTGAGCGCGTTGCTCAATAAATTGCTCACGACTTGATCTAGCCGCGCCTGATCCGCCATGACCGCACCTTTAAGTTCACCCAATTTAAGCGTAATCTCTTTGCGGGTGGCGTTCATGGTGTATTGCAACACTTGGTTATAGATGATCTTGCCCAGTTCAATCGGTTTGAGGTGGAGATCAATCTTGCCGCTTTGGATGATGACGACATCCAGAAAATCTGCAACGACCTGCTCCATTGCATCCAGCGAAAGCTGCATCGTATCTACCAATTGTCCCGCAATAGGATCGGTAGTAAAGCTGTCGCGCAGCATATATTCAACCATACGCAAATTAGCGATGGGATTTTTTAAATCGTGTGCTGCTACGCGGAACAAGCGCTCGCGTGTTTCGCGGTCAGCTTGTAAATCCGCAATTGTGTGGTCATGTTCTTGGAGGAACATAGAATTCTCCGTGTGTATCCATCTTTAATAGGATACACCAAAAAGAATTAAAAATCCATTAATTTTCACCATATAGCCTTAATTTTTTAGAAAGTTTTTACATTTGACATGGTGATTACATGACATTAGGTACTCCCTTAGTATTAAGGTAATGTCGTGTTTTTTACTAGTTGACGTTTCGTACACCTAATCTTTTAGAAAAGCTGGTAGTTTGCTAGCGTAAAGTGACCCGCCAGTTCGTCACACTGACGATAACGCCGCCATCTTGAATAAATAACACGGGCTGTACCGCTTGGTCCGCGCCAATGAAAGGGATTGGCTGCCCGATTTGGGAGTCGTTAAAGAAAACCGTCACCGCGCCATTTGACGGATCACGTTCTAAGCGGATTCGGGCGACCACCGCGCTCACGGAACGCTGCACAATAAAGGTCGATTCATCACCGACGCGCTGATACAAATTTACAGCGGTGGCGTTAGCGACCTGCACATACAGTCCGGCGGTTAAAGTTGGGTCGTCAACACTTTGCAGCATCAAGCCGAAATATACATCATCGCTTTGCAGCAGCACCGGATCATACGTAATCAGCGATAAGGTGGCTTCCGTTGTGCGAAGGCGAGTCGGCGCGGCGCTGCCATAAAACAGATCAAGCACATCTGGGGGAAAAGTGACATAAAGCTGTTCTTCGGGTGATTGTGTGCCTGTGCCGAAACGCCAAAATGTCCCTGTCGTATCAAGAGCGAAATCTTCTGCCGGCCAAGGCAAAGTCACTAATCGTGCCGGGAGCGCCAATAAATCCTGCTGCCCCCGCAAGCCTTCCGGCGGCACCGTCGGCGTGAGGGTGAGCGTTAGTGTTGGCGTATTGGTCGGCGTGGACGTAATCGTCGGAGTCGGGGTTTCTGTCGGCGGCGCGGGGGTTGGTGTGGCGGATTCAGTTGGGATGATCGGCGGCGGTGCGCCCGTCTCGGTTGGGATGATCGTCCGCGTGAGGAGCGTGGGCGTAACCAAATCAGTTGGATTCAACGTGCCACGCGCCGTTTGTTCGGCAGTTGGGAGCAGGCCTACCCCTTCCGCACTTGTCGCTTTTTGTGTTGTCAACAATGCGGCTGAATCAATAGTCGTATTCAGTCCAGCGCCAGCGGTAGTGGACGGCAGCCCGCTGCTGTCATCACCCGCGCCTGTGACGATGAATACGATTAAGACGATCACCGCTAGCAGCACGGCAATCGCCGCGAAAAGCGCCAGTAGCGGCAGTTTGCGTCCGGCGGGGGCAACCGACTCTTCCCGCTCAACATAACGTGACCCCACGAAACCGGGATAGGTTTCTTCCACGACTTCACTTTCCGTCATGCGCGGCGTGGGGTCGGCAGTGGGCGGCGCGGGGAACTCTGGCGAACTTTCCGTCAGATCATACCAATGGCGATAAAGGGCGTAAGCCGGATGACGGTCAATGAACATCGCCCGAAATAACTCGTTAAAACGGGCTAATCTACCGCTGCGGCGCACGGTTGTGTCGGTGTAGACCGCAAGAAACGATTCGTATGTCTCGTGCCATTGGCGGAGCTGTCCGGCGTATTGATCGCCCAGAAGCTGCGTCGTCGTCTGCGCTTGTCTGCGATGCGCGTCCCGCACCATGTCTGGAGGCTCGGATGGGCGGCGCTCGATGACCTGCTTCATCTGGCGACTGAGGTTATGCAGTTCGGCAGCGTTGGCTTGGAGTTCGACCAGCCACGCCCGATATTGCGTCAGCGTTATATCGGCGGCTTGCTCGGTTTCGCCAATCAGGGTCAAGATGGTGTCGATCTTCATCCCGGCGGCACGAAATTCACCTTCAGACCAATCGCGCAGCATCGATTCAAATTCGCGCAGACTGTGGGCGGCGGCGGAAAGTAACCGCGCTTGTGTATTCTCTTCAATCTGGCGGCGGGTGGAATCCAACGTCGCTATGGCGTGAATGCCGTTGACCTGATTCAGAAGCGCGGCGGCGCGGTTGATCTCACGGCGGCGATCCACAAATTCATCAAGGATGCGTGTGGCGGGATGGCGCGGCCCCGCTTCGCCCAAAATACGCACCGAGACTTCGCGCCAGAACAACGCATCGTCCAGATTTGCGTCGTGCGCTTCTAAAACGCCGAGCAGAATATCGGTAAAAAATACCAGTCGCAGTGCGGGGGTGCTGCTGCGAGAATACAGTTCAATCAAACCTTTGCCCATCGCTTTTAAGTAAGTTTCGCGGCTGGGCATTTGCGCGGCAAAATGATCGCGCAGGGTGATTTCTTCGGGCGTATATAACCCTTCGACGATTTTAAAAACGGTTTGAGTACGTGCGGCATTAATTGCGCCGCTGCGTTCAATCCAATCTCGCGTTGTGCCGGAAAGCGTAAAGAGGCGCTTGGCGGCGAAGCGCTCGGCCTCATTTTTGGCAATATCCATCGCCTGCTGACCGAGCCGTTCCGCATCCGGCAGCCGTCCCCGATCAAACGCCTCCCAACCATCCGCTAATGCCCGGCCTAAGCCGCCGTGAATGGCGTTGCGTTCCACATAACTCGCGCCATCCACTACCGTGCGTAATTGATTCAACCAACCGGAAAGCGTTGGGCTGACCGTGCCAACGGCTTCGGTGGCATTAGCTAAAGCCGTAATCGCGCCGATTCGGTTGCCCTGAACAATCGCGGCGGCATATTCCGTCCATGCGCTTCCGGCGATTTTGAGGCCATCGACCATGCCGACCAAAATTTCATCAAATAAGCGCTCGATAAAAGGCGTTAAATCGGCTCTCGCGCCAGCCAGCCAACCTTCGACATCCGTCCCATCAGCGGTGGGGATATACACTTGGTACGATTGCAGCAGTTCATACAGGCCGTCCAACATACGGGCGATGACATCCCACAGCGGATTGTTGACCGGATCAATTGCACGGCTGGAATCCAGCGCTCCTAACGCATCACGCGGACTGCTGGCGGCCTGCTTGCCGATGACGTGCATGTTATCAGCCAGCGCCATCGCCGCGTTTAACGCCCGATCCAACGATGACAACGGCAACTTGCGATTCGGCAAATTATAACGGGTCGAAATCGGCATGAGCAGCTTATTGAGTGCCGTTAGACGGTCAACAATGGCGCGATACGCATCGCGCAACTGCGACAGATTGGGCGTTTGCATCCCAGCAAGATCGTCAATCATCGTGTTGATTTCGTTCAGCAGCGTCCGTGATTGCCCCAATGCAGTGCCTTCGGCGGCGAGGGCATTCAACGCCAGATCAAGCCGGTACAAATTCGGACGCAGCAGCAGCACTTCGGGGATACGCGACGAAATGCGCTCCGCGACCAACCATTGTAAGCTGCGCGTTTTGCCGTCAGGTGTATCTTCCGTCAGCAAAATATCAGCGGCGGCGGCGGTTTGGCCTTCAAACAGCAGGCTAATCGCATCCGTGATGGCAGGCGGCGCAGGCTGCACGTTGGATTCTAGTAGCAAGACGGTACAGTCGAGCATCAGCCCGACTAATCCAGAAGTTTGCGGGCCGGCTTTATCGCGCAGTTCGTTTAATAAATCGGCGGCGCGTGTCCAGTTGGCGCTTTCCATATAAATTCGCACCGCGTCCAGATCAGCAGAAACATCCAAATCACGTAGGCGGTTGATGACCTCTTCTTTGGCCTGCTGTGCGCCGGGATGACCAGGATCCCCGGCGAGGATGGGTTCCAGCGTATCCAGCAGCGCCCGTAAATCATTTTTGCTCAGACTGCGGCGCATCCGTTCAATCACGCGGTTGACGACAGAATCGCGCTCGCGTTCCAGTGGCAAACGGAAGTCGTTTAATTCACGGCGGAGTTCGGTAATCGTCCGATAACGTACCTTCAAATTGGGATGCGCGGCTTTGCTGATGATGGCTTGTAAACGGGGCGAAGTACGCTCTGCATCTGCGCCGAAATTGAGGATGAAGTCATCGGCGGCATCACGGGGAATCTCCATGCGGCTGCCGCCTGTGAGGATAAAATAGAGCAGTTCGCCGACCTGATAAATATCGCTCTGGCGGCTGACTCCCTGCGGCGTGATGTCGTCGCCTTCCAGAAAAATCGCGTTGCCCCAGTCGATCACTTTCAGGCCGTAATGTTCTCGATCCCAAAACAGGTGCTTGGCATCCACGTCGTTATACACGATGTCTTTGGCGTGGGCGGTTTGCAAAAGATCAAGCAGCGCATCAACGATGACGAGCATCTCTAATTGCGGCAGGCGTTCCCCGCGTGTGGCGAGTTCCAGCACGACCTCCGCGACAATTTTGCCCTGCGCCCGTTCCATGACGATATATTGATGCGGCATTCCGCCGACGAAAAATTGACCATCGCCTAAGAATTCGGTGAGAACGGCATGTCCGGCTAACCGTGTGAGCGCTTTCCGCTCATTGAGGATGCTGACCTCTTGCCCGGCGCGGATGGGCGGCGCGTCATTCGGCGCGGGACGTTTGATGACAACCGGACGGTTGCTCGCCCCGGTATCAAGAGCGCGTAATGTTTCTCCACTGCGCCCGCGTGGATAGATATAATCGTAACGATAACGGTTATCGAATAGGCCATCCGCCATGAAAAAAACTCCTTGATCCGACCCGCCTTAAGATCGGCATCGCGGCGTAGATGACATAATATAGCACGTCCCTACAATAAACAGACTCTTTAATTGTACGCGCCTGTGATGAGGCTGCAAAGGTATCTACACGAACTTGAGATATTTGACGCTGACTGCTAAAGCGCGTAATATCCAAGAGAGTGCAAGAAGTGAGGCATTTTTTGATGAGCGAACAGCCTAAAATAATTTATCTCTATCTGGATGGCGTAGAGGAACGTCAGCAGCTTATAACCGAAATCGGCAAAGTGCGGCAGGCAGTTCTGCAAATTGTGACGCATGTTCCCGAAGTTGATTATTATGAAGCCCGTTATCATGGATGGTCACTAGCGACGATGCTGGCGCATTTGAATATGATGGATACCGCCTCGCTGTGGTTGATTAAAGGCTCATTGGTGAGGCTGCGTCCAGCTTTATCCTTGGCGATGCTGAATCGCTTCAATGATACAATGGCGCGGATTTATCAAAAAAGAGTAGTCTCGGCATCGCTAAAAAGTATGACACGCAACGAACAACGCATCGCGGAATTTATTACCCATTTGCCAGAAAGCCAATTTTCTAAATCTGTTTTTCATCCTAATAAACAGGAGTACATGACGGTAGAACGCGCTATTCAGGATTTATTCCTCTATCATTGGTACGAGCATCTGCGGACGATGCAAGCTGTGGAAGGCATTCAGCCCAAATCCGCGATGAGTGATGAGTGATGAGCAATGGGTGATGAGTGATGAGTGATGGGTGATGAGTGATGAGCAATGAGTGATGAGCAATGAGTGATGAGTTGAAAGTAAAAAGTTGAAAACCAAAAGATCAGATTGCTGCATATCCCTTAACGATTGACCACTCACATTATGCGGATTATCTTACAGCGAGTCACTAAAGGCAGCGTGACTGTCGATCATCAAATTGTCGGCGCGGTAGAGCAGGGTTTTGTCGCGCTCGTCGGTATAACGCACGGCGATACGGCAGCCGATTGTGCATTTTTGGCGAAGAAAACCGCCAATTTGCGCGTATTTGAGGATTCTGCGGGTAAAATGAATTTATCGCTGTTGGAAGTGGGCGGCGGAATGCTGGTCATTTCGCAGTTTACGCTCTACGCCGACACGCGCAAAGGTCGCCGTCCAAGTTTTATCAATGCGGCACAGCCGGAGATCGCCGCGCCGCTGGTCGAAGCCTATATCGACAGTTTGCGGGCGGAAGGCGTTGCTCATGTGGAAAAAGGGATTTTCGGCGCGATGATGTTGGTGGAAATTCATAATGATGGCCCCGTGACGATCATTTTAGAGTCTGATGAAGACAAGTGATTTTTAGTGTAAAGCGAGTTATTATCCATGCAGAAGGACGAATTCAAGGTCATCGAAATGCCTACTTGGTTGGTATTTGAAGACGAGCCACAAATCCATCAGATGGTACTAACCATATACGAGACATTGGGCGTAAATGGGATTGCTATTGCGACGGGTGAAGAAGCCCTGCGCTGGATCGACCAGGTAGATAGTGGGCGTTACAACGGTGAACTCCCGCAGTTAGCCTTGCTTGACGTGCATCTGCCCGGCAGGGTTACGGGGGAAATGGTCGGGCAGCGCATCCGCAAAAGCCCCATTCTGCAAAATATGGTGCTTGTTTTGATGACGGCCTACGAACTTTCTCCGCAAGAAGAACAAGACATTATTGCACGCTCCGGTTCAGATACGATCCTCTATAAACCCCTACCGACACTGCGTGAACTACACGATATTTTCTTTGGCCTGCTATCCGGGCGATGATCCCATTACGCGCTGTCCGCGTTAAGGCCACTTCTGCCGCCAAAAAACTCTCTTCAATCGCCAATGTTTAAAGACGGCTGAAGCTATTGTCGCAATCTAAGAAGTGCCGTTAAAATAGCAGGCTTACGACAAGACGCGCTGCCTTCTAAAGTAAGCAAGATGGTTCACGACAGATGATCAATTCTTGGTAATCTTGGTGGCTTACTGGTTCAAATTATTCAAATGACTTTCGATAGGCTGTTTTTAGAAAGCGGCTTTTGGTACGGTTGAGGAGAGATTCATGAGTGAAGATCGCGCCGCGAAATTAGCGGAGATTGCGGCAGAAGTCCGCGTTTGTACGGCTTGCCGTTTGCATCAAGGCACGAAAAATGCTGTGCCGGGTTATGGGGATGTGAATGCCGAAATTCTGTTTATCGGAGAAGGCCCTGGCTTTAATGAAGATGAACAAGGGCTGCCGTTTGTAGGGCGATCTGGCAAATATCTGGATTATCTGCTCAATCTGATCGACCTTAAGCGCGAACAAGTCTTTATTACCAACGTCGTCAAGCATCGTCCGCCCGAAAACCGTGATCCGATGCCGGATGAAATCTTGGCGTGCAAGCATTTTCTGGATCGTCAGATTGCGCTCATTCAACCGCTGGTGATCGCCACTTTGGGACGTTTTAGCATGGAGTCGTATTTCCCCGGCGGCAAAATCACCAAGATTCACGGTCAGCCCAAGTACGCCGATGATCGGGCGTATTTTCCGATGTTCCATCCGGCCTATGTGCTGCGGAACGACACGATGCGCCAGCCGATGGAAGAGGATGTGAAGCGTCTGCCGGAGCTTATCGCCGAGGTCAAGCGCCGCCGCGTCGGAGGCAAGCCAACATCGTCCACGCCGCCTGAACCAGAAGCACCTCCTACGCCTTCCAAGCCACAAGACCCCCCGCAGCAGTTAAAGCTGTTTTAATTACAGATTGATAAATTAACCTGAGTTTCGGATAGCGTTTTTATTCTATCCCCTCCCCACTTTGTAGAAAGGACAATTGAAGAACCATTGCGACACTTGGTGGACTTTGCATCTTTGCGTTGAATCCTAAAAAACCGCTTGACTCTCACGTAACGTTATCCTTTAAGATGCGTTTGAGTGAGGAGCATGAGCCATGTATACCGTAAAACAGCTTTCCAGTTTAGCGCAGATCAGTGTGCGTACCCTACACTATTATGACGAAATTGGCCTATTCGTCCCGTCAAAAGTGGGCGCGAATGGCTACCGCTATTATGACGATTCCGCCCTGCTGCGGCTGCAACAGATTCTCTTTTACCGGGAAATCGGCCTAGAGCTGATGCAGATTAAAGCGATTCTCGACAGCCCGGATTTTGATGTTTTGGAGGCGCTGAACTCGCACCGCGCCGTCATCCAGAAGAATATGGAACGTATGCACCATCTGATCGGGACGATTGACAGCACGATTACGCACTTAAAGGGGGAGACCACGATGAGCAAGAAACGTCTTTTTGAGGGATTCAGCGAAGAAAACCAGAAAGAATATGAACGTGAAGCCCGTTTGCAATACGGCCCGGAGAATGTTAACGAATCTATCAAGCGCTGGAACAGCTACAGCAAAACGCAGCAGGCCGCCATTATGGAAGAGGGGGACGAAATTTATCAGGATTTAGTCGAGGCGATGAAAGCGGGAAAATCAGGCCATGATGCCGAAGTTCAGGCCATCTTGCAGCGCTGGCAAAACAATATCCGCCATTTTTATGAACCGACGCTGGACATCCTGCGGGGCTTAGGGGAACTCTATAACACCAGCCCAGAGTTCACAGCGACCTTCCATAAATTCCATCCCGATTTACCCGCTTATTTGCAGCAGGTCATCACCCAATATGTGGATGATCTGGAAGATGCCGAAATCGAGCGGATGCTGGCGGAAGACCAAATGCTGCGGCTCAGTGCTTCATCCTGATTTGCCGCGCAGTTCATTGAGTCGCGCTTCCCACCGTTCCGCCAGACGATGATAGGTCGCCTCGCTGATTTCGCCCTTCGTCAGCCGCACATCCAACTGATCGAGGATGACCTGCACTTGTTCGGCGCTCATCGTGCTAGGATCGGAGGTCGCGGAAGGCGCAGGCGGTGCTATCGGCATCACAGGCGCGGCGGGGAGCGGCTGTGTTTTAGGCCGCAGCGAAGGGGTTTCCGGCGCTTGTTCGCGCATCAGGCGCAGTGTATCGGAAGGCGGTGGCGGAGCGATGCCGCGTTTGATCTGCGGCGGCACGAACACAGCCGGCGGAAGCTGTTCCAGCGCCCATTTTGCGCGACCTTTCACCCATTCGCTTTTATCCTGTTTGGCGACGTAATTCAGCCCTTCTCGTGCGCGTTCATCTTTAAGCCGCCCCAATAATTCCGCCGCCGCGCCGCGAATCGTGCTGTTGGGGTCTTGCAGTGCATCAACCAGCGACTTCAGCGCATTTGCGCCTTGCGCTGCGATGGCTTCGGCAGCGGTCTTGCGTACCGAGTCTTCAGGATCGCCAAGCAACGGGATAAAAGCGCTGGCTTGGGCGGAATCAATTGCACTCAGCGCGAGGATGGCCGTTTGCCGGACATCGGCATTTTTGTCTTTAAGGGCGATGAGCAAGGCAGGAAGCGCCGCTGCATCCCCAATCTTGCCGAGCGATTCCGCCGCGCTGGTCTTGACCATCGAGTTTTCGTCTTCGAGCGCGAAGGTCAACGATTGCACAGCGGACGAATCTCCGACAACACCCAGTGCTTGTGCCGCGAACTGCCGCAAGCGATAAGCACGAGCGCTTTCGGCGTTATCGAGTGCAGCTTTTGCCAATGCTTGAATCACCGCTGCGTCGCCTTTATAGGCCGGATCGCCCAAAGCACGAATGGCATCCTCGCGGGTTTGCTGGTCATCACTTTGAAGGTTTGCCAATAGCGAGTCGCGTTGATCGTCAGACATGATTACATTTCCTTCTCGGCATACTTTGCGAAACTTAGTGCTATTTGCGTCAAATCTGGGCGTGTCCAAAAAAGTGGGTAGTCTACCGGGAGTGACCTATGTGTCACTCCCTACACGCCCTCAAATCTTTTGCATTGACTCATTGCTCGTCACTCATTGCTTCCTATTCGTCCCGTGCCATCGTTTCGATCAATTTCAGCGTCATGAGCGCATCACCCGCGCCGCTGTGGGCATCCGCGACGGTGATCTGCTGCTGGGCGCAGGCATTCGTCAATTTTTGATACGAGAAACCGCCGAACTTAGGACTATACGCACCCCAGAATCCCGCATAGGTTTTCATGGCACATTCCCATTTCGCCAGACGAGGCAGCGACAGCTTATGTCGGCGGCAGACGGCCTGTAAAATGCCTTTCTCGAAATCGGCGTTATAGGCGACGAGGGTCTGCCCCGCGAGGAGAACGCTCAACTGGACATAAATCGACGGAAAGCCAGGCGCATCTTTGACCCTCTCATTGGTGATTCCATGCACTCGAATGACTTCTTGCGGGATGCGCTGAGTCGGTTTAATGAGCAAATCCATGACGACACTGCCAGATTTATCCACCGCGCCGATCTGGACGATTTCGGCATCGCCTATGCCTGTCGTCTCAAAATCGAGGATGACGGGATTCCCTGCGAGGATGGTCTTCGCCCAAGTGATGGCTTTTTTCTTTTCAAGATTGTGGCGCTGGTTTTCCATTTTACTTGATCTTTTATTTCATCACCCATGCCGGGATACGGAAGATTACTTCTAGCGTCAGCATCAGATTGGGGAAGATTGCCTCGGTGTCGATTTGCTGAGATAGTTCGGTGTAAATCAGTGATTTTGCTGGTTCGCCGCTAAAAAATTGGTGGACGGTTTTGGAGGTCGGATACACCACCCACACCTGCTCTGTGCCTTTTGCCAGATACGTCCGTACTTTCTTTTCCAGCTCATCCGCGTCATCACCGGGCGAAACGACTTCAATGGCTAAGTTCGGTATGCCCGGATGAGGACGACTGATGTCCCAATCTTGCGGAAAGTTCTCTTTGCGAATAAAGGATAGATCAGGCACAAACGAGTCCTTGAGGTGCTTTAAGTCAGAAGCCATCAGATAGGTGAGGCCATCTGGGAACACCGCGCCGATGTCGTGCTGGCGTACATAGCCTTGTAACGAAAACTCAATATTACTGATTAAAAAGTGATGTAACAGGCCTGCTGCGCTCATCGTGCTTAGTTCTCCATCTATGATTTCCACCCGCGCATCGCTGCCCATCGCCATCAGATCATCGAGCGAAAGTACAACTTTTTCGCGGACAGCGGTTTCAACAGGTGTGATTTTCTCCGAAACGACCATAGTTAATCCCCTTAAAACACTCCAACGGCTGTTATCTATTTAATCAGGCTTAAGCCGTAGCTGGCGTACATTTTCTTCATCCCGACTTTTTTATCATCAAAGACGACGGTCACTTCCTCATCATCGTCGCGCTTGACGCTGCCGAGGATGACTCCCTCCCCGAATTTAGCATGTTTTACGCGATCTCCGGTCTTAAATTTGAGGTTGGGTTTGGGGACTTCTCGCGGCTTATCCCGCCCCGGAAATTGGATGACTCTGCCGGGGATTGAGGTGGAAGCAGCGGGAGCGGGACGAGGTACATCCCAGCGGGTTTGATCGCGGAAGCTCTGTTGATTGCCAGCCGCCGAAACACGGGCGGAGATGCCTTCGGTAATTTCCGGGGGAATATCAGCTAAAAAGCGCGACGGGACATTGGCATTCGTGCTGCCGTAGACGGTGCGCTTAAAGGCATACGTCAAAAACAGACGATCTTCAGCGCGAGTCACGCCGACATACATCAGGCGGCGTTCTTCCGCCATGCCTTCGGGATCATCAAACGAGCGCATATGCGGCATAAGACCCTCTTCTACGCCCGCGATAAAGACGACAGGATATTCCAGCCCTTTCGCCGCGTGGAGCGTGAGCAGCGTTACGGCTTCGCTGCCTTCGGCTAAGGCATCAACATCGGCGACGAGCGATTGATCCGCCAAAAATTCCGAGAGCGAAATCAACTCCGTATCAGCCTGCGCCACCAATGCCCGCAAACGATCCACGTTATCCTCACGGTCAATCGCTTCTTCTTCCGTGTCGCTGATCTCGCGCAGATGCAAATGATAGCCAAGATCAGCGATTAAGCGGTCAAACATCTGAATCAACTGTCCGGTTTGTGCCAATTCACGCCAAACTTGCAACCGCAGCGCGAAATCCGCGAATAACCGCGCCGTCCGTCCGTTGAGGGGAGTCGGCTCGTCGCGCATCAATTTTTCCAGCGCGTCATCGTTACTGGCGCATTCCGTCGCCCATCGCTGGAATTCCGCCAGCGATTTTTCGCCAATGCCGCGCCGGGGGATGTTGATAATGCGAGCGAAGCCGATTTTATCGTTGCCGTTGTTGATGACGCGCAGATAGGCCAGCAAATCTTTGATTTCGCGCCGTTTATAGAAGCCCACGCCGCCGATCAACGTGTAAGGGATGCCTTCACGGACACAGGTGGCTTCCAACGCTTGTGATTGGGCATTGGTGCGGTACATGACGGCGAAATCGCTGTAATTGATCTTGAGTTTGCGGCACAGCTCGTCGATCTTATCTACGATATACCGCGCTTCAAATTCTTCATTGTAGGCTTCGTAAACGGTGATCTTTTCGCCGCCTTCACGGTCTGTAAACAGCGCTTTGGGCGTGCGGTTGGGATTCTTGTCGATGATGGCGCGGGCGGCATCCAGAACCATCTGGGTCGAGCGATAATTTTGTTCCAGCAAAATGACTTGTGATGCTGGATAATCCTTGCGGAAGCGCTGGACGTTGCGATAATCCGCGCCACGAAAGGCATAAATCCCTTGATCTTCATCACCGACGACGAACACATTATCCTGCGGGGTGCTGAGAATCCGCACGAGTTCGTACTGTGCGGTGTTGGTATCTTGAAACTCATCCACCAGCACAAACTCGAAAATGCGTTGATACTTCTCTTTAATCACGTCATTTTCGCGCAGCGTCATGACCATCTGCATCAGCAGATCATCAAAATCCATCGCGTTATTGTCGAGCAAAATCGCCTGATAGCGTTTATACGCCCGCTGGACGATCTCGCCAAAATAATCGAGGCCACGAAATTCCTCCGGCGTAATCAGTTCATTTTTAGCGGTACTGATCGCGCCCAAGACACGGCGTGGCGTATATTTTTTCGGGTCGATGTTCAGTTCACTGAGCGCTTGCGATACGGCTGTAACCTGATCATCGGTATCGTAAATGACATAATCGCTGCCGTAAGGGGTGTTATCGCCTTCGCGCCGCAGCAGACGGGCGCAGATCGAATGGAAGGTGCCGATTTGCAGGCCGCGCAGTTTGCCGCCCATGATATTTTCCACGCGGTTACGCATTTCTCCGGCGGCTTTGTTGGTGAACGTCACGGCGACAATCGCGCTCGGCGGCACTTTCATCTCGCCGATGAGATAAGCGATGCGATGCGTCAGGACGCGAGTCTTACCACTGCCCGGCCCCGCCAGCACCAGCACTGGCCCCGTTCCAGCGCTGACGGCGGCACGCTGCTGCGGATTTAAGCCATCTAAAAGGGTGTTCGTCATAAGGTTTACCTGTGGTCGAAAATTGTAACTCTATTCTAGCGCGGAATCGTGAGGAATTCAGGGCAGCAGTTCAAAATAATCAACATGCTTGGGGCGGATAATGTAAAAATCGCGCTTATCAACTGTCAAAATCTGCTTCACATTTAGACGTTCTGCAACAGCGGCAATACTCGCGTCAACGAAATCTACCCGTGTGTCAGCGTATATTCGCAGAAGTTCGGCAGTACGAATAAAATCCTCATCCGTTAATGCGACGACTTCATATTTAGATGCAGCCAAATGCTCTAAAAAATAAGCTGCGCCCATATTCCCGCTTAACTTTTGTAGATAATAACCTACTTCTGCCAGTGTACTTTGAGGCAAATAAATCTTGTCGTGTTGCTCAAAAATTTCCGTACATGCTTTATGGTATTGATCGGTAGCAACTGCTGCACCCACAACAAAACCCGCATCCGCGATGACCATTAATTTACCCTTCATTCGGCTCATCACCGTAAAGCAACTCTTCAATCCGACTGGCAGCATCGGTAGGTCCGGTCAAAAAACCGACTAAAGGGTCTTTATTAGGATTTTGATGCGGCGCTAACACAGCTTTCGGAAACTCGCGCTCACGTCTTTTTTTCTGTAGATCATCAGCGCGTTGCACCAGGTCGGCGATGTCTTGCTCGGAGAGTTCATCCAGTTTCGCAATCAGTAACTCACGCATATTCATAAGGTTTACCTGTGGTCGAAAATTGTAACTCTATTCTAGCGCGAAAT
>DAOTTO010000578.1:0-4574 GCA_034437895.1 Anaerolineae bacterium | reverse complement strand
AAATCAACCCGTTTACGGGTTTACAAAAACTTTAGCTGGTAGTTTTGAACGACCAGCGTTCCAAAATGTTGCGTGTCCGTAACCTTAGTGAATAACTTTCACTGGTTTGCTGACTTCGCACAGAATTATGACTGCGATTTAACACGCAGCGAATCCAGAATATTCTGGAAGGTCGTGATAAGCGTGTTGGCTTGCGAATCCGCAGCATACGTTTCCAGCACGACCAGATACGGCGCACGATTTAGGAAATAGACATCACTCTGCCCGACTGGGAACTGTGGATCGGTCTCGCCTTGAAGACGATAGCTGCGCCGGATTGTACCATCCGGGGCGGCGGCCTCATCAATCAAGGTCAGTGTTGGGTTCGCTTCATAGTAGCGCAGCGTATACGCATCCACAGCGGCGGCAAACTGCTCAGGGGTAGAAAGCCCACTATCGACCATAACCAGCGCGATATAAGTTGTTAGATTATCATCCTGCCAGATATGAACGAGGCGATTGGTATCTGAATTATCGATATACCCTTGCGGCGGTATCCATGCCTGTGGGATAGAAATGCTGTAAAGATCATCATCGACTGTCTCTGCCCGGAAGAATGGTGTCGGCAAAGCATTGACCACTGGAGTCGGCGCAATCGGTGTATCGTTTTGATCTAAAGCGCCGGATGCAACCACCACTCCGCCAATAATGACCGCCAATAGAACCAACCCGCCAACGATTAAGCCTATCGGACTGCGACTTTTGACCGTAGCAGACACAGCAGACAGTGGCTGCATGGTTGGGTCAGTGGCGGTGGGGGCAGTGACAATAGGAATGGGCTGCGAGGGCGTGGGTGGGGCTTTTTTGGTCGCTGCGGCGGGTGGCGCGGTGCGGGTGGGCGAATCGTAAATGGATGGCTCGCCTCGTAATGCCCCGCTGAAGGCTTTCGCCATCTCGCCCGCCGACGCAAAACGATTTGTGGGGTCTTTTGCCGTCGCCTTGATGATAACGTCCTCTACACCGTCGGGGATGTCATCCCGATATTGCGTAATGGGCGGAATAGGTTCGTTGATATGCTTGAGCAGCACTGCCATCGGTGTCTCGGCTTGATAGGGTTCGCGTCCGGTAATCAGTTCAAACAAAACCACGCCGAGCGCATAAATATCTGAGCGAGAGTCAATCGGTAGGCCATTGGCTTGTTCAGGACTCATATAAGCAGGTGTACCGATAATCATGCTGCCCGTCATCTCGCTGCCAAGAACGCGGGCGATGCCAAAATCGCTTAAGTAAGCATTGCCGGATTCATCCAGCATAATGTTACCGGGTTTTAAGTCGCGGTGGATGATACCCTGCTGATGGGCATGGTCGAGCGCCTGCGCCACTTGACGAACCGGTTTTTCCAGTTCATCCAGCGGACGAGTGCCGCGCCGAATCAACTGCTCCATGCTGCCGCCAGCCAGAAAGCGCATCACAATATAGGGCAGTCCCTCGTCCTGACCGTAATCGTAAATGGGCAGAATGTGCGGATGCTCTAAATGTGAGATGACATCGACTTCCCGCTCGAAGCGCTCATAAAAGCCGGGATCATGCAAAAAATGGCGCGGCAGCACCTTTAAGGCGACGATGCGGTTCATCGACTTTTGCCGTCCACGATAGACGGTTGCCATGCCGCCCCGCCCGACTTCCTCAAGGATTTCATACTGGCCGATTGTTTTGCCGATCAAGCCATCTTTAGGTTTTTCTGCGCTCATGGGTTCTCCGGCGTTACGGTGTCGTTACATCACAGCTTATTTATACGCCACGCCGCGCCCTATGGCAAGTGATTGTCCGTAATCGTAGTGCGATCATCGGTGTATAATCGGGAAATGGGAAAAAGGAGACAATATGGATTTTAATCGAATTACCATTGATGCGGAACAAATGGGTGGATTACCCTGTATTGGTGGCCTCAGAATACCTGTAACCACCGTGGTGGATATGATTGCAGCTCGGATGAGCGAAGACGAAATTCTCGCAGATTTTCCTGATTTAGAACCCGAAGACATCAGTGAAGCTCTACGCTATGTAGCAGCAGCGGTACGTGAGCGTCAATTTCCACAGATAGCAAATCTGTGAAATTTTTGATTGACAACAACTTGTCGCTCTCATCAGCCTACTGTTGATTAATTTTAACTACCTTCCGGCGGGTGAGCAGACTCCCACATATTGCTGAATTGCTTCGCCCAATATTCAAACCAATAATTGGACTGGTCGCGGTTGATCTCGATGTGCATTCGGTCTGTAATCATTTGGTTGCTGTAGCCGAAGAATTCAATCACTGCCCGCCCATTACGCCCATCAGGATCGACAATCACCATACTAAAACCGGGACTGTAGCTCAGAAAGCGATAATCGACCTTGCTCCCGCGTTTTTTCAGCGTCGTCAAAATCGAGATCGAGCGTGTGATGTCGGTTTCCAAGAGATAGCTATCTTGGTCAAGCTGTTGATGCAAAATATCGAGGCTGGGCTGCACGGTGGGGTCTTGCAAGATCACGCGAACTTCCCCGCCCCGATTCATAATCTCGCGGTCAATATCAGGCCAACTGCTCATGACGTTCACAGCGGACGGCCCATACACCCACAAGACCGCGCCACCTTTGATAAAGTCCGAGAACTTGCCGTAACTCTGGCGATCTCGCAGCACTTCATCCAGCGGAATTTCGCGCTCGTGGGTTTCAGCGGATTTAAATACCAACAACGCCAGCGCTGCTAAAATCGCCGCCATTTGGATCGTGACCGGGATGACATCGCCAATCACGCCCAAGATGGCTAAAACCAATGCGACTCCGGTTACAGCGTAGGCTTCGATATTTTTACCAGCGGCAATATCCGTGCCGATTCGTTTTAGCAAGCGCAGCATAAATCCGTCTCAACTTCCGGGTAGTTGTACAGGCGAAACAGTGGTTGTAGCGCCCCGTCCATTAAAGTACTGCGCGAAGGCATCACACAGCGGCGCATCAGTGGCGGCGAAGACAAAGCTAATCGTATCGCCCTCGAAGGTCAGGCTGCCCGTTCCCACACACGGTTCCGGTTCGACGGCCTGAGCGCTAAAGGCATCGCTGAGCGGATTTTGTACCGCGCACGAGAGGAAATTTTCCTCCACGCGATTGACATTGATGACGGCTAAAAAGCCCCCAATCGGGAATTGCCCTTGCGCCGCTCCGCTAACGGCATCGGTTAAGCGCTGTGTATAAATCCGCGCATCTACCGCACCGCGCTCTTGATAGCAGTTGACGAGTGTGTTAAAGCGATTCACAAGCACAACAGCAATCGCATTACCCGTCAGCACGCCTGCCCCTTGCAGCGTAGTTGCGATAGCATCCTGCGCGAAATCCACACTGCGTTTGTCGTATCCGGCAATATCGGGCAGAAAGTTCTGCGCGGCGGCGGCATCGGTGTTGGTATCACCGGTATTAGACGTGTTAAGGGAACAGGCCGTGAGCGCTAAAAAGCTGAGTAAAATCAGTAGATGCACTGTTTTCTTGAACATGAGTGTTATCCTTTCGGTTGCTGATTAAAGTTACAAGCGATGTTTTAATCACTGACATGAATTTTCCGTAGGGGCGACTCGGCGAGTCGCCCCTACTACAGTAGGTATTTTTACTGGTGCGAATTATCCGTTGGCGGGTCGATCATCATACCCACCGACGATGTTTCTGTAGATGGCACAGTCTCGGTTGAAGCCTGTTTTTTCCGCCGTTCCCCGCGCCAGTTATCGTAAAGAATCAGCAGCACCCCCAACACAATGGCATGATCGGCTATATTAGAAACATTGTCAATCACGCCGGGGATACGATAATGGATAAAATCGACCACATGCTCATATTGAATGCGATCCATCGCGTTCCCTAACGCACCGCCACAAACTAAGCCAATCGCCACGCGCACCAAACGAGCCTCATCAGGAATACGCGGATAAAAGATCAGCATCGCGACGACGACGACCAACGCCACAATCAAAAAAAGATCGCCTGCGTTCTCTAAAAAACCGAATGCAGCGCCCGTGTTTAAGCTGCGCGTAATACGGAAAACACTGCCCAAAGCCGGAATCGGTGTAATGGATTCTTGGAATTCCATCGTTTCGATCACCAAGCGCTTGCTGATTTGGTCAACAGCCAATACCGCCGCCACAATCGCCAACAACAAAATCCATCGTCTTGTTTGTTTGCTCACAATATGTCCGCAATTTCCTTGTACGCCATAACCTCACCATAGTATAGCGAAAATAATGATCTGCACAGAGACGAGTGCTAAAGGGCGTATCTATTTGGGTGGATGTAGGGAGTTGACCGAGGTGTCACTCCTAGCAGACGTAGGCGCACAGATGCGTCTCTACAGTACCCATCATTTTAGCCCCTCGCTGTTAAATAACCTGAGTTTCGGACAGTGTTTTCATTCTATCCCCACCCCTAAATCCCCTCCCCACTTCGTAGAGAGGGGACTTAAAGAACCATTGTGAACCGTTTTTCTCCCCTTCGCCATTGCATGGCGAAGGGGTCGGGGGATGAGGACATCATAAAAGTTAATCAAAGTGCGCTATCCAAAACTGAGGTTA
>DAOTTO010000577.1:0-2134 GCA_034437895.1 Anaerolineae bacterium | reverse complement strand
TCAAGGCTACCCAATACGGCAAAACGCTTTATGCCGCACAGCACGATTTATTGAGCGACTATTTGCTTGCGGGCAGAGCTACGCAATCCGCACATCCCTGCCTTTTTAACCGCCTAAAGCGAAAGTCCTAAGATTATACCTGTCAAACAAATAAAACTTCACCTCATAATGCCATTATACGTTTGTGGGTTCTTATCACTACTGCTATTTTCTTATAATTTTCACAAATTCGAGCAGCAATTGATTTCCTAATAAAGAAACTTATCACAATCCACAAGGATGCCACCGGCATGTTATAGATTGTGAACGTAGCCTTGCCACGATCATGCTATATACTTACACTTGAAGTCGTCCGAAAGCAACAAAGGAGATCAAACGAGTGAGTGAAGATCAGAGCTTTCGCGCAAGTATGATGGAAGGGATGAGCAAGTTTCAGGGGATACGCGCCCGCGCTTTCTGGCAAGAGATTATTGACCATCTGCGTGGCAAACCCGCTGAACTACTCAGCTTTGAAGATATTAGGTCGCGGCTTCGGCTGCGTGAAGAAAGCTATAAAGGCTTACAAAACGTCCCGTTAGATCGCATCATTGGGAGTGTGGGACGTTACCGCGATTTTACACGCAATTTTTTGCCCAAGAGCGCAAAAATGCAAGAGCGTTGGAGCCGCGTTTATGCTCAGGCCAACAGCATGACCGGGCTGCCACCGATTGAACTCTACAAAGTGGATGATGTCTATTTTGTGCGCGACGGCAATCATCGGGTTTCAGTCGCCCGTACATTTGGTTCTAAAACGATTGAAGCACACGTTACCGAACTGCCTACATCGATTAATCTTGAGCCAGGCATGACCACCCAAGAACTCGACGACGCAACCGCCTACGCCGCCTTCTTAGAAGAAAGCAGTCTAGGGCGGACTCGCCAGTTCCATCAGCCGCTTAACCTCAGTGAACGCTCACGCTACAGCGATTTACTAGGGCATATTTACCTGCATAAGTACATTATGGAAAAGCGGGAAGGGCGCGAAATCTCATTAGAAGAAGCGGCGGCGGAATGGTACGACAATGTGTACCGCCCTGCGATTACCCTGATTCGCAAGTACAATATGATCGAACTGCTGGAAGCGCGTACCGAAACCGATCTTTATCTTTGGCTGGTGGAGCATTTACGCGAAGTACGAGAAGAATTCGGTGAAGAAGCGCCCGTCCGTAAAATCAGTGATGCGCTGGTTGATTTTTTGACGGATCGCAGTTTGCCCATACCCGAAGAACTGCTGATGGAAAAAGATGGCTCAGTCATCATCTCGCGCACCCAAGTGATGAAAGCAGTAGCGGAGCGCATGGAAGAAGACCGGCTGGAGGCAGGTATTGACGAAACGATTGACGAAGGCAGCACTAACATCACGGGTACATCGCTTCGCAAGTGACGAGTCTTGACATTACGATCAGCAAAAGCTAAAATGCTGTAATGTTCCTAAGACTTTACGAAGTCGGAACCTGCCGTGGTAGCTCAGTTGGTAGAGCATACGACTGAAAATCGTAGGGTCCCCAGTTCAAGTCTGGGCCGCGGCAAAATATCCACCGACCTTTAGGGTCGGTTTTTTGTTTTCCAACCTAACCCTAACCGATCATATAGAGACCTTTACATCATAAGCGCTTTATTTTGCCTTACAATAAAGTCATCTTTATGCGATGTGCAGGTTGATTGAGCAAACTTCATTGCGTTACATCGGATGAAACAGCGCAAAAAACAGTGGAAGGCAAGGTATCATGCGACAGTTCCATCGACTTTCAATTATTTCTATCGTCTCGCTGCTCTTGATTATTGCCGTCGTCGTGCAAGCACAGGCAAACTGTCCTGCGCTCGTTCAACAAGCTATTGCAGCTATGGGGGAAAACTGCGGCGGGTTAGACCGCAATATGGCCTGCTATGGGTTTAACTTGGTGGATGCCTCATTCACCGAAGCGATTGCGGAAGATTTCTTTACATCCCCTTCAGATGAAACAGAATTAGCCTCGTTGCAAACCATCCAAACCGCCCCTTACAACTTGGATTTATCGCAATGGGGTATCGCAGCGATGAGCGTCCAAGCCAATGTACCGGGTACGCTGCCGGGTCAGTCGGTGACATTTATTCT
>DAOTTO010000576.1:0-3942 GCA_034437895.1 Anaerolineae bacterium | reverse complement strand
TCGGGAATCGGTGGTGGGGCCATGACTATTTCTCCGTCGATAAGCTGTGCCAAGAGGTCGCGGTCTTCCATCGCCAGAAATTCATCCGCCGTTATACGTATTTTGAGTTGGTCGATCATCGAAATCGGTGCGAGATACGCCTGCCTTTAGGCATGGGGAGGTAAGCACCTTAATCCTTTCAATAGTAGCGGACGATAATCCCCGAAGGGAAAGGGAGATTTGCACTTACCTACTGGCTCTCCCTCAAAGCCTGCTCCGCTTGCGCGGGGTTAAGTTCACCTTGACAATGTGATGCGGTGGTTTGGCGTGAGCGGCACTGGCTTTTCCCAATCGCCTGTTTAACCACTCACGGCAGAGTTTGGAACTGGTGAAGCATCCCAAAGTGCCTGTCTATTCACCGCTAACGGAGTTCCCCGAAGAGAACCGAGTCTGGTAAGCATTAGGGCTTTTAAAAGCCCCCGCCTTTAGGCGTGGGGATGCTTACTACGTTTCTCCATACAGTTGAACGAATACAATAAGGCTCGGTAAAGAGATGTGGGGAAAAATGAACTTGAACCTATGACGTATGCTACGCTAGTCGTAAAAAAATTAGATTTATAAGTGACCGTATTCTTATGTTCTTTTTATTTTAATGCCCAAATTCTCCCTGAATCGATCACGCGCTCCTTATATTCCAATATAAATTCCAACTAAGCGCTACTTTTAATTTCCGCGAATTGGCATCTATTTGTCCAGTTATGTGCGTTCCGCCGAGAGCAGTGTACCAGTGTAAGGTGTGCGATAGAGGGTGTAGCGCTGCTCATGTTCAAAGGCATCAAACACATCTTTGGAGACGAGTAGTTCCACCTCGTCGATTCGAATCAGCATATTGACGACGCGACGTGTCACTGGCTTGACGACACGGACGAGATTGCCGCTGATGGCGTTTACTTTTCCGCCGCGAATATCGGCATTCAAGCGCAGCCAATAGCGTGCAAAAACGCCCGTGATAGCGGCGTTGCACAGTGTCACCCCGATGCCGAGCAGTGTGAGAATCCCATTGGACTGCTGCCGTCCGATGAAGATGAATCCGCTGGCGATAAATGCCCCTATGAACACCAAGCCCACGCCAGAAAGCGCCGCCCGCTGCCGCCGCACCCGCAGGCGATAATCCTGCATTTCGCTCAAGCGTCCTTCACGGTTAACTGCTAAATCATCGGGCGTAAAACCAATCGCCTGCGCTAGAGTGAGTGTCTGCATACAAATCCTTTTTTAAGCACCGAAACACGACAACCAGACAAAATGCTACTTAACCTGAGTTTCGGACAGTGTTTTCATTCTATCCCCACCCCTAAATCCCCTCCCCACTTCGTAGAGAGGGGACTTAAAGAACCATTGTGAACCGTTTTTCTCCCCTTCGCCATGCAATGGCGAAGGGGTCGGGGGATGAGGGCATCATAAAAGTTAATCATAGTGCGCTATCCAAAACTGAGGTTAAATAAAAATCCCCGCTTTTAAAGTCGGGGAAATTTAATGATTCTGATTGTAGGGAAGACTCGGCGAGTCTTCCCTACATTTGCTTATATCAGACTTCGATTACGGCTCGCCACCGGAACCACCCGGAACCGTCGCAATCGAGCGTGTTGTCGCTGTCGGCGGTAAGGTCGCGGTATTGGTCGGACGCGGTGTTGCCGTTGGACCTGGCGTATTGGTCGGGCGCGGTGTATTGGTCGGACGAGTCGCCGAAGGGGTCAGCGATGGACCCGGCGTGTTCGAGGGACGCGCTGTGTTCGTCGGTCCCGGCGGCAAATTCGTCGCTAGGAAGATCGGGCCAGAGCTGGAACCACCGCCGCTGCCACCACTGCCGCCGCTCCCACCGCAGCCGATGGTAAAGGACGAGTTGTTAAACATGCTGGCAGTGATACCATACGTGCGATCCAGCGCACCAGAACCATTGAAATCTAAGAACAGATTCGTTACGGAATTCGGTCCTGCGGGGAATGAATAATTGACCCAAGTACCCCCTTCAGCCCTTGTAGTGGGCGGTTGTTGGTTGGGATCTGGCCCCCGCCAAACACGTACCCCATTTCCGTCACCAGCGCTGGCACCGCCCGCATAAATATCTGTTAGATTCAAGATACCCGGGGCAAGGGGCGGATTCAAGCTGCTTGGTGCAGGCCAATTGACACTGAAGTCGGTAAATGGTGCTGGTTGATAGCGATCATTGATAACGCGCAGGACAACCACACCGAAGGTATCGAAGCCGACGAACTGAATCCGCAGCGAGCTAGACGCGCAGTTGGGCGTAAAGGTCGCTGTTGAGTCTGCTGAGACTGTCGGCGGATCCGTAGCCAGCGGCTCTGGTGGCAGTTGCAGCGGCACTGTACACGGATTCGCCAAGTCATCTGGATTCTGGAAGATGAAGAACGTCCCACCGAGGTTAAACATCGTGAGGGAATCTGCCAGGTTATCGCCCCCGTTCAGGAATCTACCCTCCCAAAGAGAGACATTTCCGCGTCCAGGAACAGTGCGATCTGCCCCTTGGAAGACGGTGAGATCATTCCCAGTAAGATCGTTAGTGTCGAAAGGTGATGTATCATCGATACCCGTCCAATTGACTTCAGAGCGCAGTGCAGTCGATGACAAAAACATATCGGGATAGGAAGCGCTTTCACGCCATTCCAAATGACTTCGCAGCAGCAAACTTGCGCCAAAATTCTGATTCTCGATTTCGATGTAGAACTGCTGTTGGGCAAAATTCACGGTACGCACCGTCAGGAACTGGCACTGGAACGGCCCTGCCGTCGGTGTCGGAGGTTCCGTCGGTGTCGATGTAATAGTCGGCGTAGGAGTGTGTGTCAGTGTCGGCACAGGCGTATTCGTCGGTGTCGCGGAAGGTGGAACGTCAATTCCGCCGCCCGTTGGCGCACTGCCCTGCACCGCGTTCAAAGCGCGTGATGCACGGAACGATTCGTTCACACCGGAGCGCCGTACTTCCATGTGAACGTATTCCGCCAAGCCAAGCGGCGTAATCAGCGGGTGATTAAACTGCACGACTAGCACAACACGATCACCTGGCGCACCCGCATCCAACCAACGAATGCCCGATTGATCGATATTCAGCCGATCTGCCGGAATATTGGGATCCGTGCGGTCTGGTTGTTCATTACCCATACAAAATGGTGTTTCAAAGCGATCTGCTATATCAGCCGATGCAACCGGAAGCGCAGGACGCAGCGTTCCTAAATCCTGCTCATCAAGAATAGTCAGGAAGCGAGAAAAAGATTCACGCTCATTAATGGTATCATGGGTGTTATCCAGACTGGTAGAGCGGCTGTAATTGTTCGCCCGCGAACTACACATCATCACATTGAACCAACCGGGTTCATTTTCACGCGGCATCGGCACCGGGCCAGTTGGGTTCGCTGCATCCGGCGGCGCACCCCACACTTCCGTCAATCGCGTCCATGCCACCTCTTGATTTGTGCCTTGCGGCAGCGATTCAATCGAAAGACTGTAAGCACCGTCACGGGCGACATCCATAATCGAGAGGATACGGGCAATATCCTTGCGCCGTTCCAAATGATCTTCATTACGCGGGTCGCAATCTTCGCCATTATACCAGCTGGCATAGAGGCTCTCTGCGTCGTTTATATAGGCGGGAACGCCATACCCTGTTGGGCCGGCTGGACGCAGCGTGGTGAAGGCACCACGACGATCACCATCCATACAGGGAACAATTTGTCCGGCAGTAGTAGTGACACCAATTGTCCTTGCATCATCTTCGGCCTCTGTGTAAGTAAAATCCAGCGGATATTTCTCTTTATCATATAACCCGGTGGTCGTATAGCGCGTTGCTTCACGCGCCGCGTTTTGCAGCGTCACCCATGCTTGGAATAAGCGTCCGAACTCAATCGTGCCGAAGATCAACAGCAGCAGCAGCGGCAGAGTAAGCGCAAATTC
>DAOTTO010000575.1:0-12728 GCA_034437895.1 Anaerolineae bacterium | reverse complement strand
AGCGACGATATTTGGGACACCAAACAACATGGTATTTACAGGAATACATAATATTGTTGTTTGATTTCATGTCACGTTTTATTGTCATTCCTGTATTATACGGGTGTTTGCTATATAATGCAATGATGCCTTATATCCCCATACCTAAAGGTAGGGGCTTTACGGCGTTTTTTGGTAACAACCAAATGCGATCCTATTAAGCAAACTAGGGAGTAACCTGCGTGTCACTCCCAGCGGATATACCTGCCCCTACGATACCCATTATTTTGGACACCCCGCAAAATACCCCGGATGCACAACCGTATTTTTATCTTTCAAATCGATGCCACGAGGTGGCGTTAGAAAACGCTAATCTGTGCTAGAATAACACCCACTTAACACAATTTTCTTTACGAAAAAGATTATGATACCCTATCTAGAATTTATCAAAACTGGACAAGGTTCGCGTATCGCCTTTCTGGAAAAGGCCGATCCGAAATTAATGGCAGAAACGATGGTCGCATTCGCCAATACCGACGGCGGGATGATTATCATCGGCTTAACAGAAGACGGCGAGCCATCAAAAATCACCCTCGAAAGCGATAAATTAGAAAAAGCACTCAAGGATGCAGATAACCTATGTAATCCAACCGTTGTTGTAGGAAATTGGGAAGAAACAGAATCCGCCGACGGCAATAAGGTCTACAGCCTACGTATCCCGCGCAGCATCGAATTGCATACAGTAAGTGATGGGCGTGTAATCATCCGCAGCGGCACGAAAAACCGTCCACTGGGCGGACAAGAGATATTACGCCTCGCCAGCGCTAAAGGGACAGGCGACTTTGAATCGGAGTTCATGCCAATCACCTCGAAAGAGGATTTTAGCCGCAAGATGATTGACGAGTATTTGGAAAAACGCGCCGAGCGTACCAAACGCCCTTATAACGGCAAACTCGATGATTTGCTGCGCGAAATTGGCGCAGTTGATAATGACCTTAAACCAACCGTTACAGGGATTCTGCTGTTCAGCGAATATCCACAGCAGTGGCTACCCCAATGCAGTGTTGTATTCGTTAAATTTGTGGGCAAAACGCCGCGTGGCGAAAGTGGATTAGCAGGCTATACGCGCCGCGAAGAACTCACTGGCCCCCTACCTCGGTTGATCGAAACCGCTTGGAATCTCATCTGGAGCGAGATGGCAGTGAGCGCTGTCGTCAAAGGGCTAGAACGCGAAGAAACCTATGAGTATCCCCCTTTCGCCGTGCGTGAGGCCATCGTCAATGCCGTTTGCCACCGTGATTATCGCCTCAAGGGGCGGCGGGTCGAAATCCGTATGTATTCGGATCGTCTGGAAGTGATCTCACCCGGCGGATTGCCCGGTTTTATTACGGTTGAGAATATCAAGGACGAACATTTCAGCAGGAATCCGCGCATCGTGAACGGTCTGTTCCAGTGGGGCTATATCGAAGAATTAGGGCTTGGCATTGACCGCATGATTGAAGTTATGCACCAAGCCGGACACAAACCACCTACCTTTGATGCCCGTCCGTATAGCTTTGCCGTCACGCTGCATAACGCCCGCGAAAAGCAAAGTCCGCCAGAATGGACGCGCAACACCAATCATCGGCAAGCGCGTGCCTTGCAATATATCCGCGATAACGGCTCGATCACCAACCGCGAATATCGGTTATTATGCGAAGGCATTTCGGCAGAAACATTACGTTTGGACTTGGCGGACATGGTAGAAAAGGGTATCTTAGTAAAGGTCGGCTCTAAAAAGGGAACCTACTATATTTTGAAGTAAAACGATGAAATTTTTGCTGGCTGCCTACCGGAGAAAGTCATGAGTCCAATTATGAGTGTTATCACACTCGTTATCGTCATAGCACACATCATCGTGCTACTGTTTGCGCGTACTCGTGGGCAGGATGGTCGAGGCGGGCTAAATTGGCTGCTGGCAACAATTGCCTTTTCCCTCTTAGCTTGTTCGGCATATTTTCTTCCAGAAAACACGGCTATTGCAGGTAAAGTTGGGCGTGGCTTAATCGCTGTCGTAGCCTTAATCGTCACATTAACGACATTTGGTCTTCTGCTGATTCATGATATGACCAGCAATGATGCAACCCGCAAGCGCCTAAATCGGGTGTGGTGGAGTATCTGCGGCTTATGGGTCATCAGTGTTATTATTGCAGCTTTATTGGGCAACCGCACCCAACTGGGTCAGCCGGAATGGTTAGTCCATTTACTGAGTTCACCCGATGCGGCTGAGTTAATTGCCCTTTTCGGGCTTGTCATCGCAGGGTCGGCCTTAATCGGCATTGATTTTTCGCGCTTTTATATCGCCGTACTGCCAGAAGTGGCAAATCGTGCCTTGTTTTGGGTGCTGAATACGGCCTTGCTGCTGCTGAGTATGGTTTTGGTCAGCAGCGGGACAATCGCCCTTGCATTACTGGGTATGATCGGTCTGCTTACGACGATGATCGGCGCGACTTATGCCTATATCGCTTATCGCGTGTTCGACATCCGCAGCGGGATGGTGCTTTCGCTAAGAACACTCGCATTCGTCAGCGTCGCCGCAGCCATGATTTTTACCACTCTCTATCTCACCCTCAGCGCGGGCTTAAACAGCGATGAGCGTGAAGGTCTGTTGGCGATGGGGTTAATCGCCCTCTTGATTGCGGCGCTTTATGTTCCACTTCGGCAGATCATTGATTATGCCATCCGCCAATTGAACGTCCGCAGCGCCCCAGACCCAGCACAAGCTGCCCGCGAATACAGTGAAAAAATTTCCGAAGCCGTTGAACTCGATGAACTCATCCGAACAGGTACAATAACGCTCAATAAAGTGATGCGAGTGCGCCGCTCTTGCTTAATCTTGTTGAATAATACGTTTCGTGTCAAAGACTCGGTTGAACTTTTGGTCATGCAGCCGGGAGGGGAGCAAGATAAAATATCGGGGTTTGTCTCGGTCTTTAGCCCTGTTTACACCCGTTTAGCCGCTAAACGCCAGCCAGTTTCGCAGTTTGATATCGAATTTAATCCTCTTTATAAAGAAGTCAGTGCAGACGAGTTAGACTTATTCCGCAAATTACAGATGAGCGCTTATGCACCCGTCATTTCCGGCAATACGCTGATCGCCATTCTTGCGGCTGGCCCCATGATTAATGATACGGCCTTTTACCCACGCGATCTCGAATTACTTTCGGCACTCGCACAGCAAACCGGGGTCGCGCTGCGAAATGCACGACTGCTTGACGATATGCAGCATTTGAATAAGAGTATGCAATCGCTCAATCGTGGTCTGAAAGATGCCAATGAGCAACTTGGCAAGCTCGACTCAGTTAAATCGGACTTTGTGACCATCGCCAGCCATGAATTACGAACCCCCCTCGCGCAGCTTCGTGGATATACAGACATCATTGACGCGCTCAACGATCAAGGGATGCTCGATCAAGAGCAGATCACAGGACTAGTCGGCAATCTACGCAAAGCCACCGAGCGCATGGAAGAACTCATTTCCGCGATGTTGGATGTCAGCCAACTTGACGTGAAAGCGATGGATTTACGCTTTACCGAGACACCGCCAGAAAGTGTCCTCCGCATGGCGATTGAGCCGCTGACGGATGCCATCAAGACGCGCAAGCTGACCCTTTCGGCGCGGGGATTACGCGGTCTGCCCAATATTCAAGCTGATTTACCTCGATTGGTACAGGCTTTCCGCAATATCATCGTTAACGCCATTAAGTTCACGCCTGATGGGGGGCGTATCGACATTGTGGCCTCGCTGCAACCTGCTAATTCTCCCAATGGGGTAGATCAAGTTCTGGTGGAGATTACAGATACTGGCGTGGGGATAGACCGCAAAAATTTAGAACTGGTTTTTAAGAAATTCTTCCGCACGTATGATCCTTCGCTCCATTCTACCGGCACGTATAAATTTCTTGGGGCTGGGCCAGGGCTGGGACTCACGATTGCTAAGGGCGTTATTGAAGGACATGGCGGCAAAATTTGGGCGGAGAGCATGGCACATAATATGGAAACCAACCCCGGCACAACATTTTTCATCTTGCTACCAATCAGTACACCAGAAAATGCCCGCCGTGTTATGATGTTTGAAGCTGAACCAACCGCAACCGAGCGCGGTACTGAACCCAAGCCACCCACAGGACGCGATCAACTAGTAAAAGCGCGGACGTAGACGAAAGCGTTGCCGCGCTTTGCAGCCACTTCGAGGACACCCATCTCCCGCAGACAATAGGCCATTTTTTGTGCGAGCGCACGCGGTTGATGCAGCAAATCGGCTAATTCTTGCGTCGTAAAGGCTTCCGGCAAGGATTCTGGTAAAAGTGTACAAAAATCTGCTGTGGAAGAAAATAAAATCCGTTCCTTCACTTCCAGCAAACGCCGATCTGTGATGCTCCAGCCGTTACGCCGCCAACTCCCCTGCCCATCATTTTGCTGGATTTCCTCATCACGGATTAAAAGCACTTCAACCGAAAGATTGGGATGGGCGATTAAACGTGGGATACGCACCAACTCGGCAAAAATATGAAACACACTTCCTTTTTTGGGGGATTTCCGCCGCGAGAGTTGGCGACTGTCCTCTGTTTTGACAATCCAACGTTCAACCGAAATCGGATGGACTAACCGCACTTGATGATTAATCAGCAGCTTTTCCAGTTTGGGCTTAATCGCTGTAAAATTACGTGTCTGGATCTCGATCAAAAGATCGCCACGCACAACATCAATAAACGAGCCTTCGAGCAGAACCTCGAACTGATCGTCGGATTGGGCATACCAAATTTTCAGCGCGGCATGGAGTGATTTTTCGCGGTAAATATTGAAGCTGGGCTTTGGGGTGATAGCAGACATGGGGCTAAACAGGCAAGACACCAAGTTTGCCAAAAACGCGCTTATTCGTTTTAGTCGCGGCGCGGCTGGGCATTCTTAGTGTCTTTATGTCTTTGAGTGGAAGCTAACTAACTATGGCTTGCGGCATCTACAAAGGCCGAAAACAGACGACGCATGGCAGGATCATCACTCACCAAATCTTCGGGATGCCATTGAACAGTGAGCGCGAAACGTTTACCGGGGATTTCCGCCGCCTCGATTACACCATCCGCCGCATAAGCTGTAACACATAGATCAGACGCAGGTTTTTCGACGGCCTGATGATGGATACTGTTCACCTCGACATGGGTCAGCCCGATAATTTGCGACAGTTGGCTGGACGGGTTGATCTCGACTGAATGTGGGCGGGTGCCACGCGGTGCTTTGTCCGAGGTATCATGGGTCAACGTCTCGCCGACTTCAGACGGAATATCCTGAATCAGCGTCCCGCCAAGCGCCACATTAATCAATTGATGACCTCGGCAGATACCAAAAAGTGGCAAATCATCAGCAACCGCCCACCGCGCGACAGCAATCTCGGTTTCGTCACGCAGTACGTCGATATGACTCGTTAGCGGGTGGCGTTCCTCACCGTAATTCACTGGGTCGATATCGCCGCCGCCGGGCAGCAAGACCCCATCCAAACGCTCATAAATGGCACGAAGAGTCTCCGAATTTAACCCCACAGGAATTAAAATCGGCAGACCCCCTGCCTGCTCCACCGCGGTGATATTTGGCGCATACGTCGCATAGCTGGTATGTCCGGTTGCGACGACAGTACGGACCGTTGTCGTAATACCGATGAGGGGCTGGTGTTTCAAAGATCAGTCTCTCCGTTCTTTCAAACGGGCTTTCTTGCCGCGCAGATCGCGCAGGTAGTATAGTTGGGCGCGACGTACTTTGGCATGGCGGAGAACTTCAATTTTTTCAATACGAGGACTCTTGAGCAGGAAGGTACGCTCCACCCCGATACTATGGCTGGCGATACGCCGCACAGTAAAAATGGCGCTGTTGCCGCCGCCGCGCAGACGAATAATCACACCCTGAAAAATTTGAATACGTTCACGTTCACCTTCAACAATGCGAAGATGCACTTTGACGGTATCGCCGGGCCGCAGTGCTGGATGACCGCGATCTTCCGCGATCAGCGATTGCATAAGTTCACTGGCGTTCACTTGCTTGCCTCTCTCTCAAAAAAATACGCCGTATGGCGTATCGCTGCTTATTCTAAGAAGAACGGATTATATCATGATGCACGGGGTGGCTCAAGGGATAGATGCTGGCGGTTTAAACCCCTAATTTCCGGGCCGCCCGCAGCAGGCCGCTGATGGTCTTGCCGTCGATAATTTCCCCACTCTCAATCCGGGTGAGGGCATCTTTCATCGAAACACGGTCTAGCTCGATGAATTCATCCTCATCTAAGGCCAACTTCGATTCGATCAAATCTGTCGCCATAAATAAGTGGATAAATTCCGTCGTATAACCGGGCGCGACAAAAATCCCACCCATAGGCTCAATCTCACCCGGTTTATAGCCGGTCTCTTCTTGCAACTCACGCACAGCACAATCTAATGGGGCTTCGTCTGGGTTAAGCGTTCCGGCAGGGATTTCCAGCAGTACTTTTCCCGCCGCGAGCCGAAACTGACGCACCATCAACACATCGCCATTTTTATCCAGCGCGACAATTGCAACAGCACCAGGATGCCGTACAAGCTCGCGCTTGCTATGTTGACCATTGGGCAGCTCGACCTCGTGGAGTTCGAGCTTGACGATTCGCCCATTATAAATTTGCTGTGTGCTGAGTATTTTTTCCTCCATCCAACCGCCGCCTTATGGAATGACCAGTTCTTGCCCGATGTAAATGACATTAATGTTTGAAATTCCATTCGCAGAGGCGATGGAATTAATAGGTACGCCATAGATCAACGAGATTTGGAAGAGTGTTTCATACTGTTGAACGGTGTGAATACGTCCACTACCTGTTCCTGTTCCAGTACCCGGCAGGGGGCCACCTGTGCCAAGTTCGCCGGACGGAATAGTAGTCGCTGGAGGAACAACACCCGTTGTGCCGCAGCCGGGGATAACCAGCTTTTGCCCAACAAAGATCAAATTAATGTTGGTGATGCCGCTTGAACGGGCAATATCCGCAACTCCTACACCATAACGCAGCGATAAGCGGAATAGATTTTCACCCAACACGACCTCATGCACACAGTCTGCCCCACTGAGGATTGGCGCTGGTGTTGGCGTGAACAGGACTTGCCCCGGTGGCAGCAATGTGGGATCAATCGTCGCCGTAAAAGGCGGAATTGTGGGAACAACTTGTACAGCCTGCGCGGTTAATGTCTGATTGATGAAAACTTGTGTGGCAGAGGCGATGATATTGGTCGCGTCAATCTGGCTCTGGTTAGGCGTGGTTTCTTGTAATGCAGGGATACCAGAATTGGCTTCGGTTGCGGTAGGTGCAAGGAAGCTGGTCGGCGTTGATGTGGGGAAGATAATATCTTGCTCAGGAGTCGGTGTAGCGAGTGCCGCGAATGCCTCCGTTGCCGTCATCGTCGCCGCGAAGAAAATTTCTTCGGTTGCGGTTGATGTAGGTGTTTCGGTTGGCGGCGCGATAAACACCACAGTGGGCGTTTCGGTCAACAGAAGGGCAACCTCTTGGGTGGCTGTTTCCAATGGTGCGACAAATTCTGTCGTCGGTGTTTCGGTTAGGGGGAACAACACCGCTTCAGTTGCCGTTTCGGTGGGTGGCAAAAGTAGAGTATCCGTCACGTCAACCACAGGCGTAAATTCAGGGGTGAATTCGATGATCGTTTCCGTTGGTGTCTCGCTTGGTACTACGGCAACCGATGTTGGCGCGGTATCCGAAGAAACACCGGGCGACAATGGGGGTTCATCCGCCCCACCCGCAGACCGAAAACAACCTGCCGTCGCCAAAATCAATAATAGCCCACTTAAGAGCCAGAAATGCTTAATAAAGTGCTTCATCGCACACCCTCCTGAAACCCACAAATCACGTCGCTCATTATACAGGAGATTGCGAATTTCCACACTTTATTCAAGCGGTAAACGCACAGTGACAATCGTTTGTTTTTCTGGCTCGCTCGTAACTTTCAATTCACCACCATAAACTTCGGCTAAACGACGCGCAATCGTCAACCCTAAACCATTTCCTTGATGCTCATAAAACCAGCGATCAAACTGCATGTGAGGGCCAATTGAATCAATCTGATCTTGCTGCATACCGCGCCCATGATCGGTAATCGTCAGAATATAGTGCTTATCTTGGGCGAAACCCTTTACTTCCACTGGAGTACCTTCCATAGAGAATTTGAAGGCATTATCCATCAATTCATCGACAATTTTGCTGAAATCTTGCTCCGGCAAAAGCAAATTATGATTTCCCGCAATGTCTATTTGTAAATCATTGGGACGTTTAAACTGCTGTGCCTTGTGCATGGCTTGATACTGCACAACGCTTTCAACATCAACGTGTTTATTTTTGACGGCATCAACCCGTAAAGGGTCTTGCGACATGACCTCAACCCGCACATACGTCAAATAATTTTCTACTAGACGATATAAGCGCGTTGCCGCATCGTTGATATGCTGCGCCCATTCTGTCACCTGATTAGGCTTAAGGCGCGGCGCTTCCAACATAAGCATGTCAGAAAAACCAAGGATAGTATTTAACGGAGTACGCAGTTCATGAGGCAGCGCCGTAATAATATTATCGCTCAATTCTTTAAGCTTTCCTTGCGCCATCTGATTCAGCTTCTCACGCTTATCGAGCCGCGCCCGAATCGTCTCTAAAAGTTCCCCCGTCATAAAAGGCTTGGTGAGATAATCATCCGCACCTAACCCCATGCCAAGCCGCATATCGGTACGATCCGTCTTTGCAGTTAAGAAGATAAAGGGGATAGTAGAAGTCTTGGTATCCTTCCGTAGCTGCTCCAGCACCTCATAGCCGAGGATACCAGGCATCATGATGTCACATACAATCAGATCAGGGCGATAGCTGCGTGCTGCTTCAACACCGACAAGCCCATCTTCCGCGCCTGCAACATCAAATCCTTCAAACTTGAGTACTTCAAGAAGATCGTTGCGTAAATGATCATGATCTTCAATCACCAAGATTTTCGTCATTGTAGTTACCCTTCACACATTTTTGTCTATAATCGGACGGCAAAACGGCATAACAAAATCGCAATTCACCTATTAAAGACTATTATATACGGAATGACTTGGAGAAATACCTTAAGCATCTTTCAACAAAGTCAAATGATGTTTGCGGCGACCAGTAAAAGAATAACAATCCCTGCTGCAATGCGATAATATCCAAAGGGAATAAAGTTATTCCGCGCCACAAAACGCAGCAGCCACCCAATGGCAAACCATGCTACAATGCCAGAAATAACCGCGCCTAAAATCAAATTAAACCAATCATTAGAATTGATTTCGTCAAGGCTCGTCAGCAGGCTGAAAATCGTCGCGCCGCCTAATACAGGAATCGAGAGGTAAAATGAAAAAGCTGTTGCCACTTCACGGTTCAAGCCAGAAAGCATTCCGCCGATAATGGATGCGCCAGAACGTGACACGCCCGGCACAAGCGCTAATGTTTGGGCTAATCCGACCAAAACGGCTTGTCGCAAGGTAATCGCCTTTAAGTCGCTCGTTGGCTGCGTAGCTTTGGCGGGTTGGCGCTCGACGATTAAAAACACGATGCCGCCAATAATGAGCGAAATCGCCACTACTTCCGGCCTGAACAACCTTTCAGTAATAAAATCGCGCAGCAAAAAGCCTAGAAGCGCGGCTGGGATCGCGGCGACGATAATCGCCAACCATAACCGCTGTACGCCGTTATCGCTCTGCACTGTTCTCACTTGTGTCCACAAATCTGACCAATAATAGGCGATGACAGCGACCACCGCACCGAGCTGGATAAAAATTTCAAATGTGCCGTCTAACGTATTGGCAAAATTCAGCAGTTCCCCCGCGACAATCAAATGACCAGTAGAAGAAATCGGTAGAAATTCAGTGATACCCTCAACAATACCTAAAATAATGACTTTTATCCATTCGGTCATAAATAAAGATGTCTCCAATAGAGGTGATTTCAAACATAGCGCAAAAAAATGCACCTTCATTATACTGCGTATCTAGGGATTAGGGGACGACAGCGAAGCCTTCCCTCAAAATCCCCCTTCACACCCCATCACTAACGGTCTATAATCGCCCGTCCTGAACCACCTAATACAGGTTAATCCATCAATTTTCCGGCATTTTCCCGCCCGGAAACTCGCTACATCTTCTTTCCGCTTGTCATCAGTGAGGGTCAAATTATGATAATCGGCATGGACTTCGGCACGACAAATTCGGGCATGGCAGCTTATGATGGTCGTCAGTTGCAGATCATCCCCATAAGTCGCAGTGGGAACGCCATAGACCGCACCGCCCTTTACATCACCAATGACCGCCAAATTTATACCGGACGCAGCGCCATCGATACGTACTTCGCGCAAAACCTCAACCGCCCTGTCAATATTCAACGGGTGCGCGTGGGCGAAATCACGATGACGTTTGCTGAACTCCCCTCTTTCGTCAAGGATGTCTATATTGATAAGGATGTTTTATCACCAGGGCGCTTATTCTTATCATTTAAAACAGCGCTCTCATCATTGAATTACGTTGGCACAGTCGTCGGCTCACATTTCTATTTTCTTGAAGACATCATCGCGCTCTATCTGCTCATTGCCAAACAACAGGCGGAAAAATACTTACAAGGCGAGGTCAAGCGGATTGTCTTAGGCCGGCCTGTGCGCTTTAACTTTGATCCACAAGCCGATCAATTGGCGAAAGAACGCTTGCTCAAAGCGGCTTTTCGTGCTGGATACGAAGAGGTTTACTTGCAATATGAACCTATAGCAGCCGCCTACCATTATGAGTCCACGATTGACCGCGAACAACATATTTTAGTCTTTGATTTCGGTGGTGGTACGCTCGACATCAGCATCTTACGAGTCGGAAATCCTAAAAATCGGGCGGTGCTGGCGACGGGCGGTGTACCGATAGCAGGCGATGTGTTCGATCAAAAATTGGTACGCGCCAAACTGCCCAAACATTTCGGAGAAGGCAGCGCTTACCAAGTAGGAAACATGCTCTTGCCCGTGCCGAGCAGCTATTATGAAGCATTCTCTAATTGGCAGGAAATGCTCACGTTACAGCGGCCTGACGTACTTGAGGAAATGAAGAAGATTGAACAAAACGCGGAAAAGCCACAGCAAATCCGCGCACTACGCCAACTGGTTTCCAGCAGTTACGGCATCAAAATGTTCGATATTGTGGAAGGCGGCAAACGCGAACTCTCTAACGCCGCCCACACGATTATCAAGCTGGACGGGCAAGACTTTCGTGTGCGTGAGATTGTCAGCCGCGCCGAATTTGAGCGCGTAATTCGCTCGGACATTCGCACGATTGAAACGTATCTGGATGATCTTATCGGCCAAGCTGGACTAACACTTAGCGAGATTGATGTCGTCATCCGTACGGGCGGCTCTTCACAAATTCCGGTCTTCGTCAATATGCTGGAAGCCCGCTTTGGGAAAGAAAAAGTTCGCAGCTTGGATGTTTTCAGCAGTGTTACCTCCGGCTTAGGCCTCATCGCACATCAGATCGAACAAGGCGAAATCGAAATGCCTGTACATCGCCCGTCGGATTTTATTTCGGCAGATCATATCACTGAGAACACCAAAAATGGTATTCCTGTGGTCGATTTCGAGGTCATGAAAAAATTCATTGCGCTCACGGAAGTTAGCACAGAAGAACAGCAATCAATTGCACTGGTCGGATTAACGCCCAACAAAGAAATTATCACAGCATTAGCCCCGACAACTTCATGGAATGCCACCCCCTTAGATCGCGTGATCGCCGCGCCCTCGGATCAGCCGCTTTTGCTCCTTACTTCCGAATATCGCTTTTTGCTCAAAACACCCCGCCAACTTACCCGCCTAAATGCTCTCGGATTGGAATTAGCCGACGCGGAAGGTTTTCAGACGGATATTTTCGGAGATGAATACGTCACCAGCATCACCGATTGGTCAAACGTTCAGTCCTCCCACGCGCCCATCCTGATAAGCCACAGTGGACACTTTAAAATCTTCACGGAGACACTCCTACCGCGCATCGCACAGCCTGTCCCTTATCAAGTCGCCCGACTCAAAGGCAATCCTTTAATGTTGATGGATACGCAAGGAGAAATCTTTTTATTCAGCGCATCAGGTCGTACAGCACGACTGCAATTAGAGAAAGCGGCACAATCCGAAGGACGGCTCATGAATATCAGTGTTAAAGATACTTTAATTGCTGCTCTGTTGGTAAATCAGCCTGCTTCCCTCCTCCTCGCCAACAACAGCGGAATGGTTATGCGCCTTGATTCATCCGATATTGCTACCGCAGACGCAATACCAACCAGCGGCGCAAGAATCTTTCCGCAACGCGATCTCAAAAGTGTCCTCATCGCTGATAAAAACCAATCGATCCATATCGTCACTTCGCAGCGTATCCTCCCGATCAATTGGGAAAATATCGAAGCTGAAAAGCCCCAGAAACTTAAAGAAGATGAAAAACTCATCGCCCTCGTCAATCTTCATCCTTCGACTGCGCTTTTACCCATCGCAACAAATGGGATTCAAGCAGATTAAACTCTTTTTTTGGCATAAATTCTTTCCCTAAAGAAAATCTTGCAGGACTTTCGCTTACCTCACCCCCCGGCCCCCTCTCCAATACTTGGAGAGGGGGAGAAAAACGCATCTTGAAGTCCCCTCTCCATGCAATGGGGAGGGGATTTAGGGGTGGGG
>DAOTTO010000574.1:0-5719 GCA_034437895.1 Anaerolineae bacterium | reverse complement strand
TCGTTCTACAGCGTATTTTTGCCGCTCTTAGTCGATTCGGGCGAAGGCCAACTGCCTGTGTTATATGGCGTTGAACTACTAGGTTCGATCTGCGGCGTGATGATATTGTTCTTGTTGGGCGGGTTAGGCTTACAAACCGTTTTTGTTTTTTACGCGATGGGCTTACTGCTGATTCTTGCTGCTTTAAAAATCCAGCCGCTGCCACTTGTGGCGCTGGCGATCATGAGCGTAGTTTGGCTGCTGATTTTGCCCTCTGCCAACAAGTGGAGCAATGCCATTTGGTACATGCAAATCCATAACCTACCCTCCGGGACGACGACCTTATTCAGTAGTTACAGCGCTTATCAAAAAGTCGATGTGCTGCAAGGGATTGGTGGAGAACGCTATCTCTTTTTAGACGGCTTAGAGCATTTCGGCGGCGTGGATGGATCGCAGTTGAATGTCATTTTGGGGCGGATCCCGGCACAGCTTTTACAACCGGAAAATGCGTTGGTCATCGGTGCAGGGTCGATGGAGATGGCAGCCATGATTGCTGATTCCGCCGGACAGGTGACGACAGTAGAAATTGATCCGCTGGTCGTCAACTCCAGCCTGCGTTATTTCGACTCTGTGAACCAAATGAGCAGTTTGGATAATCGCCGGATCGTTATTGATGATGCCAAGCACTATATCGCCAATACATCTGACCGCTACGATCTAGTGTCTACCGATACCCCGGCGGCTTATGCCATCCAGACGGCGACCCTTTATTCCGCGTCATTTTATCAGGCGATTGCGGCACATCTCAATCCAGGCGGTGTACTCGCGGCAAACCTCACCAGCAGCTTCGCGCCGGATGATGAGGTTTCTCGGCGGATTGCGGCCTCGCTGTTAACGGCTTTCGATGAAGTGATCGTCGTCACATCGCAAGCGGCAGGCTGGAGTTTTGCTTACGCAAGTGATGATTTACCGTTTGATCGCGCGGCTATAGAAAATGCACTTCGTGCGTCAGGTGAAACAGGCTTTGTTATCTTTGATACGCCTGCTGTAAGGGCTGTGGTGGGCGATGCCCGTCCCATTACGCTCGATTCAATGGATATTGTGCTGCACATCAGTTTAGATTGGATACAAGATCGATGGAACTAACGCGCCGCTTTTATCCCGCACTGACTGGACTTTTGCTCGGTTTGCTGCAAACAGGTTTGTTTTTTCAGCTTACGTTTACACTCTCCTCCAGCTTTCGCACTTTTCTACTGGTGACGCTTTGCTGGCTGATCGGCAGCGCTGTCGGCGTGACTTATGCCGCAAAACTGCGCTTTCCCCTCGAAATCTTCATCGGGTTGGCGTTAATCGCCTATTTTGCCTGTGCGATCTTACTCAAGATACTGCCTTTTGGAACACAGGTATGGCCTGTGTATGCTGTGTTAATCGCGCTTACAGGGATTTATCCCGGTGTATTCTTTGCCCGAATGGCGGCTTTTTACACCGCCCGTGATCTTTTCTTGTATGAGAACAACGGTTTTCTGATTGGGTTGATTTTAGGGACGTTGTTATTCATGATGTTTGGTCGGGTGATTTTATTTATTGCACCCGTGTTTGTCGCCGTGATGGTGGTCAAAACAGGAGATATTCGTCATAATCGAGCGTATGACTTCACCAGATCAGCAGACTATCCGCCGCGCCCAGCAGGGTGACGATGCCGCCATTACCGAGTTGTATGAGCGTTATGCCCCGCTGATCTATCGTTACGTCTATTATCGGCTGAACTCGACAGCAGACGCGGAAGATATAACCGCCGAAGTTTTCATCAAAATGGTCGAAGCACTGCCGCGTTATCAACTTACAGGAGCGCCGTTTGAAGCGTGGCTGTATCGCATCGCTTTTGCGCGTGTAGTGGATTTTCACCGCCGTGCAGATCGTCGTCCATTGGCTGATCTTTCTGACTCAATGGCAGATTCCAAGCCTAATCCAGAAGAACAGGTTTCGCGTCGGATGGAAGTAGAAGCGCTGCGGAAAGCTCTGCACCAACTGACGGATGAGCAGCAGCATATCCTCATCCTGCGTTTTATCGAACAAAAAAGCCATCAGGAAGTGGCAGAAGTTCTCGGCAAAAGTATGACAGCAGTAAAATCCGCCCAACATCGCGCCCTCCTTCAATTAGTGGCGGCGCTCGGCTCTGAAGAAAAAGTCCGGCATTATCTACGCGGGGGCGGCGATGACTGACTTTATGCACGACCCCGACTCCTTAGCAAATTTGCTGGATTCGCTGCTAGCACAGCATAACGGGACGATTCCAGCGATTGATGATCCGCTGATTGAGGCGGCTTTTCGGCTGTCCGCCGCGCCCAAGCCGGAACTCAAACCGGAAGCCTTTGCCAGAATCGGCGCTCAAATATTAGCGACGAAGAATTCACCGCCTGCTGCATCTTCAAATCCAAGTTTATCGCTGCCACCGGGCGGCATTATTGTGGTGGTCGTAGTCCTGATTGCGCTGGTCGGTGGGCTACTTGTTTTTATCACCTCACGGGGAAATTCGAGTGCTGCGCCAATAAATACACCCGTCCCCATCCTCAGCGCGACGGCTAACGCGACCGATGTCCCTAGCGCTACTATTCCGCCTACGACAACGACAATCGCCACGGAAACACTTGTTGCGACAGGGACACCTTTCTCCACGCCGACGGCGCTGTTCACCGTCACACCTGCGAGGACGGTCACGCAGGCCAGCGTCCTTTTGCCGGAAGTCACCGCCGAGTTCACGCCGGAGTTCACACCCGAAACAACCGAACTGCCCACGATGGTCATCGTAGAGGGGCCGGTTGAATCCATCACCGTCAATATGATCGTCATTTACGGCATCCAAATTACGCTCCTGCCAGAAAATCCCCTGCTGACGGTGATCGAAATTGGCGATATTGTGCGCGTCGAGGGCGATCTTACGGGCGGCGAAATCCTCACCATGACGATTCCGGTGACTGTTGAAGTCGTCAATGTTGATGTAAACGTGAGTCCTGATGGCTCGGTCTGGCGCGATAACGGCGAAAACTGTTCAAATCCGCCGCCGGATTGGGCCCCCGCTAATGGCTGGCGAAGGCGCTGCGAAGGCGCGAATCCGCCGGGGCAAAGTGGTAATCGTGGCAACGGCAACGGCAATGGGGGTGGTAACGGTAACGGCGGCGGGAATGGCAACGGCGACGATGATGATTGATGTTTGACAGGCAAAACCATGTCGAATGTCACAAAAACTTGCTAGGCTTATGCGGGCGCACTAAAATGAGTGTTTTCTTGTGCAAGAAAGATCACGTAAATGGCGACTGTTGAAACCTCGAATCAAAATATTTTTGCCCCGATGCTGGTGTTTTTCGGTATCATCGCGCTGCTTTTGTTGGCTTTAATGGCGAATATGCCCGCCTCTAATATCGTACAGCCGACGATCGTGAGCGATCCGGCAAATGATGATCCGGCCGTGGCGTATGCGTGGGCTTGCGCGGCGTGTCATGGGGCGGAAGGCGAAGGCGTGGAGAATTTTGGGCCGAGCATCGTCGATAGTCCCTTGCTCGACGATTCCAGTGCGCTGATGGCGATGTTTACGACGGCAGCAGCACCGGCTGACCCTGAAGAAGGATTCGTGCATCCTTATCGCGGCGGCTACCCTGAGCTGACGAATGCCCAACTTCGCTCGTTAATTGCCTACTTGGGTGCGCTTTAAGCTATCTATTGACTGCTAACGCCATCAATCTTACGTGAGCAGGCGCTCATACCAGCCGCCGTTGGCTTCCACAAAAGCGGTGGCTTGTGCCAGCTTAGGCATAGCGTTGGCAGTGCCTTGTTGCGATACGACTATCGCGCCGCAGGCATTGCCTAAACGTGCCGCCTTGCGCCAGCCCCAACCGTTCAGCCGCGCCCAAAGCAAGCCACCCGCGAAAGCATCCCCCGCACCCAAGAAATTGACGACATTAACTTTAAACGGCGCAGCGCGATACATACCGCCATCGGTTGTATAGACAATTGACCCTGCCGCGCCTTCTTTTAAGACAACCGCCTCACTCACCAAAGTCAACAGACGTTCAACCGCAGGCACGAGCTTATCCCGCCCGGCAGCGGCGAGAATTTCGTCTTTTGTACCTATCGCCACATCGACCAGCGGTAGGGTTGTCCGCGATGCTACGCCATAGATTCGCGGATCAGGCCACATCGGCACACGATAATCTAAATCCATGACGATAATCGCGCCGCTAGACCGCGCTTGTTCGATGGCGAATTGCGTAGCGCTGCGACTGGGGTCTTTAAGCAGTCCCATCCCGCTAAAAAGCACCATCCGGCAGTCATTCAAAGGCGCGGCGGTCATATCCTTAATCGTCAATTCCAGATCAGCATTATCGGCATGATAGGCCACGAACTGCATGTCCTCCGGCGGTTGCAGCGCCACCATGACGGTGTTTGTTTGAAAGCCAGGTTTGATGACCACATGGCGCGTATCTACGCCTTCTTTTTTTAAAAAATTCAAGAGAAAATCGCTGACATAATCGTCGCCCATCCCCGTCAGTAGCACAGTTTTTAAGCCCATGCGGTGTGCGCCGACACAGATATTCGTCGGACAGCCGCCGACAAAGGCACTAAAACTACTCACATTGGCGAAAGGTAAACCAATTTCATTCGCAAACAGATCAAGGGTGCTGCGTCCGATGCAGAGTAAGTCATAATTTGCCATAATGTTGAAACCAGCTTTTTAATGACAATGGATTTTGATTCTACTATGATGACATCTTACGCGCTCGGACGCAAAGAAAAGCCGGACGACGCATCAATTCTTCATAAATTTTTGGGTCAACTTGCTTAAAATCGGCGGTAGGCTGCGGTTCTAAAATGTGGTCAAGCATGAATCCTGCTTGAATAATCGGGTTTAGCGAGTCGCTTAAAGAACGGCGATACGTTTTCACGCGCACATGCGGTTCGCCGAATCCGCGAAAGGTGAGTTCGCGCAGTTCGGTTTCAAAATAATTGTCATGAGGCCAATGGATAAAAAATTCCGCCGCAGGATGGGCATAAGAGACAACTACAAGGCCACCGGGTTTGAGGACGCGGTAAAATTCACAAAAAGCGGCACGCCAATCGAGGATGTAATCCAAGACCAGTGGACAAAGGACGACATCAAAGGTGGCGGAAGCGGCGAAACTCAAGGGCTGATTCAAATCCGCGACCCGAAATTCAGCCCGATTTCCCACGCGCTCACGGGCGAGTTCGATCATACGCGGCGTGACATCAAAACCGACGACCTGCGCCCCTTTCGTAACGAGCCATTCCGCATAAATGCCAGGCCCGCATCCAGCATCCAGCACCTTCAATCCGCGCACATCCGGCAGCAGCGAAATCACCGCCGGACGGTCATAATAGGCATTGTGGGGTTTAGTATCCGCCCGTGCCGCATAGCGGTCAGCAAGCTGCTCGTAGGCTTGTTCCCCGATGGTTTTCTTTCTCACGACTTTCCCTTTGCTTAGATGCTTAAAATTATAGCGAGAGCGCCCTAAACGCGCATCTTGTGGTATCTTCGTGGGCAGCGCAACAGAAGATTAGACGCAAAGGCGCGGAGAACGCAAAGATACGCAAAGCAGGGTAAAACCCTATTTTAACCTCAGTTTTGGATAGCGCACTTTGATTAACTTTTATGATGTCCTCATCCCCCGACCCCTTCTCCATTGCATGGCGAAGGGGAGAAAAACGGTTCACAATGGTGCTTTAA
>DAOTTO010000573.1:0-4353 GCA_034437895.1 Anaerolineae bacterium | reverse complement strand
TATTGAATATTGTGCGTCCACTCATCGCCTTTGGCATACCAAAAAATGATGTCGCTGATGCGTCCAGCATGTTTTGCGCCCTGTTTAGCATCACTATGGGCGCTGCTGCGCTTCCAAGTAAATTGGTTAATCATCTTATCGCGCCCGAAAATCGCATCCAGCATTACCTTGATGTAATGCGAGGCGGTTGGGTCGCAATGTAGAAACAAAGCACCTGTCGGTTTAAGGACGCGGTGTAATTGCACCAGTCGCCCACCCAACATCATCAGATAGGCTGTCAGGTCGTTACGCCCCAACATACTGACGAAGCCATTCATCATCTCGACCAAACGCGGCGGCGCGATCTGGCCTAATTCGTTAAAGGCCTCTTCGGTTTGTTTCGTCCAATGCCATGTATCCCCAAAGGCCATGCGCTGTGCATCGGCATTCGGATCACCGGATTCACCGAAAATTACGTTGTAATCGCGGTTACTGTTAAAGGGTGGATCAAGATAAACCAGACCAATCGAGTCATCGGCGATATATTTTTTGAGAACTTCTAAGTTATCGCCGTAATACAGCACATTTTCAGCCATGCGGCTTGCTCCGAACAAATGAGTTGAATATACGCTCTATTTTAACCGAAAATGGTGGTCTATGCGCGGTCTAAAGAAACCACTTACTTAATAGATGATGTTAGGTTTCCTAATTTTTCATTAATTTAGAATATACCCCCTAGCGTCTTAATGCTTTCTACGGTATATTTTATCTATTGACAATTTTTCGACAATGATTAAGTACCGAAGTGAGGACTTGCACGATGACCTACTTTACACAAGAAAATTTCACGGCATTGTTATCGGCACAGTCTGGTAATCTTGGCGGTGAAGCCGGCTTACAAAGCACGTATAATCGTTTGATCGAACTACATCAAGCCCTTTACCCTCGTCTACGGAAACACGGCTTTAACCTCCACACCGATGCCCTGCCCCAATCTCGCGTTTTAGCCGAATCTGTTTCTACATTGATGAGCGAAGAAACGTTAACCATAAGCTACACCCGTTCTTTAACGCAGGCACAAGCAGTCGAGAGCATGATGGGACGCGAGGATCAAATCGAACCACGCCGCCACCCCATTATTGAACTGCGCGTCACCCCCTACGGCTTGACGGTTGAACTCATCATCTCCCCGGATGCCTGGTGCGACCAACAAAATTTCGTAGGCAAAATCAGCATTGACCAGCATCGTACTGCTTTCTCAAAATTATTGGCAAAACTGAATGGCGATTACTGCTTCGGTTTTTGGGGCGGCACAGAATTAAGCGATATGCACCTCAGTACTGCGAAAATGCCGCCAGCGCGTATCGTTGGGGATTGGTTGAATACGTTTGCTGCTGGACGTGATTATCTGCGCGTCGGGCATTGGTACGAACCGGGCGACCCTGCTTTGAATGCAGAAAATATTGTCTCGGAAGTTTTTAATCGCGTGCGTGATTTATATACCCTTTACGACTTTATCGCTTGGACGAGCAACAATAACTTCCATCACTTTTATAGTAAAGCTGTTGCTGCACAGGCATAAATATCGCCAAAAAGTCATCATATCTTATAAAACAATCGAACTCCGCTTTTCAAAGTGGAGTTTTTGATTCTATTTTGTTTGCGCCTCTGAGCATTAGCTTGATCTCAAGTTTTTGCATTTTGCCTAGAAGAGCTGCTCTATGCCACACATTTCATCGCAAACAATAATTCCCTTGTTTGCGTTTTTGGCTATTGCTGCCGCTGGTTGCTGACTTCTAAACGCTTTAATGCGTTCCTTCTTTAAGAAATATGTTGCATCGATGAAGTTCTGTTAAAATAGAATTCTCGATGCCCTAAACTTGGCTTAATAAATAGGCGTACAATGTCCTCTGTGTCTAAAGACTCATCCACCAAGACTGCCGATTCACCTGTGTTATCTAATTTTAGGGTGCGTTACCTCACAGCGGTAGTCCTTTTGCCTCTTGTGCTGCTCACAGTATATTTGGGCGGCATCGCATGGATTGTGCTGATTACGGTGATTGCCGTTGTAGGTGGGTTGGAGTTTTTTATGTTTGCCAGCGGCAAGCCTATTCAGGGCAGTGCGCTAATCGGCATCCCAATGATTTTGGTGACAGTGTTAGGGTTCGCGCTAGATCAGCCAATCATTTGGATTGTGGGATTGGTCGTGGGAACGCTGATGACGCTTATTTTGGAAATGGCAAGACACCCCGCCAATTTTCGACGGACGTTGTGGCAAGTCGGGATTACACTGGCGGGTGTCGTCTATATTGGCTTTCCTAGCGGCTTTTTAATCGATATTCGCACCCGCGAAAGTGGCCTAGCATGGATGTTGGTCATTTTCGCAACGACATGGGGGACAGATACCTTCGCTTATTTTGGAGGTCGCCTTTTCGGTAAGACGAAACTTGCGCCCAAGCTCTCTCCCAACAAAACGGTTGAAGGGGCTGTTGTCGGCATTTTCGGCGGATTTCTAATCGCTTTGATGTTTCTAGTCGGCAGCGATTTGGTCTCTAGGCGCAATATCCTTATCCTTGCCATCGCACCTTTGGTCGCTATCGCTGGGGATTTGCTCGAATCCGCCATTAAACGTTATTTCCAAGTCAAAGATTCGCACATCGCCGGACTAAATATCGTTCCGGGTCATGGCGGTGTGTTAGATCGCGTGGACGCACTGTTGATGGTGACGAGTTTTTTCTATTTGATTTTCGTGTTAGTACCAGGGTCTTGATTGTCACTTGTTAGGGAATTGTATAGAATAAAGAGAAATCTCAGATGGGCTTTAGTTGAGGTAGAAGAACGTGGCTGTTTCCGACAATAAACAAACCAATAATGAAGAACTCCTTCAACTGGCGATCAAGGCCGCCAAAAATAATCAAAAAGACGGCGCTCGTGTGATGTTCCGCCAAGTGTGGCAGCGCGATAAGCGCAGCGAAACGGCGATGATCTGGCTGGCGAAGCTCGCCAAAACGCCCAAGGAACGCCAAGAATGGCTGACTCGCGTCATCAAGGTCAACCCAACCAACGAAACCGCCAGAGATGCCTTAGCTAAAATGAAGCATAATCGCGCTGCTGGCGAAAACCGCACCCTCCTCTTATTCGGTGCCGTGGCTGTCGTGATGATTGTGCTCGCGCTTGCCATTTTGGTAATTGTGGTGGCGACGTGAGTGGTTTGGTCTTTAAAGTGATGATGCTTCGCTAGGGGCTTGCGCTTTGCCCCTTATTCAGATTTAAAAATGTTGCAAAAGCATAAAGTAGGGGAATGCTTGCAGTAATTCTCGATAAATAATTGGAATTTTTGAACCACGAAGGCACCAAGAACACCAAGAATTTGAACTTAAATCTCTGTGTTCTTTGCCTCCTCAGTGGTTAAATCCTTTCCATTTACTTACATCGGTCTACTTTTGCGCTCTTAGCGCTTTTGCGTCTTATCCTCGCCTTCCACCTATTTTCTTAGCGCACCCTTGTGTTCTTCGTGCCTTTGCGTCTACTCTTCTGATCTGAACCTAATCGTTTTCATTGTTGTTTGTGGTTCAAATTTCGTCTGGTAAAATTGGCGTATCATGAATGAAATCACTTTACGCCAACTCCAAATAGAAGATTTTGAAGCCGCCTATCAAATCCTGATCGACGTGACGGATTGGCTGCTAACTAACGGAATCCAACAGTGGCAGAAGCCGCTACCGCGTGAGGTTTATTTGCGCCGTCACGCCGCCGGACAGAATTACGGCTTTTTCGTGGATGATAGACTGGCGGCTGTTGTCTCTTTGATTCCCAATTATCGCGTCGTTGAATGGGCGGATGATCTGCCGCCGTCGGATTATGTTTGGCTAGGGACATTGGCGACTGCACCGCATTTCATCGGGCAGGGGCTTGGGCGCGGCATGTTACAGAAGGTCGAAGAAACGCTCAGTCAGCAAGGCGTAACAGAAATCTGGCTCGACTGCGCGGTTGGCGATGGAATTTTACTGCGCTTTTATCAATCGGCTGGTTATATCCCCCACATAACAAAAAATGTCCAAGTCGGCACGACTCCTTTAATCTGGACTTTATTCTCAAAAAAGATTGCAGAATGACATTAAAACCTGTTCCACGTCCCGATCAAAAAGTGGGCTTGCTTGCACTAAAAGAAATACTGCGGCAGCGCAGCATCATCGGCGCGATGGAAGTGCTACACCGCGAGATGGGGAACGCTTTTCGCTTGAACGTACCGGGATTCGATCCGGTGGTGCTGGTGGGGCCGGATGCGAGTCGGTTTGTGTTGGTGACGAACAAAGATGATCTGCGCTGGCGGATGGAACGCGACCCGATTACGCTGCTGCTCGGTCATGGGCT
>DAOTTO010000572.1:0-7323 GCA_034437895.1 Anaerolineae bacterium | reverse complement strand
TCTATTTCCAGGCGCGTGAAACGGTCAATCCGTATTATGCGGCTTGCCCAGAAATTGTGCAGAAGGCGATGGATAAATTCGCTGGACTGACTGGACGGCAGTACCATCTCTTTGACTATTATGGCGCGCCGGATGCCGAACGTGTCATAGTGATGATGGGTTCGGGCTGTGAAGCCGCCCATGAAACCGTCGATTATCTGACCGCGCAGGGCGAAAAAGTCGGCTTACTGAAAGTGCGCCTGTACCGCCCGTTTGACATGAGTGGCTTCGTCGATGCCCTACCCGCAACCGTCAAATCCATTGCTATACTGGATCGCACCAAAGAACCTGGCAGCGCTGGCGAACCGCTCTACGTTGACTGCGTAACTGCTCTCTTCGAAGAAGAGTCACACGCAAGTAAGCCCCTCGTGGTCGGTGGACGCTACGGTCTGTCATCAAAGGAATTCACCCCTGCGATGATTAAGGCGGTCTTCGACAACCTGTCGCAGCCCAAACCCCGCAATCACTTCACCGTCGGTATTCTGGACGACATAAGCAACACCAGCCTGGACTACGATCCCGACTTTTCGATTGAACCGGACTCGGTGGTGCGTGCGGTATTTTACGGCCTCGGCTCGGACGGTACAGTCGGCGCGAACAAGAACTCAATCAAGATCATTGGCGAGAACACTAGCAATTACGCGCAGGGCTATTTCGTCTACGACTCGAAGAAATCCGGCAGTATAACAGTCTCGCATCTGCGCTTTGGAGCGAAACCCATTCGTTCGAACTACCTCATCACCAAAGCAAACTTCGTCGCCTGCCACCAACCGGGATTTCTGGAACGCAACGACATGCTTCAGCACATCGTGCCGGGAGGCGTTTTCCTGCTGAACACACCGCACGGCCCGAACGAAGTCTGGAACACGCTGCCAGAACCCATTCAGCAAGAAATCATCAACAAAAAGCTGAAATTCTACGTCATTGACGCGCTTAAAATCGCCCACGAAGCGGGTATGAAGGGGCGCATCAACACCATCATGCAGGTATGCTTCTTCGCCATCTCCGGCGTTCTGCCGCGCGATGAAGCCATTTCCGCCATCAAGTATTCCATCGAGAAGACATATGGCAAGAAGGGTGAAGAGATTGTCGAGATGAATCTGAGGGCGGTTGACCAGACGCTGGAGAATCTGTTTGAAGTAAGCGTACCTGCGACGGTCAGCAACCGCGTCGGATTTTTACCGCCCGTTTCAGGCGAAGCGCCGGAATTTGTACGCAACGTTCTGGGCATGATGATCGCCGGGAAAGGTGACTTGCTGCCCGTCAGCGCCATCCCCGTAGACGGCACGTATCCAACTGGCACTGCCCAGTGGGAAAAGCGCAATCTGGCGACGGAAATCCCGGTGTGGGACTCCAATATCTGTATTCAGTGTGGTAAATGCGCGATGGTCTGCCCGCACGCCGTCATCCGCATCAAGACATACGAACCCGCTTTGCTGGAAGGCGCGCCCGACACGTTCAAGGCAGTCGATGCCCGCGATACCGAATGGGAAGGCTTGAAATACAGCATTCAGGTGTCGCCGGAAGACTGCACGGGCTGCGCTATATGCGTAGACGTTTGCCCGGTGAAGAACAAGTCAGCGGTCAACCTGAAGGCGATTAACATGCAACCTCAGCCGCCGATCCGTGAAACCGAGAGCGCCAACTGGAACTTCTTCCTGAATATTCCAGAAGTTGACCGACGGGATATTAAGGTCAGCACCATCCGTCAGCAGCAGGTACAACAGCCATTGTTTGAGTTCTCTGGCGCTTGCTCTGGTTGCGGTGAAACACCCTATCTCAAGTTGGTTTCGCAGCTATTCGGTGATCGCTCGGTGATTGCCAACGCGACGGGCTGCTCGTCCATCTACGGCGGCAACCTGCCGACCACGCCTTGGGCGAAGAATAAGGAAGGACGTGGGCCAGCCTGGTCGAACTCACTGTTTGAAGACAATGCCGAATTCGGTCTGGGTATGCGTGTCGCCCTCGACAAACAGCACGAAATGGCCGTCGAAATCGTCCAGCAGCTTTCCACTGACATTGGCAGCGAACTGGTCGAGAGCCTCTTGAACGCTGACCAGCACGACGAATCCGGTATTCACGACCAGCGTGAACGCGTCGTCATCCTGAAAGATAAACTCAGCAATCTGAAATCCGAGGAAGCACGGCGCTTGCTGGCGCTGGCAGACTCACTCGTCAAGAAAGATGTGTGGATCGTCGGTGGTGATGGCTGGGCGTATGACATCGGTTTTGGTGGCCTCGATCACGTCATTGCCAGTGGTCGCAACGTCAACATTCTGGTACTCGACACGGAAGTTTACTCCAACACCGGCGGCCAGATGTCCAAATCCACCCCACGCGCCGCAGTCGCCAAATTCGCGGCGGGCGGAAAACCCGTTGCGAAGAAAGACTTGGGACTGATCGCCATGAGCTACGGCAATGTGTATGTTGCCCGTGTGGCGATGGGCGCGAAGGACGAACAAACGCTTCGTGCCTTCCTCGAAGCCGAGGCTTATGACGGACCTTCGTTGATTATCGCCTACAGTCACTGCGTGATGCACGGGATTGATATGAGTAAAGGGATGCGAAATCAAAAAGCCGCTGTCGACTCCGGTCAATGGCCGCTCTATCGCTACAACCCGGAACGTGCCCTGCGCGGCGAGAACCCGTTGTCGCTGGACTCGCGTGCGCCGAAAATCCCACTCAAGGATTACCTACACATGGAGAATCGCTTCAAGATGCTTGAACTGAGCAAGCCAGAAGTGGCAAAAGAGCTGTTCGAAGAAGCACAAAACGATGTGAACGAACGCTGGGCATTGTATGAGTATATGGCATCGCGCATCGGAAAATCCACGAATGGGCATAACAGCTAAGGAGATTAACGATGGACATCAGTACGACTTATATGGGAATGAACTTGCGTTCGCCGCTGGTAGCATCGGCATCGCCGCTCTCCGAAAGCGTCGACAACATTCGGCGTATGGAAGACGCAGGCGTGGGCGCGGTGGTCTTGTTCTCGCTGTTTGAGGAGCAAATCCGGCATGAACGCGAAATGCTCCATCATTACATGACCGAGGGGACAGACAGTTTTGCTGAAGCGCTCACCCATTTTCCAGAGCCGGAAACCTATCACGCCGGATCGGATCAATATCTCGAATTGATTCGCAAAGCTAAGGCGGCAGTGAAAATCCCCATTATTGCCAGCCTCAACGGAGTTTCTATCGGCGGCTGGATAAGGTTCGCGCGCAAAATGCAAGCGGCTGGCGCAGATGCACTAGAACTCAATATCTACTACATCCCGACAGATATGACCCTCAGTGGCTATCAAGTGGAGCAGACCTATATTGAAATTCTGCAAGCGGTCAAAAAAGCGGTTGACATTCCAGTCGCGGTCAAACTCAGTCCGTACTTCAGCAACATGGCAAACATGGCACTACAGCTTGAGAACGCTGGAGCAAACGCCTTAGTCTTGTTCAATCGCTTCTATCAGCCCGATATTGATGTTGAGACCTTGGATGTTCGTCCCAATGTTATCCTCAGCACACCACAAGCGATGCGTTTACCGCTGACATGGATAGCTATTCTGTACAAGCGTATTCTCATCGATATGGCGGCGACCAGTGGTATCCACTCTGGAAAGGATGCCATCAAGATGATATTGGCAGGCGCGAATGTGACGATGATGGCATCGGCGCTGCTTAAAAATGGGATTGACCATGTGCGCGTGGTTGAACAGCAATTACGCGGCTGGATGGAACAGCATGAATATGAATCGGTGAAGCAAATGCGCGGCAGTGTCAGCCAGATGCACGCGGAAGACCCGTCCGCTTTCGAGCGCGCTCAGTACATGCGCGCGCTGACCACCTATAGGCCGACGGTAAATTCATAAATAGGTGTTCCGCCCTCTAGCGGGATTTTTGGTACGAGCGCAGCACTACACTGCGCCCCCGTCTATTCTGTACGGTATGATCGTGAGTTGAGCAATGAAGTACATTGACGAGTATCGCGATGCAAAGGCGGCGCGGCAGTTTGCAAATGCTATCGCGCAGATCACGACCAAGCCCTGGACTTTGATGGAAGTGTGCGGCGGGCAGACCCACGCCATTATCAAATACGGTGTGGATGAACTGCTGCCGGAAAACATTACTCTGCTGCACGGGCCGGGATGTCCGGTCTGTGTGACCCCTGTCGAGTTGATTGATAAAGCCGTTGAAATTTCGTCACGTCCCGATGTGGTTTTCACCTCGTTTGGCGATATGATGCGCGTGCCGGGGACAAACGGCGATTTGCTATCCTCGAAAGCGGCAGGCGGCGATGTACGAATGGTGTACTCGCCGCTTGATGCCCTTAAAATCGCACAGGAGAATCCGACCAAACAGGTCGTATTCTTCGCCGTCGGTTTTGAGACCACTGCACCAGCCAACGCAATGGCCGTCTTTCAGGCCAAACAGCGCGGCATCCACAACTTCTCAATTTTAGTGTCGCATGTGCTTGTCCCACCCGCGATTGAAGCGATTCTATCCTCGCCGGGCAATCGCGTTCAGGGCTTTCTCGCCGCCGGACACGTTTGCGCGGTAGTTGGCTACACCGAATACGAACCCCTCGCGCAAAAATATCATGTGCCGTTTGTCGTGACAGGCTTCGAGCCAATCGACATCTTGCAGGGTGTTTACATGACCATCAAGCAGCTTGAGGAAGGTCGCGCCGAAGTCGAAAATCAGTATTCCCGCTGTGTCCGACGTGAAGGTAATCTGCCTGCTCAACAGCTTGTGGGCGATGTGTTCACGATTGTACCGCGTAAGTGGCGTGGCATCGGCGAAATCCCCCACAGCGGCTTGGGGCTGCGCGAACTCTACGCTGAATTCGACGCAGAAAAGCGCTTCGGCCTGACCGACTATAGCGTCGAAGAAAGCTCGGATTGCATGAGCGGATTGGTTTTGCAAGGCAAACGTAAACCGATTGAATGTCCAGCTTTCGGTACGCTGTGTACCCCAGAACATCCGTTAGGCGCGACGATGGTTTCTAACGAAGGCGCGTGTGCAGCCTACTATCGCTACCGCCGTCCCGACGCGTCGGAAAAGCCAGTCTTGTCGAAAAAAGCGGAGGTTCTATCATGAATACCGTTCGCCTGAATGAGAATTTAATCACCAAGCCGGATGTGGCGCTCGGCACTGCTTTCGCCTCTTGCCCGATCCCGATTTCGGACTATCCCAATGTCCTGCTGGCACATGGCAGCGGCGGCAAGCTCATGCACAGTCTGCTCGACAAAATGATGCTGCCCACCTTCAGCAACCCGCTGCTGGAAACCTCCCATGACGGTGCGGTGTTCCCAGTAGGAAATGCGAAACTGGCGTTCACCACCGACTCCTATGTTGTGCATCCCTTGTTTTTCCCCGGCGGTAACATCGGTACACTGGCGGTCAATGGCACGGTGAATGATCTCGCAATGTGCGGCGCGAGGCCGTTGTTTTTGAGCGCCGGATTTATCCTCGAAGAAGGGCTGCCGATGGAAACCCTCTGGCAGATCATTCAGTCCATGCAGCAAACAGCCGCTGTAGCTGGTGTCCAGATCGTCACAGGCGACACAAAAGTAGTGGACAAAGGCAAAGGTGACGGCATCTTCATCAACACTACTGGTGTCGGCGTGATTGAACATAATCTGACCATCGCGCCGTCCAGCGTCCGTTCCGGCGATGTCATCATCATCAACGGTGACATCGGGCGGCACGGCATGGCGATCATGGCCGCACGTGAGGGATTAGCCTTTGAAAGCGAGATTCAAAGCGACTGTGCGCCGCTGGCTGCCAGCGTCATGGCACTCCTCGACGCCCATATCGAGGTTCACTGCCTGCGCGACCTCACACGCGGCGGGTTAGCCAGCGGGCTGGTCGAAATTGCCATGAACGCCGGATTGGGTATTCATATTGTCGAAAATGACATTCAGATCATGGAAGATGTGCGCGGTGCGTGCGAAATCCTCGGTCTCGATCCCATGTATGTTGCCAATGAAGGCCGCTTTATCACCTTTGTCCCCGCTGACCAAGCCGAGCGCACACGAGCCATTCTGGGCGACGATGCCAGAGTAATTGGAACGGTGCAGGATAATTCCTCGACTCTCGTCACGATGGAAAGTGCCATTGGTACGAGCCGCATTGTAGATATGTTGAGCGGCGAGCAGCTTCCACGTATCTGTTAGCAGACTCCCTTTCGAATTTGCCCGTTAATGAGGCAAACAATAGGTTCGTCTCTTTATTTGCGCCTAGAATCGTTATACCTGTCACCCTGTAAGGTGCTTAATGTCAGTACAGAGGAAAAACCGTTCGTGGGACAATATTCATATATTGTTTTTTAAGAACGGCTTATGTAGACGGGATATGAAAAATGGTCACGATCACAAAATCAGCTCCAACGAAGAAACAACCCCACGGGCATAAAACGCCAAAACGTTGGGTCTATCTGTTTGATGAAGTGGCGCAAGCGGAACATGATGTCGGTGGCTCGTGGGACAAAGTGCGCGCTCTGCTGGGTGGCAAAGGCTCTGGATTAGCCGATATGACATGCGCGGGTGTGCCTGTCCCCCCCGGACTCACCATTACAACACAGGCGTGCAATGCTTATTTGGCTGAAGGCAGCCAATTCCCTGCGGACATGTGGGAGCAAGTTATCGAAGCCCTTCACGCTGTTGAGCAAAAAGCGGGTAAGAAATTCGGTGATGTCAAGAACCCCCTGCTCGTTTCTGTGCGTTCCGGCGCAAAATTCTCGATGCCCGGAATGATGGACACGGTTCTCAACCTGGGTATGACCGACGCAGTTGCCGAGAGCATGGTTGAACTGACAGGCGATGCGCGTTTTGTCTATGATGCTTATCGCCGCTTGGTGCAGATGTTTGGCTCCGTCGTCATGGGGATGCCCGATGATGTTTTCGAAGACTACCTGACCGACATGAAGAAAAAACGTGGCGTAAAATCTGACGTTGACCTGAATGCAGATGATTGGAAGCAGGTTACACAGGAATTCAAGCGTTTTTACCGTGAACATGTCGGCTCAGATTTCCCAACCGACCCGCTAAAACAACTCGAACATGCCATCGAAGCGGTCTTCCGTTCGTGGAATGGCAAGCGTGCCTTCGACTATCGCAATGCTGCCGGTATCGCTCATGACCTCGGAACGGCTGTCAATATTCAGGCAATGGTTTTCGGCAATATGGGCGCGAATTCCGGTACAGGTGTCGCCTTCACTCGAAACCCGTCTACTGGCGAAAAGAAACTCTTTGGCGACTTCCTAATGAACGCGCAGGGCGAGGAC
>DAOTTO010000571.1:0-18960 GCA_034437895.1 Anaerolineae bacterium | reverse complement strand
ACTTGGAGAGGGGGAGAAAAACGCATCTTGAAGTCCCCTCTCCATGCAATGGGGAGGGGATTTAGGGGTGGGGTAAATGCGTGAGCGAAAGTCCTAAAATTAAATAACCTCAGTTTTGGATAGCATACTTTGATTAACTCTTATGATGTCCTCATCCCCCGACCCCTTCTCCATGCAATGGAGAAGGGGAGAAAAGCGCTTCACAATGGTGCTTTAAGTCCCCTCAGCTACGAAGTGGGGAGGGGATTTAGGGGTGGGGATAGAATGAAAACTTTATCCGAAACTCAGGTTAAATATAGAGAACCCCTAACCCTTTCCCCAGAAACAGGGCAACGGAACAATACAGTGCGCCTTGTATTGCTCTCCCTCCGAGCGATAGCAGTAACCGGGGATGGGGTTTACACTCCGAATATTATTTTGGAAAAGCGCATAAACCCTTTTTTCACGAAGCATCGAGCGAAAGTCCTGTTTCTGTCTCGACTTTATCGATTGCAGGACTTTCTCACGATATGTTGTTCGCGCCTCTCCGCTGCTGGCGATACAATGTAGAATATGAATGAAGTGCATCAGTTAGCGATCACCATTTTGGGGGAAGCTTCAATGTCGGACTTATCCATACCAGCCAACCAAGTTACCGCCGTCACCATTGGTAATCGCTACCGTGTCACCGATAAATTAGGACAAGGTGGCATGGGGGTGGTGTTCCGGGCGGACGATCGCTTGACGGGGCAAAAAGTTGCGCTCAAGCAGGTCGTCGTGGCGGCAACCGAACTCGAATTTACCACTGACGGCGCAGCCAGCGACTCTCAAGAAGCGCTTTTGGGTCTGGTGACGGAATTCCGCACCCTCTCCGGCTTACGCCATCCGAACATCATCAGTGTGTTGGATTACGGCTTCGAGATCGCGCCGGACACGGGCGAATCGCATCCGTATTTTACGATGACGCTCATCGAAGAGGCCGAGACGGTTGCCACTTACACCGAATCGCGTGATTTATCCGTCAAGATCGGTGTTTTGATTCAAGTCCTACAAGCCTTAGCCTATTTGCACCGCCGGGGCATCCTGCATCGGGATTTAAAGCCGGGGAACGTTTTGGTCACGCCGCAAGGCCAAGTCAAAGTGCTAGATTTTGGTCTGGCGTTGGCGACCAACAGCGACACCCAGCAAAAAGGCGAGGTTATGGGGACTTTGGCCTACATGGCTCCCGAAGTGCTGTGGGGGAAGTCCACCACCGCCGCGACAGATTTATACGCGGTTGGGGTTATGGCCTATGAACTCATCACAGGTTCCAATCCTTACGGGGATAGTCCGGGGCAGATGGTGATGAATATCCTCAATATGGCAGCGGATTTATCGCGCATTCCTGATGAAGCGATACAAGAAGTGGTCGGGCGGCTGCTGGAAAAAGAGCCGCTGGATCGCTATGAAAATGCAGGTGAGGTGATCGCTGCTTTTAGCGCCGCCACTGGCATACCCCTCCCGCCAGAAAGCATGGCAATCCGCGAGAGCTTCTTGCAAGCAGCAGATTTTGTGGGTCGCGATGAGGAAATTTATCGCTTAAGGCAGGCACTCAAAACCATCGTCGCGGCGCGGCAGGGCGCATCCTTCCTCATCGGTGGTGAATCCGGCGTGGGTAAATCGCGCTTGGTTGATGAAGTCCGTACTTTAGCCCTCATCGAAGGCGCAGCCGTGCTTCGTGGGCAAGGTGTGGCCGGCGGCGGGCTGCCCTATCAACTATGGCGTGAGCCGATGCGTCGCTTGGCGTTGATGGTTGAACTCAGCGATTTAGAGGCGGCGATCCTGCATGAGATTGTGCCGGATATGCCGGAGTTATTGGAGCGTTCCATCCCGCCTGCGCCGAGGGTCGATGCCAAATCTGGGCAGCAGCGTTTGATTTCGACAATTGTTGAGGTCATCCACCGAGTGACGCATCCGGTGATGCTGCTGGTGGAGGATTTACAATGGGCGCAGGAAAGTCTTGAACCGCTTAAGCAGCTTAATGCCGTCGCCAAAGATTTTCCACTGCTTATTGTCGGCACATTCCGCGACGATGAACGTCCGAACCTGCCCGATGAACTCTCCAACATGGAGTTAATAAAACTCGCACGCCTCTCCAAACACCAGATCGCCGCTTTAAGTTATTCCATGCTCGGAACGGCTGGGCAAAGGCCGGAAGTGATCGAACTGCTCCAGCGCGAAACTGAAGGCAATGCCTTTTTTGCTGTTGAGGTTGTGCGGGCATTGGCGGAAGATGTCGAGCGTTTGGGGGATATTGGCACCAAAACGCTTCCGGCCAGCGTGTTTGCTCAAGGGATTCAATCCGTCATCCAGCGACGGCTGGAACGTGTGCCGGAAGCAGGACGCGACCTGCTCCGCTTGGCGGCAGTGATGGGACGCGATCTTGACCTTGAAGTGCTGCAAGTGCTTGAAGCGGTTGATTTAGATGCGTGGCTGCGAGCGTGTTCTGATGCTGCCGTGCTGGAAGTGGTCGATGATCGCTGGCGCTTCGCACACGAAAAACTGCGCGAAGGCTTGTTGAATGCACCCAATCAGGCCGATTTCCATCGTCGGGTGGCGGAAGCCATCGAACAAGTGCATCTTGATGAACTCGCGCCTTATTATGGCGACCTCGCCCGTCATCATCAGATCACAGGCGATCTGCAAAAAGAACGCCACTATGCGCGTCTCGCTGGAGAAGCGGCGGTAGAGCGTTATGCCAATAATGAAGCCCTCGTTTTCCTCAACCGAGCGCTTGAATTAACGCCCGACATGGCGCTTTTGGCGCGTTTCTCGATTTTGCTCACCCGCGAGAAAATTTATATCGCGCAAGGCGCACGCGAACTGCGCGAACAAGATGTTCAAACCCTCATCACCTTATCGAATAGCTTAGGGGCAGAACAAAAGGCTTGGGCGCAGGAACGGTTGGCAAATTATCACTTGGATACCGGCGATTACCCCGCGACCATCGCCGCTGCTGAACAAGCCATCCAATTGGCGAAAGAAATCAGCCATCAACAGGTCGAGATTAATGCTGTAGCCGCGCTCGGCGGGGCGCTGTGGCGGACAGGCAATTATGATGAAGCGCGTCCGCATTTTGAGCATTTGATGGAACTTGCCGATACGCTCAACCTACCGGAAACCCGGGCAATGGGTTTGCGGCAGCTTGGTATCTTGGCGGATTTACAAGGGAATTGGCAAACGTCATATACGTTTTTTAGCCAATCGCTCGATATTCAGCGCGAACTCGGCAATCTTGCCAATATCGCTTCCGCCCTCGCCAATGTCGGCATTCCGCTGTGGCGGCAGGCACGTCACGCCGAGGCGCGAGCGATGTTTGAAGAAGCCCTCGCTATGCGCCAACGGATTAATGACCGTGCGGGGATGACCAACGTATATGGCAATTTAGCGATGGTTATGAAGGCGCAAGGGGATTATTATACCTGCAACGAATATAACCAGAAGGCGCTCGAACTCGCACGCGAATCTGGCAATCGGTATTATGAATGCCGCTTGCTGCTTAATTTGGGGTCGAATGATCTGGAAACGCATCATTACGGCCAGGCGCTGCCGTATCTGGAAGAGGCCGCCGAAATTTCCAGGGCGACCAATGATCGCCAGAATGAATGCTTTTGCTATAACAATCTTTGTTTGGCCTACCGCGCCCTCGGCGATTTCGCCACAGCACGTCAGTATGGCGAAAAAGCGCTAACCCTCAGCCGCGAAATTAATGATCGTTGGATTGAAGTGCAAACGCTGGATACCCTCACCCGCATCGCCTTACACGAAGGCAACGCAGAACTGGCGCTAGAAACCGCCGAACAAACGTTAACCGTCTTAGAAAGTATGGAATCGGAGATCGATCAACGACGCTTTTATTGGCTGCAACGCGGCGAAGCGCTGGCGGCAGTTGGACGGTTAGATGAGGCAGAATCGGAATTTCAACGTGCTGCCGAGGGGTATGCCAAAGACGATGATTTGCTAAAGATGCTGACGGCGATGGGATTGGCGCGGGTCGCCATGACACGGGGCAACCTGATGGCGGCGATGCTGCATATTTTGCCCTTCGTTGATGAGATCATCGCAAAATATCCGCTTTATGTGGCGCACGAGCCAGTGAAAGTCTATTGGACAGCCTATCAGGTTTTGCAAGCCGTGGAAGACTACCGCGCCGATGAAATCTTAAATGCTGGCTATAACCTACTTGAGATGATTCTCGATTCCGCCGGGAACGAGGACAAGCGCCGATCTACGCTGGAAAACATCCCTGCCCACCGCGACCTGATGGCGGCATGGAACGCGGCACAATAAGCATAATCTAATGAGGCGCTTGCTCTTTTTCTTTGTAATTGTGCTTCTCTCAATCGCACTAAGGGATGGGATTGATGCTCAAGGATCAACCGCGCCGCCGGAATTGTATCCGTGTACAACTTTGGATGAGTATGGGCGTGTGGCAGAAGATTACGCCATTTTGTTGATGTTAGGCCGGACATTGCTCAATCTGAATGATTATGCTAACGCCGCCGCGCAATATGCCTGCGCGATTTTGCTGGAACCCGATCAACCGCTGCCATACAGCGGACGTGGCCTTGCCTATCTTAATTTGGATGAATTTGAACTCGCGCTGACGGATTTTGATAGCGCACTGCGCCTTGACCCGCTGTATTACCGCGCTTATGCTAATCGTGGCTTAACTTATTATACGATGGGACGTTTTGATGAAGCCCTGCGCGATTACAGCCGCGCTTTAGCCGTCGAACCGAATTATGCCCGTGCCTATAACAATCGTGGATTGGTGCGCTACGCATTGGGGCAGCGTGGTTTTGCCCTTGCGGATTTCAACCGTGCGATTGGGTTAGGGCATACACCTTTAGTATGGCCTTATTTTAATCGAGGGCGCACGTATGCCCAATTGGGTCAGCAGCAAACCGCCGCCGCTGATTTTGAGGCTGCTATCACCGTTGACCGCAATTACTCACCCGCCTATTACTGGTTAGCTGATATGTATTACCAGCTAAACCGCCCCCAAGACGCACAAGATGTGCTGCGCCGTTTGGATGCCCTCCTTAGCTCATCGTCAAGTTCAATCGCTTCTAAGCCGTCGACATTAACGCGGGAAATTCTCGTCCGGGCGATTCCGCTTTTCACAATGGGGGTCATTTTGCTCTTTGCTGTTACTTATGCTGTGTGGGGACTCACGCGCCAAATCGTCCAGCTTATAAAAATCCGAAGATGAATCATATCCACGCTTGAACAAAACTTATCGCCAAAATCGACTCACCTGAAGAAAAAATCAGCGGTGTCTATTTTCGTGGGTGTAAATAGTGACCTGTGTGTTACTCTCGGCGGACTTAAAGAATATCCAGCGGGTCAATATCGGCAATACAATCACGCGGGAGTTCGATGGCGCGTAAATCTCGCGCTGGATCGCTCCCGCGCAGGATAATATGCCAGCGATAAAGCCGATTAATCCGGCTCAAAAAACAGGGCGCGGGGCCAATCAACACGCTGTCGCTCATCTCGGCTTTTTCTAAGCGCACCCGCAGCAAATCGGCGGTGCGCTGGGCAGAATCCCGCGCTTTTGCTTCGCGCTCATCCCGAAATAACAGCCGCGCCATCCGCCGAAAGGGCGGATAGCCTAATTCCCGACGGTGAGCAATTTCCTGCTGATAAAAGGCGGCATAGTCGTGATGGGCGGCGGCGGCAATGGCGTAATGGTCGGGCTGATAGGTTTGCAGCACGACTCGTCCGCCTAAAACACCGCGTCCCGCCCGTCCCGCGACCTGCGTGAGGATTTGGAAGGTACGCTCTCCTGCTCGGAAATCCGGTAGGCCGAGTCCGGTATCCGCGCTGACTACGCCGACCAACGTCACCAGCGGCAAATCTAGCCCCTTAGCAATCATCTGCGTCCCGATTAAGATATTAGCTTGGCGGTGGATAAAGCGATCTAAGATCAAGTCATGTGCGCCCTGCTTGGCAGCACTATCCGCATCCCAACGCAGCACAACCGCCTGCGGGAACGCGGCTTTCACCGCTTCTTCCACCTGCTGCGTCCCTGCACCAAAAAATCGGATGCGCTTAGAGCTGCATTTTGGGCAAGTCGTGGGACTCGGTTCTTGATGTCCGCAGTAATGACAGCGCAGGGCTACCCCGCTCTGATGATAGGTCAGCGGCATATCACAGCGCGGACATCCCGCCACATACCCACAATCGCGGCAAAAGACATAACTCGACGAGCCGCGCCGATTCAAAAAGAGGATTGCTTGCTCGTCCCGCGCTAACGTTTCCGAAAGTGCGGCGGTGAGGGCATGGCTGAACATACCTGTATTGCCTGCGCGGAGTTCCGCCCGCATATCGACCACTTCAATGGGCGGCAGATCAATCGTCAGCGCGTCGGTTTGATCGCTTTCCGATGGACGATAGAGCGGCAAAACACCCACGCCTGCCGATTGCTCCGCGATGTGGGCGCGATGCCCCATAATGCGATCTGGCAGCCGAAGATAGGTGAGTTCGCCGCGTTCCGCCCGCAGTATCGTGGCGATGGAAGGCGTGGCGCTGCCGAGAATCAACGTGCCATTATTCGCTCGCATCATCTCTTCCGCCACATCCCGCGCATGATAATAAGGCGGCGTACCGGACGGCGACTGCTTGTAGCTGTCATCATGCTCTTCATCAAGGATAATCAGCCCGACATCGGGCAGCGGCGTGAACAGGGAGGAGCGCGTCCCCACGACTACGCCGATCATGCCGTCTCTGGCACGTCGCCAGGTATCGTAACGTTCCCCTATGCTCAAGCCGCTGTGATAGAGCGCGATTTTGCCTTCCTCATCAAAGCCGTCTTCTGGAACCACCGCCACGCGACCCGGAAAACGTGCCGCCACGCGCCGGAGGGTTTGCGGCGTGAGCGCAATTTCTGGCACGAGGAAAATAGCCTGCCGTCCTTGCGCGAGCGTTTGCTCGATGGCGCGGAGGTAAATCTCGGTTTTGCCGCTGCCCGTTACGCCGTGTAGGAGGAATCCAAACCCCCTCCCAGCCTCCCCAATCAACCCCGCTGCCCTCTGAACCTCCGCCCACACCGCTGCTTGCGCCGCCGTCAGCTTGGGCGCAGCAATCGGTACAAAGGTCTGTTTCGCCAGCGAATCGCGCCACGTCTTTTTTTCACCCAACCAAACCAGACCGAGATCAGCCAGCCGCTTGAGATCAGCGAGTTTTGCATCAGTTTGGGCATACACCCAACTGACTTCGACAGGCTTTGTCTCGCGGGCGAGGACGCGCAAGATACTTTCGCTCATGGCATGGGTGCGCGGCGGCAAGTCGGGCAGCACATCGGGGACGCGCTCAGGATGAATCGCCAACGCTGCGACCTGAATCGACTGTGGACGGACACGCGCCGGCCCCAAAATCGATTCGGTCTTGATGATTTGCGCCTTCACCAGCGGATCCGCCGCCTTTTCCCACTGTTTAAGCGATCTGTTCAACTGGTCGCCGCGCAGTGATCCCCGCCGCGCCAGCAAATCAACCAATTGGGCTTGCAGCGGGTCGGAGAGGATAACGTCGGTTTGCAGCAGCGTCAGCAAAACATCACGCCGTCCAACGAGTCCCGGCGGCAGCATCAACCACAGGCATTGACCTAGTGGAGCCAACGTTTGGGTGCTGATCCAATGCGCGAGAGCGATCTGCTGCGCGGTGACGACGGGCTGCGGGTCGAGCAGTTCGATGATCGGTTTGGTGATTTCAACCGGACTCTCGTCGTCCAACGCAACCACGATTCCCGGCTGCATCGCGGTGCGAAATCCCACGCGCACGAGATGACCGGGGACGATCACGCCGTCCAATTCCGCCGGAATATGATAATGAAACGCGCCCTCAACCGGGGCATCAATGGCGATTTTTGCATAATTCATAATGGCAATCATAGCAGAAATAAGCACAGGTCAATAACGGCGAATCGTATTCTTCCTGTTGAGCGCACCAAGATCAATCCCTCAGTTTGATGTACAATAAACACGCACTCAAGGATGTGAACCTATGCGTTTTCCCCACAAAATTGACGCTGATCTTGAACTTCGGCTCGTAGAACGCGCCCATGCGTTGGCTATCTATGCGCTGATTGACCGCAATCGGGCGTATTTGCGCCGCTGGCAAAATTGGCCGGATTCGCTGTGGACGCTGGCGGATGTTCGCGCTTTGATTGACCGTTTGGTAGACAAACGTGTCGATGATGATGGGATTGATCTCGTCATCTACTTTAAAGGGCAGCCCGTCGGCAAAATCGGACTGGTCTATGTCGATTGGATCAACCGCCGCAGCGAGATTGGCTATTGGATCAGCGCAGCGTATGAAGGGCGCGGATTGGTCACGCGCTCCTGCCACGCGCTTTTAAATCATGCTTTTGGCGAAATGAGCTTAGAGACGATTCTCATCCGCTGCGCCAGCGAAAATATTCGCAGCCGTGCTATCCCGGAACGATTAGGCTTTACCTATACGGGGGCGCTGCCGCATAAAACATGGCTGCACGGCGGGCAAATTGAGGAAGTGATGTTTACACTGACCGCAGAAACATGGTATGCTATAACTCAATCGTAGAACAAATGATTTACGAATGGAGTCGTTTACCATGAGCGAAAATCTTCAAGACAATATCCCCCACGTTACCTTCGATGCCTTGCGCGAGATTGCCTTAGCCCTGCCCGAAGTCGAGGAAGGATTTACACACGGAAACCCGTCTTTTCGGGTGCGGGAAAAATTCCTGGCGGTTCTTAAGGAAGATGGCGAAACGCTCGCCCTCAAGATGGATCAATTCGATATTGATATGTTGACTGCACTGGAACCAGACATTTATTTCATCACCGATCATTATGTCGGTTGGGAAATGGTGTTGATTCGCCTCCCCCAAATACACCCGGATGACCTCCGCCAGCATTTTGAGCAGGCATGGCGCAGACGCGCTCCTAAACGCCTCGTCGCCGCTTACGATAAAGCCTCCTCTGCTTGATTATGAAATCGGCGAAAGGCATACGAAAAATTGGAACCACTAAGACACCAAGAGCGCCAAGCTGTATATTGAGCTAAAAGCTAATCGCTAACTGCTCTCTACGCTCTAATCTTGCGGATAAAATCGACGCTTTGCAGGCGGCGTTCCAAGAGATAGGTGATGTAACCGAGCATCAAGCGCTCAACTTCGGTATGAAGCTGTGGCGAAATTTGCAGCGCTTGCACCTGTGAATACGGGCTGCGCTGGAGATGCCGCAGCAGCTTGAGGGCGTTAAGCGAAAGTGGCACGAGCGCGGTGCTGTTTTTTGCGGCCTGTGGACTGACGACTCCGCCTTCGGCATTACTAAAAAATTGATCTTCCGGGCGCAGTTCCTCATGACTGAACACGCATTCGTTCAATTCAGGTCGGAAGCCGACTGTATCTAACAGACGAATCTCGTAATAACGTGCGACGAGGGGGAGGTCGTTTTCTACACACAGCCGTTGGAAGGTTTCCGCGAGGAGATCAAACAGGATATGCATATCTTCATCGCCCGATATAGTAAAGCGATCCATCAACTCCGCCGCATAACTGGCATACGCGCCCCGGTTTAAATCTTCCCGCAGCGCTTGATACGGGTCAATCATCTCGGCTTGCTGCGCGATGTCGAGGTCGCGTCCGCGATGGATGAGCATATCTGCTTTTGTGAATAGCTCAACATGACCCGTTTTGGTGCTGTTGGGTTTACGTGCGCCCTTAGCAATCACCTCAATTTTGCCGTGATCGGGCGTGATAAGGGTCAGCAGGCGGTCAGCTTCGCCAAAATCACGCCGCTTGAGGATGAGCGTGTGGGTGCGGAATGCGCGTTCTGATAGTGGCATAGGCGTTAGGGCATCACATCCAGCCCGGCGCTGTCTTGCATGAAAATGATGTGACTGTCGATCAGTGGTTCATCTTCAGCGCGTTCCGCCCGTTGATAGGTGCCGTCGGATTGCAACAACCACGTCGTCGCGTTGCTGCGTAAATCCGTCGCCAGCAGACGCATCACCCGCTTTTGCAAACGCGGCTCAAGCACTGGGAACACCGTTTCCACCCGATTCAACAGATTACGCCGCATCAAATCCGCACTGCCTGCGTAAATCCGCTGATTTTCCGGCGCGTTCTGGAAATAATAAATCCGCGCATGTTCCAAAAAGCGTCCGAGTACACTGATAACACGGATGTTCTCGCTGATGCCGGGCAGTCCGGGACGCAAGCAGCATAGTCCGCGAATAATCAGATCAATTTTGACCCCCGCTTGCGAGGCTTCATAAAGTTTTTCTGTCATGACATCCTCTTCAAGCTGATTCATCTTGAAGATCAGACGAGCAGGTTTGCCAGCCTTTGCCGCTTTGATTTCATTCTCGACCAGCGCGACCAGCGCCGGATGCAGATATTCTGGTGCGATCAAAAGACGTTTGTAGGTGGTGGTGGGTGCATATCCGGTTAAGCGATTAAAGAGACGTGTCGCATCTTCCGCGATTTCCTTGTCCGCCGTCAGCAAACCCAGATCGGTGTAAAGACGGGCGGTGCTGGCGTTGTAATTACCCGTGCCGAGATGGACATAACGGCGCAAACCATCGCCTTCTTTGCGGATGACCAGGGCGATTTTGGCGTGCGTCTTCATCGCTAGTTTTTCCACGCCGTAGGTGACATGAACGCCTTTATGTTCCATCTGTCGCGCCCAGTCCAAATTATTTTCTTCATCAAAACGGGCTTTAAGTTCCACCAGTACGGCGACTTGCTTATCATTGTCACGGGCTTCCATCAACGCCCGTACAATCGGTGAATTTTTACCGACGCGGTACAAGGTCGCCTTAATCGCCAACACCTGTGGGTCACGGGCGGCGATGCGGAAGAATTCTTCCACTAGCATGAACGAATCATAGGGATGAAAGAGCAAAATATCACGCTCACGAATGGCGTTAAAAAGTTGGGGGCCGCTCGGTAAATTTTCCAGCAGTCGCGGTGTATGTACCGAATATTTCAGCGCCGGACGATCTAGGTCATAAAGTTCAAATAAACTGGCAGACCCTAATGCGCCATCCAGCATATAGACATCACGGTCTTGCTCGACCTCTAATTCATAAATGAGGCGATCCAGCATTCGTGAACTGATGCTCTCTGGAACACTTAAGCGCGTGACCGAGCCAAAACGTCGTTCCCGGACCCCTGCCTCAATAATTTCGCTGATGTCTTCCAGTTCTTCTTCGTCGAACTCATGCTCATAGTCGATGTCAGCATCCCGCGTAACACGGAAGGGATGATGTTCCATCACTTTCATGCCCGGAAACAGCAGGTCGAGATTATCCGAGATGACATCCTCAATCCAGATAAAATTATCCTGACAGTCGTAGCACACCGAATATTTATTAACGACACGATCTAAATTCACGAGGCGCGGCATATCTTCGGGGACTTTAATCCGCACGAATTCTAATTGGTCATCATATTGACCGTTGTTCTGTGCATCGTCGTGCTCAAGATAGACAGCGACGTTTAAGCTGAGGTTGGAAATAAACGGGAAAGGACGGGCATGATCGGCAGCCAACGGCGTGAGTACGGGGAACACTTCCTCATAAAAATATAAGCGCACGGCTTCACGCTGATGCGGCTTAAGTTCGTTCAATTTGCGGATGAACACCCCGCGACCCTCTAATTCCGAAAGCACACTTTGCATCGTCGTGCGCTGTTCTGTCATAATATCGAGTACGCGCTTGTGAATTTCCGCCAGTAGCTGCGTCGGGGTATAGCCATCGGGGCGGGTGGTGCTGAGTCCTAACTTGATCTTTTGATGATAAGACGGCACCCGCACCATGAAAAATTCATCCAAGTTGCTGCCAACAATCGCCAGAAATTTGACTCGCTCCAACAGCGGCACATCAGGGTCTTGCGCCAGCGCGAGGATGCGGCGGTTAAATTCCAGCGCACTCAGTTCACGGTTGGTAAAGGTTTCGGCATTCAATTCGATTGGCTTTGTAAGATGTGTATTTTCGGACATAGGCTAGGGACTTTATCTAAAAAATATTAAACAATAGCTCAAGATTGTAACGTATTTTGATTGGTGAGTCGTTAAAATCCATTTAACGGGAATTATCGCGCTCATTTTGTGCAACCCTCACACATAAACTAAGACCTCCAAGGAAGCCAATAGACTTGTCCAGCATCTTTTTCGGGATCATACAGTTCGGCAAAATCCACCAATACTTCAATGATGTTGCCAATATCTTCACGAATGCGTTGAGCAAGATAAATCAACCCTTTGTGATCGCTGCGTGACATCGTGCGTCCGGCAAATGGTTGGTCAAATGTGACCATCACCAGATTGTTTTCTGTGGCGTAGGGAAGATGTTCAGTGTCGTCATCTTTCGCCTCCATCCCCACATCAACCGCCATCACGACATGATAACCACGCTTTATCAGCGCCCTCGTAACCTTGCGATCCATGTGTTCATCAAAGTAAAACCCGATCATGCTTGTCCCGGCTTTCTGCCGCCGTACAATTTCATCATCTCATCGGAGACTCGCAGGTCTTCCGCGTCTTGCGCGTCAATTTCGGCCTGATGTTCGCAGTAATACAATAAGGCGGCTAACACCTGTTCTTCGGTCAAGGTATAGCTATCCATAAGATCGGAAATCGAGTAATGATTAACACGCTGTGCCGAGGCAAGATAGGCTACTGGCAGCCGCCGCCCGCGAATATTGGCGCGACCCTCGCGCATTTCGATATATTTGCTCAAGTCTACTTTTTCGGGAATCGCGGCGCTCATGATGTGTACTCCTCAAGATAAACTAAGTCTTCTAGGGCAGCCAGTAAACCTGCCCAGCGTCTTTTTCGGGATCATACAGTTCGGCAAAATCCACCAATACTTCGATGATACTGCCGATATTGCCCTGAAGTTCTTTGTCAAGGCAGACTAATCCTTGATGATCGCGGCGTGCCATAGTTCGTCCGGCAAAAGGGTGATCGAATGTTACCATGACGAGGTTATTCGCGTTTGCATAGGGCAAGTGTTCGGTATCATCGTCTTTACTTTCCATCCCCACATCGACAGCCATCACGACCTTATAGCCGCGATTTATCAGCGCTTTTGCAACAACGCGGTGAAGATGTTCATCAAAATAAAAGCCGATCATCCTTGACCCGGCTTTCTGCCGCCATAGCGTTGACGTAATTCGCTGGCGATACGTGAATCTTCGACCTCTTGCGCGTCAATTTCGGCCTGATGTTCGCGGTAATAAAGCAGCGCAGCTAACACTTGTTCTTCGGATAATGTAAAATTATCTACTAACTCCGCGATTGAAAATTTATTCTCGCTCTGCGTGATAACGATCATGATAATCGGCAGCCGCCGCCCACGAATATTGGCGCGACCCTCGCGCATTTCGATATATTTGCTCAAGTCTACTTTTTCGGGAATCACGGCGCTCATGGTGTGTACTCCTCAAGATAAACTAAGACTTCTAGGGTAGCCAGTAAACTTGCCCCGCATCTTTTTCGGGATCGTATAACTCCCCAAATGAAGTTAGAATTTCAATTATTTTTCCAATGTCTACCCGAATATTACGGTTAAGGCAAACGAAACCTTTATGATCGCTGCGGGACATCGTGCGCCCGGCAAATGGCTTGTCAAACGTGACCATGACCAAATCATTTTCTGTCGCATAGGGAAGATGTTCGGTGTCATCATCTTTCCCTTCCATGCCCACATCGATTGCTCTAATCACTTTATAGCCGAGTTTAATCAGCGCTTTTGCGACATCACGGGGCATATTTTCATCAAAATAAAACCCGTTCATGCTTGACCCGGCTTTCTGCCGCCATAAAGTTGTTTCATTTCATCCCATTGACGCTGTTCTTCTTGGTCTTCAGCCTCAATTTCCTCTTGGTGTTCACGATAATAAAGTAACGCCGCTAAAACCTGCTCCTCGGATAGCGTATATTGATAAGCAATTTCGGCAATCGAGGCATTATTCTCTCGCTGCATCGCTGCAACAAACGAAATTGGCAGCCGCCGTCCGCGAATATTAGGGCGACCCTCGCGCATTTCGATATATTTGCTCAAGTCTACTTTTTCGGGAATCACGGCGCTCATGATGTGTACTCCTCAAGATAAAACTAAGAATTCCAAGGCAGCCAATAAACTTGCCCAGCGTCTTTTTCAGGATCATACAGTTCAGCAAATTCCGTAAGAACTTCAATCATGCTGCCGATGTTATCCTGAATTTCTTGGTCAAGACAGATCAATCCCGGATGATCGCTGCGTGACATCGTGCGTCCAGCAAAAGGGTGATCGAATGTTACCATGACGAGATTATTCGCGGTTGCATAAGGCAAGTGTTCGGTATCATCATCTTTACTTTCCATACCGACATCAACCGCCATCACAACATGATAACCACGCTTTATCAGTGATCTCGTAACCTTGCGATCCATGTGTTCATCAAAATAAAAGCCGATCATCCTTGACCCGGCTTTCTGCCGCCATAGCGTTGACGTAATTCGCTGGCGATACGTGAATCTTCGACCTCTTGCGCGTCAATTTCAGCCTGATGTTCGCGGTAATACAATAAGGCGGCTAACACCTGTTCTTCGGTCAAGGTGTAGCTATCCATAAGATCGGCAATCGAATAATGATTGACACGCTGTGCCGAGGCGAGATAGGCCACCGGCAGCCGCCGCCCACGAATGTTGGCGCGACCCTCGCGCATTTCGATGTATTTGCTCAAGTCCACTTTTTCGGGAATTACGGCACTCATGTTGCACACTCCTTTTTGATAACATTGTATCAAATTTCATGCATTCTACCTGCGAAACAAGTATAATTAGAACAAATCATCTCATAGGACTAATGATTTATGCCTGATTTATTTGTCGAAATTTTTCCGGTTGTGCAGGAGGCGATGCCCATATTGGCGGCCTATCGCTTGGAGGCTGAGGTCGAAGGCGCGGCACTTAATCGACTCTGTGGGCGGCTTGCGGCGCGGCTGCGAAAAGCCTACCCCGGCGCGTGGTTGTGGCTGGATGGACGTGTGATTACGGATACGCCGCGCAGCGCGATTGAGCTGCTGATTACGCTCGACATCCTCAAAGGCGAACAGCCGGGGACGTATGGCGCGCTGCATGAAATTACGGAAGATGCAACGTGGCAGCCTTCAGCGCAAACTATCGCCACTTTTGTGCTGCGGACTTCGCTCAAAGCACTCGATGCGCCGATTCAAGCCGCGTTAGAGAAATCCGCCAAAGCCGAAAAAGCACTGCGTCGCGCCACCGCCGAGCGCGAACATAAATTACAAACATGGACTGTGCGGGACGCGCCTGCCATCTCCATTTCGATTGCATCCCGCTTACTCTATGAGCAGTCGCTGCAAGAATTTGTCGGCGGCGAAACCGATGTGACGGCGATCAACGAAAAGTTGAATGGCTTGTGGGTGAAGGAACGCGAGTCGGAGCAGCGTGGTGAGATCGTCAGCCTGAAGATTGCCCCGGATGGTACGTGGCAGGTGCAAATCCGCGCCGGACAAGAGGAAATCACTTATCCCGCCGACGCGCTTAAGCTGATCGTCCGACTGCCAGATATGAGCCGCTTTGATCTCGACCCTAAGCAGGCGCTTGTCTCGCTGCAAATGAAACCTGCCACGCGCGCCCGTTATGTGAAGGCCGCGTCTGATATTGCCAAAGAAGCCGGCGTATTGGCGAACGCTTATAATGCCCGCACCGCGCCCGATTTATTTTTCTCCGCCGACTTCGAGATGAACCTGCGTTACAGCCAGAATCGGGTTAAGCGTTACCGGGCGGAAACCTTGGCTGAGGATTTCACGAAATGCGGCGCGTATCAACTGCGTCCAGTATTCAAAAAAATGCCGATTCGGATTTGCGTCGTCAATGCGCTGCCGAACAAACTCGAAGATTTTGTTGAGGCGATGCAGCGTCAACTTAAGCGCACGTTTGATTTTTCGATAGACATCATTCGTGAGCGGCAGGTGCGCGTGATCTCGCAGTCGAACCTCGCCAGCGCCGTGCGTGTGGTGGAGAAAGAAAATCCCGACATTATTTTGGCGTTTTTCCCAGATGCGACCAGCAGCGGTGATGATGAAGACACGGGCGATGACGATGCGACGGCGGCGTATCTGCGCTCATTGACGTTGGGACGTGCGCTGCCAATTCACCTCATCTATAAAGCGACACTGGACGATCCCGAAGCGATGGGCGCGATTATCCTGAGTATCCTCGGCAAGACAGGCAACGCACCGTTTGTATTGGTCGAGCCAATGGAACACGCCGATTACGTGATTGGGCTGGCGATCATCCGCGAGACGAAAAAAACAACAGGCGAAACGCGCTTGACGGCTATCGCCCGTGTATATAAAGCGGATGGCGAATTCGTGCGTTATGTCGTGCGCGATTTGATTTTGGAAGATGCGGCGCTGCCTTATGTGCTGATGCGCGATTTATTTTCACAAGGCGATTTCGCTAAAAAGCGCGTGGTGATTCATCATGATGGTGAAATGGCGGATGAACTTCTGCAAGCCTTAAGCGGTTGGGCGCGGGCAATTGGCGCGGCTTTTTATCCAGTAGAAATTGATCGCTTTGGGTCGCCGCGTTTGTATGGCACGGAAAACGGGCAGGTCATTCAGCCGCCTTGGGGCAGTGCCTTTAAATTGAGCGCTTGTGAGGCGCTGCTGGTGTCCTCTGTCCCGAAGGCCGATGTGACTCCGCAACCGCTTTATGTTCGGACGAGAGATGCCGGGAGCGGGGCGCTGGAAATCGGAAAGGCGCTGCGTGGGATATTGGTGTGGTCACTGCTGCAATACAGCCCGGAGGGGCCGTCTAAGCTGCCTGTGACGGTGAGCAACGCCGATGATCTAGCCTATTGGCTGCGGAAGGGCGGCACATTCGGCGCGAGCGAGGGCGAGGTTCCGTTCTGGTTATGACTTTGGCTGGCGCACCATGCCCCAATAGATTGGCCCACCGCCGGGAATGTGGCGTTCAAAAATCACGCGAAAGCCGTAGCGTTCATAAAACGCGACGTTGCGCTTTTTGCACGTTTCCAGATAGCACGGAAGATTATCGGAATCGGCGCGATCCAGCATCGGCAGCATCAACGCGCCGCCTAAACCGCGCCCTTGCTGCTGCGGATCGATACCGAGCAGCATCAGATACCAATGGCGGCCTAAATCTGCTTCGTGAACAGACTCTTCAAAACTGCTGAGCATGTTCATCGTGCGCCGGAAGCCGCCTAAACCGAATTTGAGCGGTACAAGGGGTAAGCCTGCGCGGATCGTTGTCCAGAGATTCACGTCTGTTTTGCCCGGTGCCAGCCAGATCGCCGCGCCGCCTACAGGAGGTGTCGTGTGGACTTGGCCTAAATGCAGTCCGACTCTGATTAAAGCCTGAAAAAACCATGCGGATTGGGCGGCGCGGCTGCGATCATTCGGCAATAAATACATATAGAGGGGATCGTCATAGAATGCCCGCCCCAATACCTGTGCCGCAGAATGCGCTTGATGACGTTCCAAAGATACAATCGATATTATGCTTGACAAAGCTTTAACGCTTGAACTTTTGCTTGATAAAGATCAAAAAAGGATAAGCCAGATGATCGCCATCCACCACTTCTTTTTCCAATGCAGTACGGTTGGCTTCTTCAAAATCATGATGCAAGCGCTCGATTTCGCGCATTTGGTCTTGCGATGGTTCGTTATAAAACAGGGTGACGACGGTGCTAAATTTGCCGGGTGTGAACAGCAGCCATTGTTTTGCGTCAATTTTCTCGAAGTGTCGATCAATCAATCGGTTTTCAGACATCATTCTTGAAAAATCGTTTAAAATAGGCGCAATCGTCGTCACCGAGACATCGAAATCGCCCAATGTTTCGATGACCATCCCGCTTTTATTATGATAGATGACCATCCCCATCGCTTTGCCGGTATAGGCTTCTTTGATGGCGACGGTGGGCAAGCCATCTTGTACGATGCTAATGGCTTCTGGCGTACCACTGAATAAGGCGTGGTTGGTAATGGCAAGGCGGCTGCTATAGCGCTCATACAGGACGTTGAACTGCTCACGGCTGATCTTGCCTTCCGCAAATTCACCCACCAGCGTGCGTATTTTTTCTTCCATGAGGGCTTTAAAGTCTTCGGCCTGCTGTTTTGCGTCGGCTGCCATGCGTGCGTCCTTGGTTAGGTGAGCGCGGTCAGAATCACATAGCCAATTGCGAGTGCGCCAATGACCGCTAATCCATAAACGACAATCTGCTGCCAACGGACGACTTGCCCTGCAATTGCCTGTTTTTCCAATTCCACGACTTCCAATGTGGGGCGATTGGCATTTCCCGTTTGCTTGGTCTCTAAATTTGCCCGTTGGCGTTCCTGATAATATTGGTTGGGGTCACCCATGAGAATGATTCCTTTTGCTAAAATGGTTGCATTGATTGTATTTTAGCGGAGATTATACACGGATTTAATTTTTCGCAACAAAAAGCCTTATGATAGTCTTTAGGAAAAACGATCAAGAGGAGTCTAAAATGGAAGCAATTAAACTCACGCAACATGTTGGCAGTGATGGCGTACTTCGGTTGGAACTTCTCATTGGTACAGTCGATGTCGATTGCGAAGTTGTGATTACGATCCCCAATAAAATGACAAGGGCAGAATAGTTAGCCTTTATTGAGGAAACAGCAGGGAGCTTGTCAGATGATCCGATTGAACGTCTTCCGCAGGGGGAAGTTGAAAGCCGCGACGAAATGCTATGAGATATTTGCTTGATACCAATACTTGTATTCGTCAGCTAAATCAACGTTCCCCCCTCTATTAGCGCTAAACTTAGCAGTAACTACTCAGCCTGTTTCAATTCAAAAAATCAATTTATCGCCAATGACATATCGCGTAAATGAACACCATATAGTTGAGAGTATGCCCCATAATGGTCACTTTATTTACCCTTAATA
>DAOTTO010000570.1:0-4246 GCA_034437895.1 Anaerolineae bacterium | reverse complement strand
TATCTGCGTCTGCTGCCCGAAATTTCCCGCGTTCCGGGGCAGTCGATGTGGATGACCTATGATGCCGAAGCGGATGTGCTGTACATCAATTTCAAGCGACCGAGCCTTGCTGATGACAGCGAATTGACCGACGACGACGTGATTATTCGCTATCAGGGTGACGAAATCATCGGTTATACAATCCTGCACATCAGTGATCGGCGCGCATCTTGAAAGTGACCTATGACGCGAGCGTCGATGTGCTGCGGATTCTGTTCAGCGATGCGCCGATTGCCGAAAGTGACGAAGATAAGTCGGGGATGATCCTCGATTGTGCCGCAGACGGCAGCCTGGTCGGGATGGAAATGCTTGATGCGTCGAAGCACATGAGCAATCCGAGCGGTGTTGAATATGCCGTCGTCGGCGTGAAGTCGGTATGATTGACCGGGTGCTGGCGCGGCATGACGGCTTCATCATCCACTATGATATCAAGTATCGCATGGGCAGGGATGCGGACTCGGATGATGAGAATGGGGACGAGGAAAGATAGTGATTCCGATTGAGCGGTATGTGAACTTTTGCTAATAAATCCACAATACATCAACGCTATTTAGCAACTTTAGCATCCTACTACCTCAACTTGGTGAAAACGCGGGGTATTTTGGGCAAATTCAGCGACATAATCCCCTCATCTTTAGCCAGTTGAGGTACTACAATAAAGCAAAAGAGGAAAACTCAATGATCCGTAACTATCGCCTGGCCAACTTCAAAGCCGTGAAAGAGGGTATGGAGTTGCTCGAATTCCGCGATTTAACAATTTTTGCTGGCGCGAACAGTTCGGGCAAAAGCACCATCATTCAATCGATTTTATTGCTGATGCAAACAATAGCCAATCGAGAAAACGTAGCACTTCAACTTAATGGTGAACTCGTCACCTTAGGACAGGTTGAAGATGTGTGGCATAGTGGAACACTTGTGGATCAACAAAATGCAACTCCAATACTTATTGAGATGCTGCTGCGGGATATTTACGATTCAACCAAATATTGTTACATACGGGTCGAATTATTGCCTACAAGCGCAACTCAAGTGGCGTTACTAAAGGGGTATTTCGCGATTGGGATTGGCACAAATTACGAGCGCTTTAGCGATCAACTTAGCGTTGTTTGGCGCGATGACGGATATGTAGTCGATGCAATTAGTGATGATCTTGAAACACAAATAAGGCGTGAACTATACACCTATGGAATGACAGAAATCTCGCCACTTCAAGACGCGAAGGTATCGGTAGAATATTTTTATCCACGCTGGATTGAAATTGAGGCTTTGACCTTAAACCGCGACATCGATTGGCCCGCCATGCTCACGGACCCACTCACGATTCCACTCGATCAAACGGATATACATTTAGCAATCCCAGCGAACTATTGGATTGCCTTGTTGAGGTCTGCCGCCAACTTGCAAATCACTGGGTTGGAAACGACCACTTTTTTCGGTTTTGGCAAAAAACAGCGCGCAGTAACAACTTTCCGAGAGTATCGTGAATGGTTTGGGAAACTTTCTTCGACACAAAGCCTGACATTGCATGAACTCTTAGTGAAACAACTGCCAAATATCGTCAAAAGCGTCCGAGAGCCGTACAACCCGGAATTTTTGCGGATGGTCAAGGCGAATCTGGATACAATTTTCACACGCAGTATTCGTTATCTGAGTGCAAATCGCCACCCACCCACAATGCTGTTCTCTCCAGATGCAAATTCACTGTGGTCAGAAGTCGGGGTTACAGGATCCAATGTGGGTTCTGCCCTGCGTGAACATGCGGCGCGAAGGATTCGTTTCTGGCATCCATTTGAACACCAAATCAATGAAGGTTTCCTAAGTGAAGCACTTATCTTGTGGCTTCAGTTCTTTGAGCTTGTAGACCGAGTTGAAGCCGAAGATAGAGGCAAACTGGGTACGATGCTAAAAATCTATGCTTCTGGCATGGAGAAAGAGCTTGATCTTACATCAGTGGGTTTTGGTACTAGCCAGGTATTGCCAATCATCGCTCAAGGGTTACTAACTCCGTCCAATGCTGTGTTTATCGTTGAGCAACCTGAGGTTCATCTTCATCCACGAGTGCAATCACAACTCGCCGATTTCTTTCTTGCGCTTGCGCGCGTAGGCGTGCAATGCATTATCGAAACCCACAGCGAACATATCATTAATCGATTACGCTTAAGGATTGTCGAGGATGAAGGGACTGAAGTTCTCAAGCGCGTCCAAATCTATTTTGCTGAACGTATAGGAACCGAAAGTCAGTTTCGGAAGGTCGAGTCAAACGAATACGGCGCAATTTCACAGTGGCCTGAGGGCTTTTTTGACCAAGGTGAAAATGAAAATTTACGCATCGCTCGGCTTGCCAGTAAAAAACGTCGTTCAAAAGGATAAACAATGCTGCTGCTAGCGGATCCCATTATTTTGCTCGCGCCTGCAAGCCAGTCTGATGCCTTGGCGTGGACAACTTTCTATGACTACCTTGTAGATTGCAATGACCTGATTGATTCCGGAACACACGAGATTACATTATCGGAGCTTTGCCAGGACGCTCTATATACATCTGACCGTTACCCAGAACACCTACAGGAATTACAAGGATGGTTATCAAGGGCAGGTGTCGTAGAGTTTGATGCGAAGACGTTGATAACACTTGTCCACACCATCGCAAATCGAGTGCCCGGACTTTCAGAGAAACTAGGAATTAAGTTCACTTACGAGCATAATTCAAAAACCTCTATTTGGATTGAGGCGGAGTCTGGAGCCTTGATTTTGATTGAACAAGAAGGAATCACAGTGCGCCCTCCCGAAGTGTTGTCAAGGTTGGAAGCGGAGGGGGATCTGTCATTAGCATTTCACCTAACAGGAGGTTTGCTCGCGTATGCCACTTGCTACGCTGCTGTGCCTTTGCACAATGCGAACGATCTGGCAATCCTAACCATTGCAGAACCTCAACTAAATGGGCAATTGGCTCAAATCGAGATTGACGCGATCCTGTATGAAAAGGGCAATAAAACAACACAAATACGTCTAGAGGCTGTGTTGTCGCCTAAAAGTCTCCGTAATGCCGGGGCTGAGACATCGTCTATATCAATTTACTGGCCGGATATAAATCGTATGTTCGATTATGTTTGTTCTTTGAATACTTCGGTGCAACTCGCGCCCTTCCACTTTGCGAATACTTTTGTTCCTTCATTAGAGGCGATGCACTTGTCGGACAAATCAGAGGAGTTGGTTAGCATTTTCAGCCGAATTCGCGATCTGCTGACAGTTCGCCGTGCATCAGACGACCCTGGTGCCGTTTTCTCACCTCCCGTTCCAACCAAGAAAAATCACCATATAAAACTGCGCGGTGATCAGGTTCAAGATGGGGATTGGGGAGCTTGGCGCTACCATGTTGCTGGAAAAGAATTCAGGCTGCATTACTGGTGGCGTAGTTCAGATAAGCGTTTCATTTTATCAAAAATTGTTGGACACCATAACGACATGACTATAGCTCTAAATCCATCTGACAAAGCCCAAATTAAGAATTGAATTGATGAACGAGGGATGCAGTGTCCTCTGAAAAGAAATTCGGCTTGCTTCGCAATCTCTTGCGTGCCATAGGTTTGTCTCAAGAGTCCGCTGACCAGGTGGTGGATTTCATTGTCGATCTGCTGGCGGGCGAAAGTAAAAGCGACGGTACAACCGCTCCATCTGCCGAGTTTCCGTATCATCTGCGCGCTCACTTTCTCTCGCTTGCGGAACTGAGCTTCTACGTCGTGCTGCGAACCGCGATCAACGGGCGGGCAGCGTTGTGCAGCAAAGTCGCACTCGGAGACCTGTTCTACGTCAAGAAAGGCGATGACGCAGGGAATCAGTTCTGGGGCTGCTCGAATTATCCGACGTGCAAGAGTGTTGTGGCGGTGTGAAATTTTGCTAAACCCTTTGTCACGATTGCTCATTCAAAACTGAAATCCTCGCCAGATCGCGCGACCGTGTTCTGATACGCTGGTTTACATCGGTCAAACATGGAATTTCATGCGATGTGCAATCAGCGTTGTTCTTTGCAATGCCCGCCAATTAATCGTAGGAACGAACACGCCGGAATCTTACATCGCGGATCCGGAATCTTCCCAACCCTAAACCGGAATCGTACAGTCTTTCCCCGATCCGACTTTGATACGCTGATTTCATCGGTAAAACCCGGAGCAAACGATGAACCGCCAGCAGCCTGTTTTCCGCTTCACAC
>DAOTTO010000569.1:0-3810 GCA_034437895.1 Anaerolineae bacterium | reverse complement strand
TAAACTTCGATAATCACGCCTTCATTAGCGCGGAGGCTCACCGCCGTAAGCGTCACCTCACGCGGCGCACTTTGCGAACCATCCATCATGGTACTGATGACGACCTTGCCCTTCGCCATGCCCGCCGCCGACAAATCGAGCGTGATCGGTGCGCCGGTAAAATTCAATGCGACCAACCGCTTTTGCTCGCCGTCCTGCCGGATATAAGCGTAAGTATCGCCCGTCGTATCAATCGGCTGATACGATCCGGCATGGAGCGCCGGAATCTCGCGCCGATAGGCCAACAAACGCCGGAACAAGCTCAAAATCGAGGTCGGGTCGCTTTCCAAAGAGCCAACATTCACATTGGCATAATTAAGCGCAAGCGGCAGCCATGTTTCCACACCTTCCGCCGAGAAACCCCCGTTAGGCGCTTCATCCCACTGCATTGGGGTGCGTACCGGGTCACGGCTCATGCCGGGGATATTGATCCCCCAAGGGTCTTGCAGCTTCTCCGGCGGGATTTCGACATTCTGCATCCCAAGTTCATCGCCATAATAAATCGTCGGTGTGCCGCGCAAGGTCAGCAGCAGCATCGCCGCCACCCGCGCCTGCGCTTGTCCCACCCGCGTGGCGACCCGCATATAATCATGATTGCCCATCACATAATTAGGCCAGCCGTGCGTCGGAATCGCGCCGTTGTATTCATCGACATGCGTCCGCACTGATTTCGCATCCCAGGGCGTGACGAGCAGCTTAAAGTTAAACGGCAGATGCAGTTCGTCGCCTGCGCCTGTAGCATCGAGTACGCCGTAATACGCCATAAGCTGATCCAACGGCAGGAAATAATCAATCTCGCCAATCGAAACGCGCTCATCAAATTCGTTGAACGCAGCGCGAATCATCCGCACGTACTCATGCGCTTCCGGGCGGCTCTCGCTGTAGATGCGTTTTTGGGCGGTGTAAGAAAGATCTCCGGGGGAATAACCCGGATTCACCGGATTATCGCGAAACTGATCGTCCTTAATGATGCAGTGAATCACATCAATGCGGAAGCCATCCACGCCGCGCCGCAGCCAAAAGCGGATCGACTCCAGCATCGCCGCAACCATTTCAGGATTCCGCCAGTTCAAATCCGGCTGTTCTGGCAAAAAGTTGTGCATGTAATACTGTCCGCTGGCTTCATCCAGTGTCCACGCCGGGCCGCCGAAATACGCCAACCAATTATTGGGCGGGCCACCATCCGCCGCCGGATCGCGCCAGATGTACCAGTCGCGCTTCGGATTATCCCGCGACGAGCGCGATTCCTTAAACCACGCATGTTCGCTCGACGTATGATTCGGCACGAGATCGAGCAAAATTTTGAGGCCGCGTTTGTGCGCTTCCTCTAACAGCAGATCGAAATCCTCCAACGTGCCGAAATCGGGGTGAATATTGACGTAATCGGACACATCATAGCCGAAATCTGCCATCGGCGACGGAAAAATGGGCGAGAACCAGATCGCGTCAATACCGAGCCACGCAAGATAATCCAGCCGTTCCATCACGCCGCGCAGATCACCGATGCCGTCGCCGTTGCTATCCATAAAGCTGCGTGGGTAAATTTGATACACCACGCCGCGCTGCCACCAAAGGATGTTGTTGGTCATAAACCCTCTTCATATTCATCTGTAACCGAATTACGATTTTGGCTGATTGTAACAAGTGAAGCGTAAAAAGTGAAAAGAGGTTTACGCTTGTCCAGAGTGATCGCATCAACGGTAAAGAATTATTTTGAACCACTAAGACACGAAGAACACAAAGAAAATTCCTTAATTTCTTTTTTCCTTTGTGATCTTTGCGCCTTTGGTAACGTTCGATAAAGAATTACAAAAAAATGGTGTGTTTCGTAGGGGCGAGGCGTGCCTCGCCCTCACAAAAATATATCTGATTTTACTTTGTGGTTAATTTTGAATTGGACAAAAATTTGGCGCGATTACGCTTTAACCTTCTCCATACGTTGTTAATCGCAGAGTATGGACACTTGTACTTAATTCCCGCTTATTCCGGTCACAGCTACGTAATTGTCTTCTAATGCTTTCAGCGTAGGGAAATTCCCTGTCTCGACAATCTTAAGAATATCCGACTGGATAAGGTTTTTGACTTCTTGTGTTCCGCTGAGTTCTAGCCAAAGTTGGTCGCCAACGATCAGGGTAAAAGTGAAGAAAGAACAGCACAGGCGCTCATTGGCAATAAATTCAACGGTTTTATAAAGCATTGGTGTTTCCATAGGTAGCCGGAAGCCATAGCCATTCGCCAATTCCTTGATTTCAAGGATTGTTGTAGAAGAAAAAATTTCCTTTGAGACTGCGACATGGGTATCGCGCTGTGCCGGATTAATCGCGCTCGGATTGCAGGCAATCACTGGCTCTGTTTGGGCATTAGGATTATTCAACATGAGTTCTTTCTCCTACTAACGATGAGATAACGGGAATGTCTGATGGACGAATAGCGGTTGATTGAGAGGCATTTCGCTTACCCATCCAACGCAGGGCAAGCATTAAACTGATGAGGGAGATGAGAGTCAGCACACCATAAACCCACCCCAAATTTTGGCTTAACCAAAGGGCTGCCGGTGTTCCAGCGATCAGCGTAAGCACCAAGGGGACAATCAGCGGTGTGCAACACGGGCTAGTGAAACACGCAATAATAAACATGACGATGCTCTTAAGCTGTCCTTTTACCATAACTGCCCTTTCTTCCTTCCCATTCGAGGGATTTTTTTCGCTTGCATCTTAATATACAATTTAAAGTACACTTTAAGTCAAGAGGGCAAAACATGATGAAGGAACTCACCATCGGGCAAATCGCGCAACGCGCCGGGATACAGACTTCCGCCATCCGTTACTACGAAAGTATTGGATTGCTGCCATCGCCTAAGCGTGTGAATAAGCGGCGATACTATGATCTGAGTGTGCTGCGACGGTTGGGGTTAATACAGCTCGCTCGTTAAGCAGGTTTTAGGATTAGCGAACTACAGGTGCTGTTCAGCGGATTTTCCCCCGATACGCCAGCATCCGCCCGCTGGCAGACACTGGCAACCGAGAAAATTGAGGAAATGGACGCACTTATCGAACAGGCACAGCTTACGAGAGCATGGCTGTTAGAAGCTCTGAACTGTCAATGTGAGCAGGTTGATGATTGCGTCATCATGACCTTAGATGACGCAGATCACAAAATGAACGTTTCGTTATCCTGCGGGACGGTGCGGATTAAATAGCGCGTCTATTCAGGAATAGAAAATGCCATACGTGCCGCCGCTTGCAACGCGACGATCATGACGTGCGTGTGAAGTTGTTTCATCCATTATGGCACACAGGGATACTTTCGTAATGTCCTATCTCTTGAACACATATGTGCTATATACACAAGGTGGGAATTTTGTTCCCACCTTTCATCGTTAATCTAGCTGGCTGTAATTCCAACCTGTACCTGCCAACTGTGTTTAGGGAGACTACCCCAAGCACCTTCTATGATTAATCCTCAACTTTTTGGACACGCCCGACCTGACCATCGACTAAACGGACTTTGATGCCGTGGGGATGGTTGGGAGAGTTGGTCAAAATGTCTTTGACAATACCTCGCGTGAGCTTTCCGCTGCGTTGGTCTTGCTTAAGGATAATCGAGACTTCGATGCCGGGGCGGATGTCTTTGCGATTGTGTCCATCGGTCATTGAGGTGCGCTTTCTCTTATCTATGGTTGATTTATGGATGCCTATTTTACCAGAGGAGATTTAGATCTCAGAAGATGAAACAAAAACACGCCATCAGGATAAACCCGACAGCGTGTTT
>DAOTTO010000568.1:0-1823 GCA_034437895.1 Anaerolineae bacterium | reverse complement strand
GCGCGGGTTGAGAGATTTTCCGCGATGTAATACAGAATTTGAGCGCGATTGTGTCCGGTACGGGTTGCCCAACTCGCGGCGCTGTGGGCGGCTTGGACGGCATCCCGAATATCTTTGCGGTTGCCATCACCGATTTGCCCGATTTCATGCCCGTCCGGTGCGAGGACGGGACGGCTGTAGCTGCCGTCGGGGCGCTTTTGCTTGCCGCCGATAAAGAGTTTCGCCGTGCGATCCAGTTTGGGCATTCCGCCGTTGATCACAGGGGTTGAGCCGTTGAGATGTGCGGGACGGGCGGGAGTTGCTTTGCCCCATGCGGCGGTTTTGATATTTTCGGGAAGCTGCGGGCGGGGGCGATTTTGCCATTTGGGACGGACGTATTCGGTGAGTCCCTCTTTGCCGCCTTCGCGCCCGAAGCCGCTTTCTCGATAGCCGCCGAAACCGGATGCGGCATCGAATAGATTGGTGCAGTTAATCCAGATCGAGCCGGCTTTGATCTTACGGGCGGTATCCATCGCAAGGTTGATGTTTTCCGTCCACACGCTGGCGGCGAGACCGTAGCGCGTGTTGTTAGCGAGTTCCACGCCTTCGGCTGGTGTGCGGAACGTCATGGCGACCAAGACGGGGCCGAAAATTTCTTCCTGCGCGACGGTGGAGGAGGGCTGCACATTGGTGAGTAGAGTCGGTGGATAGAAGCAGCCGTTGGTCGGCAGATCAACCTGTGCCTGATACAATGCTGCGCCTTCGGTCACGCCTAATTTAACGAGACGGTCAATCGTCTCGTATTGGATAGGGTTGACGACTGGTCCCATGTCGATGCTTTTATCGAGCGAATCCCCCACACGCAGTTGATCCATGCGGCGGCGGACTTTATCGAGCAGGCGGTCAGCAATATTTTCCTGCACGAGCAGGCGCGATCCAGCACAGCATACCTGCCCCTGATTAAACCAAATGGCATCGACCAGTCCTTCGACGGCGGCATCTTGATCGCAATCATCGAAGACGATAAAGGGTGATTTTCCACCGAGTTCGAGCGAGAGTTTCTTCCCTGTTCCGGCGGTCACGCGCCGAATGATGCGCCCGACATTGGTTGATCCGGTGAAGGCGATTTTATCTAAATCGGGGTGTTCGGTGATGAGTGCGCCGGTTTGATCGCCGCCAGTGATGATGTTGAGGACACCGGGCGGGAGTCCGGCTTGGACGGCAATCTCAGCAAACAAAAGCGCCGACAGATTGGTGTAAGGCGCAGGCTTGAGAATGACGGTATTGCCCATCGCTAAGGCAGGCGCGACTTTCCACGCCAGCATCAGCAGCGGGAAATTCCAGGGGATGACTTGCCCGATCACGCCGACGGGTTGATAATCGGGCATTTCGGATTCCATGAGCTGCGCCCATCCGGCGTGGTGATAGAAATGACGCGCCACCAACGGAATATCAATATCGCGGGATTCGCGGATGGACTTGCCGTTATCGAGTGATTCCAGAACGGCAAATAGACGGGCGTGTTTTTGGATTCCCCGCGCAATGGCATACAAGTATCGTGCGCGAACATGACCGGATGTTTTACTCCACGTCTGGAAAGCGGCACGGGCGGCGGCGACGGCGGCATCGACATCGGTTTTATCCGCGTCGGCGATTTGAGCGAGTTTGTCGTTGGTGGCGGGATTGAAGGTGTCGATGTATTTGCCGCTGTTGGGCGTAACCCACTGGTTGTTAATCAATAACCCGAAGCGCCGTTCATGATCGTCCAGCCAGGCACGGGCGGCAGTGGGCGATTCTGGCGCGGGGCCGTAATCAAGCGTTTTAAAAATTTCTTTTATAGTCAT
>DAOTTO010000567.1:0-2542 GCA_034437895.1 Anaerolineae bacterium | reverse complement strand
AATGGCACAGTTATGATGACCTGACTATTGAACCGATATATCACTAGTGTTTATTTTGGGGTAGAAACGGGATTCAGTAAATTAGGGTAGCCGTTAGCAGATGGTTTGATTTGTGTTTTCTATGAATACGCCAACACACGATGTCTTTTTGAATACTTTAGGCTGTAGATCAATAGTCTTCGATACGAGAAACTTATTGTATGATTGATCGTGCCTTTGCCACCGTGCTAAAAAAACTCCGCACTGCCCAAAAGATGAGTCAGGAAGAATTTGGTTTGCGGGCTGGCTTACATCGCACGTATGTGAGTCAGCTTGAACGCGGCCTCAAAAGTCCTTCCTTGCGAACCCTCTACAAAATTTCCACTGTCTTAGCTGTTGATTTAAGCGAAATCATGCGGCTTGTTGAGATTGATATGCAAAATGTACAGCCAGACTGAAAAAGAAATCGAGCGCCTTAAAAATGGGATTGTCGCGGCTTTTGCCACCCCTTTTGTCGATGATCTTGAGGATTATGTTTGGGAAGCAATTTTTTCCTATATGAAGGATATTCCCCTCATTGATACGCTGACCAATACGCGACGCAAACTTTTATTTGATGTGATTGATAAAGAAAATGCAATCGGTTGGTCAGCAAAAGCGCTTCGTACAACCGTTAATCCACTTAGCGAATTTGAACTCGTCATCCAGCGTGCTGATATCTTTAAGAAAGCTGTCGCGTTAGGATTTGATGCATTAAATCTTGCCTCTCCAACAGACCAATTGGGTAAAGCCTTGCTCAAACATTGGTATGAGGGAAAGGTGTATCCTGATGCAAAAAATCAACACGTAGTCGATAAACGCGTTTGTATCCTGCTTAAATCCCGTAATTTAAAACGATTTGCGCTTTACGAAGATCGTCTTGAGGAATATAAGCAAGATGATTTGGAATGGCATTGGACAGATGACTCAAGAACAGGCTTGCAAGGTATTCGTAAAGAAGACGGTTTTTGCATCTTTCGTTGGTATCCGAATCAGAAGCAGCTCTTTGAGCGCTTTACCTTGCCAGAAAATGCGCCCATTTTTGACCTTAATCCGCGACGCTTGCAGCTTGCTCTCTCCATTGATCTTCTGTTGGAAGCCTTAAACAGGCTTTGATACTCGGTACAAGGCCGGCGATGAGGAGCGGAGGTACCGCGTTTCCAACCTGATGCGCTTTTTGAATGTAAGTTCCTTGAAAGCGGAAATCGTCCGAAAAAGATTGAAGTCGTGCGGCTTCCCGAATTGTAATCAACCGGTTATCTCGCGGATGATAAAAGCGTCCTGAACCTGGATGAAACACCCATCGGGTAATGGTCGGGGCGATCATCTCAAAGTCCAATCTACCATAGGCTCCGCTATAACCAGATTTTGGCCTAAGTTGATCGGGTAAATTTTTAATCCCCTCTCCGGGTTGAATGGCAGCGACCCGCGCAAGCTGTTTATCATTGAGTTTCCGTGTGACATGATCAAATAGTACGGGGGACTCGCAGCGCATTGTCTTTTGATAATCATTTAATGGGGGCTGAATATAAGGCATAGGTTCGTAACCCTCGCCATTTTGCAGAGCAGGCAAATCAGAAATTGCTTCCCACGCAGTGATATAACGTTCCTCAAATAATGTTTCTACAGAACGAAAAGTAGGCGTAGGAAAATCAGGCGATATACCTGTTCGCGAGGCAAAAAAGAAGCAGCGTCGCCGCCGTTGTGGTACACCAAAATCCGGCGCATAAAGAACATGTACATCAACGGCATAACCTAATTGATTCAGAGTTTCAATAATTTCTTCCCGTATCGTACCTTTGTAAGCGGCATAGATTTCTGCAACATTTTCCATAATCACGACATTCGGGCGTAAAGCTTCTACGAAACGCAAGAAATCATGGAACAACTGGTTGCGTGGGTCTTTCAAAAAACGATATGCAGCGGGTACATTCTTGGAAAAACCCTGACAGGGTGGGCCCCCGATGAGGCAATCCACCTCACCCGGTTTCAGATTGAGTTTTTTCATAAGTTCTTGGGGATCTAGCTGTGTTAAGTCTGCTTTTAGCGCCAACGACTCATTATGATTAACTTGAAATGTCCGTAACACCTCGTCATCATAATCAATGCCAGCCAAAATCTGAAATCCAGCTTTGTAAAGCCCCCACGACATTCCACCACAGCCGCAAAACAGATCAATGACGTTTATTGTCATTAAAATTCCCCACTTATATTTTTGAATACTTTAGTATTCAAATTTGCTTTTGTCAATAACATTATAAAACATTAGGGCGCGATCTTTCGATCACGCCCCGACTTTACAAGTTGTATCGAATGCCTACTGCGGGTCGGCGGGGTCGCGTTCCAGTGTGATGCCAAAGGTGATGGCGCTGTAAGATTCAACGCTGACGTTGATCGGGCCATCTGTCGTGACGACGAAATCAAATTGTAGACGGTTGACCCCACGGAGGCTGAGGTAAACGATCGAGTTGTTGTTTTGCGTGATGTCGAGGTAAGGCGACGCAAACGAATCGGCACTGCTCAC
>DAOTTO010000566.1:0-2901 GCA_034437895.1 Anaerolineae bacterium | reverse complement strand
ACGCTGCGCGAATAACTGATGAAAAATCTCATACGCGATAAGCCTGCTGTGCGCTGGATAACAATCTCTGATTATAACGCGAAAAATTGAATCTCTGCCTAAGACTTTATCCATTTGCTTGACTTTTTGCCGCCAGTGGCTAAAGCCGACAGGATGCCGAGAAACCAAGCCCACTGAAGGGGCTATTAGAGATCACGAGTGTTCAATTTAGCGCCTTTAGTGCGCTTGGCACTTTAGAAGCCGGATGCTTGAGCATCTGGCGGGTTCTCCGTATTAATTTGGAATTATCTTGTCGCTACAGAATAATTCTTGGTGTTCTTGGTGACTTGGTGGTTCAATTGTCTTACTCAGCCTTCATTACTCAGCACTCACGAGTCGATAAATCGCGCCGCCTTCTTCGCCCACCATACTAAAATACAAGCCGCCCTCCGGCCCAATCGCTATGTCAATCCGGCACTGCGCCCCGCCGAGGTCGATCTCATGCGTGGCGATGATGGCGTTCCGCGCCTCGTTCAATTCTGCCCGAACAAGTGCGCCGCGATTCCACAGGCAGTAAAACAGATCGTCCTGCCAAGCCGGAATCGCGGGATCATCGTAGACGACGATTCCCGTTGGCGCTTCTGTCGGCGTATACGCGATCAATCCCGGCAGATACCGCACAAAATCGACCCCCGTCGCCGTCCCGCCGCACACATAGCCTTCGCCTTGCCCGTAATTGAAACCCGGCAGGATCAGGTTGATTTCGTCGTCACAGTTATCGCCGTTTTCGGTAGCGAAGATGCGTCCATTTTCGGGGTCGAATGTAAAGTCGAACGGATTCCGCAGCCCATAAGCGAAGATGCTGATGCCCTCAAACGGATTCCCCAGCGCGGGCATCAGCCCTTCATCCGTCACAGCAAAGCGATGGATTTTGCCTTGCAGGACGGTCAAATCCTGCGCGTTGGCAGGCACATCATAATCGCCAACCGAGAGATACAAAAAGCCCTCGGCATCAAAATGCACATTGCCGCCGTTGTGGATGAGTGTGCCGACTTCGTTGGGAATCGAGAGCATGATTTCGGGATCACCGCCAATGCCGTTTTCCTCATAAAAGCGCACGAGGTTATTGGCGGGATAATTTTGGGCATCCCCCTCCGCTGTATGCACCACCCAGATCATACCGTTTTCGTCATATTGCGGATCAAGCGCGATTCCGAGCATCCCACGCTCGACCTGCGCCGTTGTCGGCAGATGGATGACGGGTTCGGGCTGCAAAATGCCATCTGCGCTGACGACGCGCACATTGCCTGTGGTCTTTTCGGTATAAAACAGCCGTCCATCCGGCGCGAAAGCCAGCGCCACCGGATAATTCGCCGGAAGATAACGCTCGATTGTGTAAGTCACGCCTGTTTCCGCGTCGGTGAGGGTGGTTGGCGGTGTTTGAGCGTGAACAGCGGATAGGCTTAATGTGCAAAGTAGTAAAATCCAAAGTGTGTGTTTCATTCGTCCTCTTGCAATAAAGTTTTTACAGATATACCGAGATCGCTCAATTTATGTTGAACAATATCCCAAATGACACTTAACTTAAGCGAAAAATAGGCGTGCGCGATGATTTCTCTCAAACCAGCAATTTTACGCCGGTCAATTTCGGGAAGTTTATCGCGCATATCGTCTGGAATATGTTTTACAGCTTCGCCGATCACGAAAAAATTATAAAGTACAGCTTCAACCGTCACCTCGTTGGCGACAAATGTTTCAAGATCAGCGATCTGCGCGGTGTAGCGTTGGATTTTCTCCACTGCTTCCTGAATATCATCAAGGTAAAGTCTGTAATCCCTCGGCATAGATAACCTCATTTAAAATCACTGTACGAATACGTGGCTTAATGCCTTCCTCTAATACTAAGTCCACCTTGCATAGAAATAGGTCTTCGAGAAAAAATCGAATGTCCATATAACTGTCAAAGGTGTCTGCCACTAAAGTGACCAAAAAATCCATATCGCTGTCAGGACGCTGCTCACCCCGCGCATACGACCCGAATAAGCCCAATTTCACCGCGCCCAACGCGCGCAGTTTTTCGTGATTTTCACTCAAGGTCTTTAAAATCGTCTCAGCCGTCCATTGCGTCATGAGCGGACTCCTTATGAATAATCGGGCGACGCGCCCAAAAGCCGAGCGCATAAAATAAGATGCCGAGCGCTTGCCAAAATAAGCCAAATAGCCAAAACAGCACCAACGGCTTACTATACGCCGCTGTCTCCATCGCGCCAATAGTCAGCACCCGCGTCAGATAAATCTCCACCAGCCCGACGCTGAATAACGCCAGCGACGCGCCAAATGTCCCGAATGCGATGCACCAATACGGCAGCAAACCCGTAATCCACCGATTTTCGCCACGCAGTTCCGCCCCTGCTTGATTTATCACGCCTAAAATCAGCGCCATCATCGCCCACAACGAAAGCCATGTTTGCAAATCCTCGATGCGCGTCCCATCCGTCCAACGGCGCACAGCTTCAAAAGTGTGAAGCGCCCCCATCACACCATTCGCCAGCAAAAACAGGAGTATCGCCAGCGCCAGCCAATATGCCGCCAGTGTCCGATTCGCGTTAGGATCGCTAAACGCCCGATGAGTGTGGGCGGCAAAAATCATATAGGCCAGCGGGATAAATGCTGCCGCTGCAAGCCCAATCAGCGGATGCAGCGGCGCGAGAATCGCCAATAAGCCGGCGACAGCCAATAAGCCCGACACACTGCGGAGGCCAAGCGCCGCCCACTCTGGCCTAACATGACTAAAGCGCCGCATCAGCCAAAATGCCGGCGCGACTGCCGCCAGCGGATACCCCAATTGCAACCGCCACGCCGGAAAAAGAATGCTCATCGTAAGGCCAGCAATCAGGCTGATCCGCAAGCCCCGCCATTTTG
>DAOTTO010000565.1:0-11705 GCA_034437895.1 Anaerolineae bacterium | reverse complement strand
TTCTATCCCCACCCCTAAATCCCCTCCCCACTTCGTAGAGAGGGGACTTAAAGAACCATTGTGAACCGTTTTTCTCCCCTTCGCCATGCAATGGAGAAGGGGTCGGGGGATGAGGACATTATAAAAGTTAATCAAAGTGCGCTATCCAAAACTGAGGTTAATCTAACTATAAAAAAACGTTTATAAAACAAAATACCTCAAATAGGTTATAAATTAAGCGGAAATCCGTCCCCTTAAACTACATACAAACGTAATATCTACGTTCTACCCACTTGCGCCCTATATCGTACCGTGATAAATTGTGTTTATTCAGTTAGTACTTTGTACCGCGCAGGTTAACGGAGCAAACAATCCTATGGCAGAAAAAATTCTGGTTGTCGATGATGAAGAACCCACTGTACAGTTGATCGGGATGCTGCTGGAACGGCGCGGATTCGAGGTGATAAAAGCCTATCGCGCTGAAGAAGGACTACGGAAAGCCTATCGTTACCAGCCTGATCTGGTGCTGCTGGACATTATGATGCCAGATATGGATGGCTGGGAAGTTTGCAAACGGATGCGAGAAATGTCTGATGTGCCGATTATCTTCCTCACCGCCCGCAGCGATGTTAAAGATGTCGTTAAAGGGTTAGAAATGGGCGCAGATGATTATGTTGTCAAACCCTATGATAACGATGAATTGGTCGCACGGGTTAAAGCGCACCTACGCCGCTCCCCCCGCCCCAACATGAGCGAAGAACTGATCTTCGATGGCGGCGACTTCCGCGTGAACTTTATGAACCGCGAAGTTTACGTCCGCAACGAGATCAAACATCTCACGCCGAAAGAATTTAATCTGCTCGGTGTCTTGGTGCGGAATGCCGGGCGCGTCGTCACTCGCACAGAACTCGTCACCCAAGCATGGGGCGAAGAATATGGTGATGCCATCGACAGCCTCAAGTTGTATGTACATTATCTGCGCCAAAAATTAGAGACCAACCCCGAACAACCCGATTATATCCTGACCTCACGCGGTGTCGGCTACCGCTTTGCGAATCGCTAAATCTTCATTCGGGGCATCACACAGGATGCCCCACTTTCTCACCCGATAAATTCGGAGATCACCTTGGAACCCAAATGGCTGGAATGGACTCGATCCCTGCAAAGTATCGTGCAAACCGGGCTGAACTACACCCAAAATCCTTATGATAAGCAGCGCTACGTACAAATTACCGACATTTTGGCGGAAATCGTCGCCACTTATAGCGACACTGATTTAAGTATCGTCCGCGATTTATTCGCGCAGCAGTATGGCCCCTCGACACCCCGCATGGATGTGCGTGGCGTAGTCTTTAAAGACGATGCGCTCTTGATGGTGCGCGAGACGTTGGATAATAATCGTTGGACGCTGCCCGGTGGTTGGGCAGATGTAAACGAAACACCTGCCGAAAGCACTGTGCGCGAAGTATATGAGGAATCCGGCTACATCGTCAAAGCGACGAAACTCCTCGCGCTTCTTGATAAGACTAAGCACGGACATCCGCCGGATATGTTTTATATCTACAAAGTCTTTTTCCTGTGCGAAATCACGGGCGGCGAGGCCACAAACAGCCTAGAAACGTCAGAAGTCGCTTTCTTCCGTGAAGATGAACTTCCGACGGATTTGTCACAAGGGCGTGTCACGATGGGGCAGCTTAAACGCTTTTTTGAACATCACCGCAACCCCGATTTGCCCACCGATTTTGATTGAGGACTATATATGGAAACAAAATTTAACCCCGAACAAAAAACCTTACTTGATGATCTTCTGCTCACCATTCCCGGCGTTAAAGGTGGAAAAGCCTTCGGCTATCCCGCTTATAAAGTTGGCGGACGGGTATTTGCGTTTGTCGCTGGCAAAGGTGTGGCGATAAAACTCCCCGAAGAAAAGGTCAAAGCGCTGATTGGAGCGCATGAGGACATGCACCCGTTTGAACCCGGCGAAGGTGTTATTTGGCGCGAATGGGTTTCAATACGCCACACACTTACCGACGATTTCCGTCAGGATATTAGCCTTTTTGAAGAGTCGATTCAATTCGTGGCAGGCTAAACCAAACGCTGTCGATATGCAAACCCCTTAAGAATCCGCTACAATGCTGCGGGTTAGTCGCATCAGTGGGGATTTATGATTTATCCACAGAGCAGTTTGGCACATTTTATCTATGGGTCGTCGGGACTCTTGGCAATAAGTCAAAACTTAACGCCAGAAGAGGCCGCCGCCTTGCGCGACTGCGTTTCGGTGGATGTTTCCCCGCAATCACCTTATGCCGTCGGCATTTTTGATGCCGCTGGCAATGCTTCCGGCATCAGCGACATGTTTATTCTGGCGCGGGCGCATAATGGTGAACACTCCATAACACATTACGTCCTGCTCCCGCGCTTGGCTCTCCAAGCGATGGCGGGCAGCATCAAATCACTGATTGAAATCTTGGAAGAACCCACATTAATTGATTTTATGCAGCAGGACACCCCCCAACTCCTAAAGCCTTTAGACCTCCCGCCAACCCTTACGTGGACAGCAGACAAACGACTTTTGTTATTCAATAAGATGTTAGCCGATCCCATTTATGGCGACATGCAAATTATACTCAAGATGTTGGGCGCGGCTTTAGATGAGCGCGGCCTGCTCATTTATGGATTTTCATCCGATGCGGAAGCGCGGCTGGACCTTGTACAAGGTTTAATGATGCTGCTGCCTGCCCCGGCACGGTTAGAGATTACCTTTTCTACGAATGTCGTCACATTTCCAACATCAGCCCGCATCATCTTTACCGAAACCAACATACTGACGGATCGTTGGATTGTCGATTTCAAGGCAGGCATCAACTTGCCAGACACCCTACTCGACTCGCCTTACATGCGCTCCTTAGTTGCGCTCTGGCAGGGAGACATCAAATCTTTTACGGCTGAACTGCGCTCAATGGACTTAATGGCTGCCACCCTCATGCCCGGAAAATCCCTACAAGATGGCCTCGCGCAAGTCGCAGAACGCTATCTGCTTGATGTGCAGGTGCTTTCCGATCACACAGTTGCCATTGAGCAAATCAAAGCCGTCATCAAAGGGGACGCACCCCCAGCAGGCGCACTTTTAGGCCGATATGCGGAACGCCTGCTTTATCATGCCCTACAAGAACGCGATACCGAAGCGGCGGAGATGGTCGCACGGGCGATGGACGAAGACGCGGAACTCGACCAACTACTGAATCAAGTGCTGACAAATGCCTTGGAAACCGAACCCGATTCAGTCTATCTGTTTATTCGCACCCACCTCAGCCAAAAGATGAATGAACGCTGGCTGCCTCGTTTACAGACGGCTGCCGTTGTCTCGCTGCGAGTCGCCATTAACGACGGCGATGGCGAAACGTTGATAAGCTGGATGAAGCTGATCGCCCGTGAACCCGCCGCCTATCAATTGGGCGAAGTGCTGCAAGAAGGCTTATTGGCAGCGCAAAAACGCACCTATGACGATGGGGATTTAGGTTATCAACTTTTGATGTTGGCCTCCAAAAGACTCCCCGCGTCATTAGAGATGCTGCTGGATGATTTGTCCATCGTCGCGGCGCTCCCCTACCCGCTTGGCCCAGCGCTACGCGAACATAATCCCGAAGCGTTTACAACATCACTTGCATTAGGCCGCGAAATCGCCTTAGCGCTGCTGCATCAGGCCGTTAGAGATCATATAAGCGCTGTAATCACTTTGACTAATATCGACTTTCTCTGGACACTTTCCACCGATGGCGTGGTAAATACCGTCCCCGATTATCTCCAACCGAGTCACATCCTAACGCAGCTTGCGACGGATGGAAGCAGTTGGCTGATGCCGGAAGCACTGGAACGTCTGTTAACGCTCGCCATCATCGCCGGGCAAATCGATCTTTTCCGTCTATTAGTCGCACAGCTTGCCCAACATGAAGCGCTTTTCCCGCTGCTGACCGCCGCCCTCCAAAACAGCGCCTTACCGCCAGATCAGGTTTTGAACGTTGTCGGGCAGGTGATGGGCGACGAAACGATCACACCGCAGCAAGCCGTAAACACCTACCTCCGTCTCATCGCTAATCGTGCTTGGCACAAAAACATGCTGCCACTGATTGAGCAAGTCGCCCGTTTAATTCACCAAAATCAAGCGCCTATGCTGCAACCAGAAATCTTATGGCGTATGCTGCAAACCGCCACCGAAACCAAATCGGAAACCATCGCTCGTCCCGCCGGCAAACGCCTTATTGCCCTCATCGAAGCCCTGCCCGAAGATACATCCTTGACTGAAAATCTCCTGCGCCTGTGGGAAGGTGTTCAATGGAGCGCGACGACTCGTCTCTACCTCATCACCCATTGGCGCGACTGGATTCACACCCAGCCCACTATCCGCTTACAGGCATTGGAAAAAACGCTTGACGGCAAGCGCGTTCTCGAAGAAGTCCACGCCATCGCCCAGACGACACTCGCCGTCCGTAAAATGCTCGGCAAGCGCTCTTTAGAAGATTTCGCGGATGCCATCGGCACAACCTATACGATCCTCCAGACGATCTCCGATTCTTTTGACCGCGACGGACGGCAGGCCATCGCATTCGATCAGCCGACGGTTCGTGCCGAATTAGACTCGCGCCAGTCCGAACTCACCCCCGACGAGCGCAAAGTATTGGCGAAAAACCTCAAAGAACTCGCTCAAATTGTGATTTTAATGGCGGACAGCCGCAGCAAAGCAGCCTTCGGACGACGCGGAGACGATATTGAACGAGGCCTCTTGAAGGGCGATCAACAGCCTCAAAGTGCGATTGATACCATCAAATGGCTTTCCGGCTACTTCGACGGGATGCAGCAGAAAACATCCGACGAAGACGACACATAAAAACAAAGAGGGATGCGATCTTTTGCACCCCTCCATAAAACCTCGATACTAATTCCCTAGCGGATTGACCGTCGGCGCGGGGCCCAGCGGCGGCAGCGTCGCATTATCAAACGGCAGCGGATTGGTCGGCACCAAAACAGGCGGCAGCGTCGGCAGTGGGATGGCTGTCGCAGGCGCAGGGGTCGGCGTTGGTGGAATGTTGCTCACGCGCACAGGCTGAACCTGTCGCGTAATCCGCCGTCCGCCTGTAGAAATCATCGTCAACTGGACGACATAATCCCCATTCGGAATGCGTGTCGTATCCCACGTCCCTAGCTGCGAACCAGGCGCACTCATCTGCGTATTGGCGTTGTTAATCACCAAAAATTGCGTTGGCGTGGCGGCTGATGCAAATTCAACCGAATAACTCTGGAAGTCCGTCGCAGTCGCCTGCCCCAAAATTTGTACCGTCCCAGTCACGGTTTGATCGCCGCTTAAGCTGCTGATATTGGCAACAGGAATAGGTGTATTCGCATCACAAGAAACCGTCGGCGCGGATTGTACAGGCGTAACCAATCCGACCTGCCGAGCATACTGCTGCCCTTGCGCTGTCGTGTTCAGCCATGTCACCGCAAACGGATCGTTGATGTTGACAAAAGTTGTGGTCACGATATTTTGGTTACAAATATCGTTGGCAATCAATCCCGACCAGCCATCGATATTCAAGGTCGTCACGAAACCCTGAGCCGTCGCGGGCGGCTGCTGGCTGCTGAGCCACCATTCATTACGACGCGGCGCACAGGTCGCATCGACCAATGTCCCCGTGAGCGAACAAACTTGCGCTGGACCAATCACAGTATTCGGTTGGACGAAATTAGGCACAGATTGGTTTTGAATCGCCGCCCGCATCACTTGATTCCAAACAGGCGCAGCCGCTAACGAGGCCGCCTGATTTTGTGTCGGCGCATTGTTGTTATTGCCCATCCAAACGCCGACAACACGATTGGTCGTAAAACCAACCGTCCACAAATCGCGCACGCCATCGCTCGTTCCAGATTTCGCGCCGACCCGACCCGCGATTTCGGGGATATTCAGCGCGGAATTTGCGCCAAAAGCAGGCTGACGCGAGGCATCGTCGCTCAAAATATTTTGCAGCAGATAAGCCGTACCGGGTGAAATAGCCTGCACTGGCTCGGCGCGAGTGGGCAGCGGAATGAGATTGCCATCCGCATCCCGAATTTCACGGATGAAGAAAGGCCGCAGGCGGCTGCCGTTGTTGGCAATCGTGGCATAAGCGACGGTTAAATCGTAAAGGCTTACTTCCGTCGCGCCCACAGCGGTAGGCAGGCCAAAAATGGCATCCTGACGGAAGCGAATCCCCATCGCCTCTGCCATCCGTGCAAACGGCTCATTCCCGACAAAAGCATAGGCTTTGATCGCCGGAACGTTATAACTATTTTGCAGTGCTGAACGCAGCGGCACTGCGCCATGATACTGGCGGTCAAAATTGACGGGCGTATAGCTTTGCCCGTTAACATCATATGTCGTCTGCACATCCCACAAAATTGAAGCAGGGGTCATAAATTCACCCACATCAATCGCACCATTGCCGTTAAAATCAACACCTTGTAGGGCAGTGGCATAAACGATGGGCTTAATGGCAGAACCCGGCTGGCGATACGTCAGCGAGTAATTGTTCTGTCCGCCAATATCGGCATTGTTGAAATCCGGGCTGCCGACCATCGCCAGCACCGCGCCATCACGCGGATCGATCACGACAACCGCCCCTGTGTTTACACCGGTGCCGCCCAACTGCTGCACTGCCGCTTCTAACTGTGCCTGTGCCGCATCCTGCGAAACCACATCCAACGTCGTCGTCACGCTGTAACCGCCGCGATAAAGCTGATCCGCGCCGAAATATTCTTCAAGCTGCGACTGCACAAGCTGGACAAAATGAGGATAGTCAATGCTAAAGTCACGCGGCAGATATTCGCGTACTTCCACCGTCGCTGTATCGGTAGGCACTGGGGCGTTATCCAACGTTTCTTGGGTAATACACAACGGCTGGCCTGCTGCCAAATTCGGCGCATCATGCTGGAAAGTCAGGCAGCCGATTTCCGCCATGCGCTCCATCGTCAGTTCCATCAAATCAAACGAAAATTCACGATTGACGACGGGATTATTTAATGACGGCGCACTAATTAGGCTGGCGAGCATCGCCCCTTGTGGCAGGTTTAAATCCGCCGCGCTAATGCCGAAATAAAACTGTGCTGCGGCCTCCACCCCGAAGGTCTGGTTGCCAAAGCCCACTTCATTGACATAAAGTTCTAAAATATCATTTTTGCTGTACTGGCGCGTCAGTTCCCCGGCGACGACAATCTCGTCAATTTTGCGCTCGGCGGAAACTTCCGCGCTCTGGATGACGAAGTTACGCGCCACCTGCTGCGTAATCGTGCTTGCGCCTTCCACCACTTCACCCGACGCAAGATTCTGACCAAACGCCCGTAAGATAGCGAAAAAATCCCAACCGGGGTCTTCATAAAAACGCTCATTTTCCAGCGAAATCACGGCATGAATAAAATACGGTGAAATCCGTTCCAAAGTCACATCGCGCCGATCCGCGCCTTCGCGCCCCAATGTGGCAATCTCCGCGCCGGTGCTGTCCAAAATTTCAATCGTCTGGAAAGGTGGCTCATAATTCGCCAAGGCCGCAATTTGTGGCTTCCAAGTGTCAACAATCCCTTGATACCACAGCAGCGCGAACACAATAAATGCCCCCGCCGCGAGGAAAGCCAAAATCGTTAATCCAGCCGCGATAAAAGCCAACGTGCGGAAGGTCGATTGACGCTGACGCTCGGCAGCACCCTCATAGATGGGCGCATCCTGCTCGACATCATAATCAGGCGGTTCATCAATCCCCTCATCAAACGGCGCTTCCACCCTACCATAACTAACGGGTGTCGCCATCACCGTCTGGTCGCTAAAGGCCGTCCCCGGCACGGTATCCTGCGTAAAGGAAGAACCCGGCACGGTAGGCGCTTCGGAAACGCGCATCGTGTTCAGGTCGATCACATTCGGATTCGGGACGGTAAAATCCGGGTCGTTGACGGGAACTTGATTCGGCAGCGGCATATAATTCTCGTCTAGCCGAATTTCGCTCGCCGGAGAACTCGCTTCTTCATATCCACTCGCGGCCTGCTGCGGCTGTGAATCCGGCAGATAATCCAGCGGCTGTTGGACTATTCCGCTTAAGTCACGGGCGGACACTCGTTTAATCCGTTCCTCTTTAACCAAAACCGGCGGCGTGGATTGCGCCCAATCACTCCCATCCGATTTATACCAAGTGTCCGTCTCGACACCCATCATCCACCACTGCTGATCGTCATCCAAAATCATCAAATCGCGCAGTTGGGCTTGGAAGTCGTCAGGGGAAATCTGCCCGGCTTGCATCATACGCCGAAGCGATTGCACTTTGTCCTGCGTATCATGATAGCGACGGGCAAGCTCTTGTTCACGCGGGTTAAGCGCTTCAGCGGGTGCTATTGCTAAAACAGGTGTAGCCGGGGCGGAAATGCCGGAATCCACAGGAATCGTGCCAACACCAAGCTGCGCCAACTGCTGCCGGGCATATTCACCCGGATCAATCTCGGCTGTTCCGCTGGCGCTGGCTGCCCCTGTAACATCCGCAACGACGGGCGTGGCGGCTGTTCCCCCGCCCAAAAGTGCTAACTGCTGGCGGGCATATTCACCAGGATCATCAGGCGATGGCTTAAGCGCCAAACGCTCGGCTGGGGAGAGCATCGCGTTTTGTGGGCCGGACTCTGCTTTGAAGTTAGCCGCTGCCTGCGCCGCCGAAATAGGCGACTCCGCGCCGAGCAGGACTTCCATCGGTTGGCTGTCTGCCAAGTTCGCCAGCGCCACCAACTCGCTCATGTGGAGCGTATCGAAATCGTCGTCTTTCTCGTCGATATGCTCCAACATATACATCAGGTCTTCTGGGGCAACGGGGGCATCTGTCTGAGCAACCGATGCTGAGGAGGCTGCTTTTGCCGCGCCAAAAAGGGCATCTTCCGGCGCGATGGCATCTCCCATGACAGTCGATGCACTGGTAGGGACAGAGGGCGGCGCAGCGGACGCTGGGTTTTGCGGCGGCGCGATCTCGATCACATCCTGCGGGGTAAAAATCGTATCTTCTGGGCTGGGCAAATGCCACGCGCCCGTTTGTGCGGGTTCTTCTTTGAGGTTAGCGGGCAAAGTCGGCACACGCCAACCCTGCTGGTCAACAGTCTTTTCTGGCGCACGCCAAGCAGTAGGGGTAGCAGGCTGTTTCCAGCCGCCGCTTGGCTGGTCATTCTCAGTTAACTCGGTTTGGGGGGGTGGGGTATCCGACATGGCTTCGCCTTTAGGGTGCTATTTATGGTAGCATTTCGTCTTTATGTTCTAACACATTGCCAACATTTACCGGATTATACACCACCTAGCCAAATCCGCGCGAAAATTCCGCTAAACGGTGGTTGAGCGATTGGTAATCATCAGGTTAGCGTAGGAAAATGGTTCTTTATTATTCTGGCAGAAAACGATCTTGCCCCTCATACAGTCTTTCTAACAAACCACCTTTTCTTTCGATATAGTTTGTTGGCGTTTGTAGATAAGAGATGGGACGTGGCTGCGAAAAATTTTGAATGGGAGCTTTTGTGGCGGTATCGGTATTTTCTCGCAAACTCATTTTTCCATCGCGTTCTTGCGGCGCAGGCGAATTTAAAGATTCCGAAGAACTAAATGGACGTGGTGTATTTTTCCCAAAAATAATGGTGGGGTCGTCCAAGAGTTGGTAATCCAATTGGGTAGGGATTGGGGCATCATCCTCTTCTACTTTAATCACAATGACGCTGATGTTATCGCGCCCACCGCGTGTATTGGCTAATTCGATTAACTTTTGGCTGGCTTCTTCCGGGTTATCCGCTGCGAGGGTGATTTGGGCAATTTCTTCTGGCTTGACGTGCAGGGTTAAGCCATCCGAGCAAAGCACTAAACGGTCTCCAATTTGCAAACGCTCATAATAAATGTCGATTTCCACATCCCGCGCTTGCCCTAAAGCCCGATACAGCACATTTTTCATCGGATGATCTTCGGCCTCTTCCTCGCTGATATGCCCAGCAGAAACCAACGCCTGAACAAAGCTGTGATCGGCGGTCACTTGAATAATATGCCCGTCCCGCCCATCCACAAGGTAAGCACGGCTGTCGCCAACATGCCCAATCACCGCATACGTATTCCGCACCATCACCATCGTAACGGTGGTTCCCATCCCTTTAAATTCAGGAAAACGCTCTGCCCGCTGGACAATCGTCAAATTAGCAGTTCGGATGGCATGTCTCATGCGGTCTGTCAGGCTATCTTCATCAAGGAACATCTGAGGGTCGGTTTCGGCGGTGACGGGATCGGCTAAACCTTCTTGAATCGTCTCGACGGCGATTCGGCTGGCCTCCTCTCCGGCGGCTGCCCCCCCCATCCCATCGGCAACAATCGCCAACACCAAATGGTCACGCGACCACAGATGGACGTTATCCTCGTTATTGTCCCTCAGTTTGCCCGTGTTAGTGCGTGCGCTGCTGCGAAGACGAATTGGCTGACCCGGATCACCCATTCCCCGGACTCCTCAAATATTGGTTTAAATTATTCTACTCTCGCAATCACATCCAGCAAGTGGCCTAACAACGCCGTCTTGCTAAATTGCAATCAACCTTATTCCTATATTATACGACTCCACTTTAAGCGTCAAAGCCCCCTACCACAATACTTTCAAAAATGGTACATTGGCACCCATTATCCACGATTCTGGCGCATTTATGACAACTCTGGCTGAACTCTACCGCATTGATAACTTTATTGACACTTTTGCCCTCGGTCATTACGCCCGTGTTTTAGACGCTGTAGACCAGCGCACGGGGCAAACCATCGCTTTCAAAGTCCTCCGCTCCGAACATTTATCGCAAAATGGCGACATCCGTTGGGAATATCGGGCTTTTTCCAGCGAAGCCGACTTACTAATTAAACTTGCCAACAGTCCTAGTATCGTCAAACTACGCGATTGTGGCTATCTCTCCACCCACAGCGAAGCGCCTGCCGGCGGCGATATTCAATCCTTCGGATTAAACATCTCTGCCTTTAAAGAGCATACACCCGATTTCGCAGAGCGCGATTGGCGGCCTTACCTCACCTTAGAAAATTTACCGCGTAACAATAACCTACTCTACCTGATGAAGCCGAGCCAGCAAAACACGCGTTGGCGGCTGCCAACCGAGGAGGGCTTAGCGCTTGCCTTACAATTCGCCCAATTCTTGCAGATGGCGCACCGTCAGAACATCGTTTATCTTGACCATAAATTAGAGCATGTCTATTGGGATGGCAGCCGCTTACAGATCATCGACCTAAACAGCTCTCGCCAGCTTGAAAACGGCGTTAAAACAGGCGACTCGCAGTTCTTCCGCATGGATGTGCATAATTTGTGCGTGGGCATCCTCTATCCTATTTTTACCGGATTAAGCCCACAAAAAACCACCCTCCGTCCCCAGCCCAGCAGCCAGCTTGAAGTTGAGCGACGCTATCAGGATATTACAGCGCTCGATTTCGGTGTTGAGCCGTCTCTCAGCCAATCGATCCAAGACCTGCTCCAGCGCGGCGCGGCGATGCAAATCGAAACCATAGACGAATTTTTAGACGAACTGCGGCGCGTTGCCGCCCAACAGGGTTGGGATTTCCCGGCTCAATATACCAGCCCGCCAAGTCGTGATGCCCGCGATCAAATGCGGGCCGGCTTACGCAAGCTGCGCGAAGGACAAGATGCCATCCGTACCGCCCG
>DAOTTO010000564.1:0-2157 GCA_034437895.1 Anaerolineae bacterium | reverse complement strand
GCAGGTGGCGGCGGACGGCGCAGGATTCCGGTGAACTGCGCCGAGGTCAGCGTCTGCATTTTGTAGCGACGGGCGGTGGAAAGCACCTCATTATCCGACGACACAACCGTCCATTTTTGCGGCTCACGTTCTTTATGGATGCGATCAATCATCACTCGATCTGCGCTTGAACCGTGCGAGGCAAAGACGACACGGACGCTGCGGGTAGACATCTTGCTTGAGCCACCGGGCAGCCCATGATCGAACACCACGACACAGAACACTTTCGCCCGCGCTACTAAGCTGATCAGCTTTTGTACGAGGAGCGCTTCATCATTGGGATCAGTTAAGGAAATATCTGGCAGTTGACCAATCAGATTGTGACCATCGATGAGGTACATTGAGGTTACTTTTTTCAATTTGTCTTTAGCGATTGTGAATCTGCTAAAAGCCCGGACGCATGAACGCCACTATAACAGACTTCCATTAGAACGGTTTTAAGTCTTTCCAAACTTTAAGCCAACCTCATGCGCCAAGCCCAAATTGCTCTTAGGCAGGCTCTGTGCTAGGATTCGGCGCATGTAACGCGAATGATTGGATTCAAATTTATGCCTAAAGCGACTCGCTGATGGCTAAAAGCTAAGGGAAAATCGATGCAGCGACGTGGATTGATTACGTTTGTGGTTTTGAATGTGGTGATTTCCGCCGCGATTGTGCTGGCGATTTTGCGATTGCACGGCGGTGGCGGTGGTGGGGCTTCTGATGAACGTCTGGTAACGTTTGAGGTGATCGTCACCGCGACTCCGAATCCCAACATTACGCCCGTAGTGATTATCGTCACCGCGACCCCTGATGGGGGTCGTGCGACTTTGCCTCCCAGCGTGATTGAAGGCACAGCGCCCTCGGTGGCAGCCGTGCAGACGGTTGACCCGACCCTTTTAAGTGAAGATGCAGTGCTGCAAGAGACTATCGCCGCACTACCAGCGAACTGCGTCCCGCATTCAATTGCCGATGGCGAAAATCCGTCGATCATCGCGGACATTTATGGCGTAAGCGTATTCGATCTCTTAGCAGTGAATGGGCTGACGGAAGAAGATGCAGCTTTCCTCCAGATTGGTGAGGTTTTAACGGTTCCGCTGGCAGGTTGCTCACTAATTCCGACTGAGCCAATTATTGTGTCCTCAGAAGAAACGCCCGAAGTGACGGTTGAATTGGCAAGCGCAGGGACATCAGCCTCCGAAGGAACGGCAGAATCAACCGCTGTTGTCACGGCATTACCGACTATTCGCCCGACCATCACGCTCGCGCCGACAGCAGAAAACGCGCAAGTCGTCATCGATCAGGTCATTAATGCTGGCGACATTACGCGGGAAGAAGTCGTTATCCGCAATACGGGCAACACACTCAATTTAACCGGATGGACACTCAGTGATAGCGATGGCAACGTGTTCGTCTTTGATGAACGCCGCTTGTTCAGCGGAGCGACTTTGCGAATCAACACCCGCGCCGGGCAACCGACTCCGGTTGTGCTGTTCTGGGGACGAGATGAGGCTGTGTTCGCGCCGGGTGATGTAGTTGTGCTTGCAGATGCGAATGGCGCGGTACAAGCGACCTTGCGCCTGCCTGCGTCAGGTAGTGATTAGAACCACAACCGCGCAGAAAGTAGGTTTGCAAAGAAGATTGAAAAGATTTAACCGCAGAGCGCACGGAGAACACAGAGATTTAAGTTCAAAATCTTGGTGTTCTTGGTGGCGGCGCTGCGCTTAGGTGGTCAAAAATTGAACGACTTTCATGGTTTTACTGAGGAAAATTTGTATTTCCTTTGCTACAAGCCGACAGCTAAGCCCTACAACTTCGCCATAGCATCCTTAAGTTGATATGGGCTGACGGGCTTAATCAAGAGTTGATCGCCCGGACGCAAATCCGCCCGTAGCACATCCGCCAGCAGCATATTGGCCGTCGAAATGACAACGGGAACATTCCGCAAACGCGGATCAGCCTTGATTTGACTGTAGATATAATTGCCCGAAACTTGCGGTAAATTGATGTCCAAAATAATCACACGCGGCACAATACCTTCTAAACGTGCGAGGGCGGTTTTGCCATCCATGATAAGTTCCGTCTCAAACCCGGCGAGTTGCAGCGTTGTCACGTAAATGTCGCCGATCTCGCGGTGAT
>DAOTTO010000563.1:0-3108 GCA_034437895.1 Anaerolineae bacterium | reverse complement strand
CCCCCGGCCCCCTCTCCAATACTTGGAGAGGGGGAGAAAAACGCATCTTGAAGTCCCCTCTCCATGCAATGGGGAGGGGATTTAGGGGTGGGGTAAATGCGTGAGCGAAAGTCCTAAGTTCATCTAAAAAGGCGATATGCTTTCTCAGTTCGTAGAGGATAAACGTATAGTGTTTTAAATCTGAAGGGATTGTTTTAGGGTCATCTTGCGTAATCAGGATCACTTTGCGATTATGGGCGTGTGCCATGCCAACTTCATACATCACATTGGCATTACATCCGGTGCAATCCGCGATGATAAGATCGGCCTTTTGAATTTTCGTCCTGATGGTCTCGGTGAAGATATCCGCATCCGTATCTGCGTCGTCTGCCCGTTCACATTGCAGACGATGCGCTGTTTCGAGATGCTGTTTTAAGTAGAGGTAAAAGTAGTGCAGTTCCGCCGTAAAGGGCATGATAACAAAACACACGCCCTTAAACTCACTCATTGACCAGCTTCCTAGCTTTTATGCTTAGATAATAATTCGCCCAAGTCCGCAGATTTTGGCTGAGTTCTTGCGGCTTATCCTGCTCATAAACCAAAAATTGATAATCCACTAGGGCGTAAGGAATCTCATTCTTAGAGCTGATGATCGGCAGCACGGACTTTTGCAGCGCATGAGCATAGCCCACTTCATACATAACGTTTGGGTTACTCCCAGTCAGATCGGCGATCACCAAATCCGCCCGTTCAATATCGCGCTTGATGCTCTCACCTACCTGCCGCTTACCTGTGCGATTATTTTGTTCGGCGGATAGCGGCTCTAATCCACTTTCGCGCAGTGTCGTTTGGATGACATTTTCTAGGGTGTGCTGCGTTTTTGAAGTTGGCGTTAACAGCACATAATTCAGTGCGTTGCGGTTATCCATCGCGTATTCTCGAAAAATTGACAGTTGCATCATTATATCACCTATTTTTACCGTATAACAGAAAAGATGAAACAAAAACGCCCCAGTCATGGGGCGCTTCTGCCGATATAAAATACTGTTTTACTCTGCTAGCGTCAGCGTCATCCGAATGAGGACGCTGCCATTCGCGCTTGTTCCGGTGGAGATGGTCGCGCCGCTGAAGGCTCCCGCCAACTGCCGGAACATCTGCTGTGCTTGCGCTGCTTGTGCCTGAGCCGCTGCGAAGTCAAACGGAATCGGGGTGGCCTGGGCATCCATGCCCCCAACAATATTGTTGAAAATGCCGTTGATTGAGGGACCACTTGCCGCCAGTGCATCACCAAACAGATTGATCGTGTTCGCATCCGCATACCACACCGTCGTCGCACCCGGCAGCAAAATGCTATCGGTTGAAGCGACATACCGCGCCGCGCTGCTTAAGCCGCCATCGCCTTGTAAGGCCGCCGTCGCCGCTTGACGTGTGCCGAAGACGAACACGCTGTCATTCGCCGCGAGGACAAGTTCCACCGCAGGCGCAGGGGCAACAGCCGGAGTCGTGATGACGACAGCATTCGTGCCAGCGATTTCCTCACGCGCAACGGTCACGCCTGCATTCGCGCCAAACTGCGTCAGTGCGTTGCCGATGCCATCAACTAAGGCCTGCGCTTTTGCTGGATCCGTCGCCTTGATCACTAAGCCGGCTTCAAAGCTGAGGGTCGTCACAGGCTGATCGGGGAACAACGACGACGTAAACAGCGTAGGTGTGCCTGGCTCTGGCACTTGATACGTCAGGAACAGCGCATAATCGCCGGTTAGCCAGCTTAACACGCCATCTTGCAGCGTCACACCGACAAAGGATTGGAACAAAGTGTCCACTTGGGCTAATCCGAGTTGAATTTCTTCTTCCGTCGTGGGATCAAAATCCTGTGCAGTCAGCGTAGGAACACTGGCGATAAAGGCATCATAAAGCGCCTTTAAGTTCGTCCCCTGAATAACTAGCGTGGCATCTGCTGGAACGTGCGCCAAAAATGCTGGGTCAACCGCGCCGACTGCGGGAATGTTCAACCCTTCCATAATGACCGAGGTGTCAACCGATTGTGCCACATCAATCGTCAGCGTGGTGCTGTCCAGAATCGTCGCGCCGACTGCTGTCGCGCCAATGCCGGGGACAATTTCGGAAACCGCAATTTCCCCATTCGCTAACTGGCTGGCTTGGATAGTGGACAAATCGGCATAGAGCAGGATGTTATAGCTTTCTGCCGGAAGCTGATCGAGCGATTCGTTAAAGGCTGCATTCCCAGCGAGGCTGTTTTCCGGCAGACTTTCCAGCGGCAGCAGATCGCGGCGGGGCGCAACAAATGCCACATTATCCCCAACAGCGATGCTCGAACTATTATCCAGATCAAATACGGTGTAGCCGTTGATCTCTGTAGGCGTGAGCGAGCCACCGCCGCGCGCCATAATTTCGCCGATGAGCGAAAGCAGTGCCGAGCGATCCGTAATCGATACAGCAATCAAACCTTCACCATCGCCGCTGTTTGCGCCCATCATGGCAGGCGACACACCTACCGCGATTCCGTCACCTAACCAACTGCGGAAAACACTGTCGAAATCGCCGCCCAACTGCGCTGCGATCATATCCAACCCTGAGCGTAGTGTCAGCCCGGCAGGAATATTGGCTTCAGCAGGCAGCGCAGCACTTACACGCGCCAGCAAACCGTCAAGCTGGTCGATATAGGCATCGTCGGTACGGATGTAAGCATACAGCGCACTGTCCGCCGGGAAGTATTCGGCAAACGGAGCGCTGCTGTCTTGGGCGGCGGCGGGCAGAATCGCAACGCCAAGCATCAGCATAAGCACAAATGCAATGATTTTAAGCACGGATGATTTGTTCATCATATCCCTCATAAATTTGAAAGTCGTATATAGGCATAGTAGCACGACTTTTATAAGAGAAATGTGAAATTATGACGAGATCGTCACATCAATGACCACAATCGCTATAAGTTTAGGGAGTATCTTGATTGTCTTTGATGATTTGAACTTTTTCTGTCTTAAGGGTGTCGGATGACTCTATGCTAGATAAGATGGCTTGTTTAAGTGCATCACTCAAAGCGCACTCGCGTTTAGATAACTCCCATGCGTAAAATTCTTTTAGCGCATCACAGCCGATATTGGATTC
>DAOTTO010000562.1:0-31656 GCA_034437895.1 Anaerolineae bacterium | reverse complement strand
ATTGTGACCGAACCCGGCACTTTCAGCCGTCGTGGGGGTATGATCGACATCTTCCCGATTGCAGCCACACAACCGACGCGCATCGAATTTTTTGACGACGAAATCGACAGTCTGCGCCGCTTTGAAGTTTCGACCCAACGCTCCGAAGGCCAAATTCAGCGGGTGGCGATCACTCCGGCACGGGAAGCAATGCCGAGTCAAGGTCAGCAGGTCGCGGCGTATTTAGATGAGTGGTTCAAGAGTCTACAGCCTGCTCAGGATGACATGACCAGCGCCGCGATGGATGCCGAGTCATTGGCTTCTGGCAGCGCTTTTGCCTATCTCGAACATTATATCCCGTTTATGTATCCAAACCCGATCAGCTTGCTTGATTACGCACCACAAAATACGCTGATCGTCGTCGAGGATTGGGATGATCTCCGCGCCAGCGTGGACGAAATCACCGATCATGCTTATAAAGCCTACGAAGAACAGCTTAAATCCGGGCAAATCGCCCCCGATCATCCGCAGCCTTTTGTCGATTGGGACACATTGGAAGCCGCGCTGCGAGAACGCACCGTCATCGAATTAACGAATGCCGCCGATTTCACTGCGACAAATGACCCTTCTCTGCAAACGCTGAATACGCTTTTCACATCCGGCGAGCGTTATGGCGGACAACTGCGCCCCATGCTCACCCGTCTGCGCGACTTGCGCTCTAAAGGCGGGCGGGTGATCGTCGTCACGCAGCAGGCCGTCCGCTTAACAGAATTGTGGTACGAGCAAGATTCGTCAGGTTTTATCCCCACCGTCAATGATCTTACCGATGTCCCAAGCGAGGAATCGCTGGTTTTTGTAAATGGGGTGCTGCAAGAAGGCTGGACGCTGCAAACCGATGAAGGGATCCGCGCTCATTTATTGACCGACGCGGAAATTTTTGGCTGGAATCGGCCTGAGCCACGCCGCAGCAAAGCACCTAAACGCTCACGCCTGCCGGAAGCCGATTATGCCGATTGGAAAGCGGGTGATTTCGTCGTGCATGTCGATTATGGCATCGGCAAATTCGATGGGATGCGGCATCGCACAGTAGAAGGTAACGAGCGTGAATATCTCATCGTCCAGTATGACGGCACTGATACGCTGTTCGTGCCGATTCATCAAGCTGACCGCCTGACCCGTTATGTTGGCGCGGACGATCATCCCCCTGCGTTAAATAAGCTGGGGCAACCGGATTGGACGCGCACCCGCACTCGCGCCGGAAAAGCCATCGAAGACGAGGCAAAAAATTTACTAGCGCTCTATGCGGAACGTGCCGAAGCGGCGGGTTATGCCTTCCAACCGGATACGCATTGGCAGCATGAACTGGAAGCAGCGTTCCCATTTGTGGAAACGGATGACCAGCTAAAAGCTGTCCGCGAAGTCAAAGCCGATATGGAAGCAGCGCATCCAATGGATCGGTTGATCTGTGGCGACGTGGGTTATGGCAAAACCGAAGTCGCACTCCGAGCGGCGTTTAAAGCCGTCATGGATGGCAAGCAGGTCGCCGTCCTCGTGCCAACCACCGTATTAGCCCAACAGCATTATGAGACCTTTAGCAGCCGACTCTCTCCCTTTCCGCTGATGGTGGAGATGATGTCGCGCTTCCGCACCAAAGAAGAACAAAACCTGGTCATCCCGAAACTGGCTTCCGGCGAAATTGATGTCATTATCGGCACACATCGCATCCTGTCGGAGGATATTCAACTTAAGAATCTTGGTTTAGTCATCATTGATGAGGAACAGCGCTTTGGTGTTAAGCAAAAAGAACATTTTAAGAAACTACGCACTCAGGTGGATGTCCTCACACTGACGGCAACACCGATTCCGCGCACCCTCTACATGAGTATGACAGGTGTGCGCGACATCAGCATGATTCAAACGCCGCCGGAAGAACGCTTGCCCATCATCACCCATGTGGGGCAATTTGATGAAAAACTGCTGCGTCAGGCGATTTTGCGGGAACTGGAACGTGACGGGCAAATCTTCGTCGTGCATAACCGCATCCGCACGATTGAGAACCTGCGCGACAAATTAGAAGAAATCGTGCCAGAGGCACGGATTGTCGTCGGGCATGGGCAGATGCACGAGCGTCAGCTTGAGGGCGTGATGACGGCTTTTGGGCGCGGGGAATATGATATTCTGCTCTGCACCTCGATTATCGAAAACGGCATTGACATCCCAAACGCCAATACGCTGATTGTGGATCGTGCGGACATCTTCGGCATGGCGCAGCTTTATCAATTGCGTGGGCGCGTCGGGCGTAGCGCACAGCAGGCTTATGCGTTTTTCTTTCATGGAGGCACCCGCCGCCTGACGGAAGAAGCCCGCGCTCGGTTAGATACGCTGGCAGAAAACAGCAGTTTAGGCTCAGGTTATCAAATCGCCATGCGCGATTTAGAGATTCGTGGTGCTGGGGACATCCTCAGCACCCGCCAAACTGGGCATGTTGCCGCTATCGGGCTGCATCTCTATACACAAATGTTGACGCAATCTGTTCGCAACTTAAAAGGCAGCAGTGATGATGCGCCACCAGTTGCATCGGCAACGGTTGGCATTGTGATCGATTTGCCGCTGCCAGCTTATCTGCCTGCCGATTGGATACCCGAAATGGCGCTGCGATTACAAATTTATCGGCGCATCGGAGGATTAACGAGCCAGCAAGAGGTGGCAGCCATCCGCGACGAACTTCGGGATCGTTTTGGGCAGCTTCCGACAGCGGTTGAGGGGTTGCTGTATCAAATTGAGGTCAAACTCTTGGCACAGGCCGCCAACGCCACACACGTTATGGCGCGTGATCGGCAGGTTCAAATTAAACTGCCTTATTTAGGTGAGGTAAACCGGGCGGCTTTAGAACAGAAACTCGGCGATGATGTCGAAGTCTCACGGACGGCGGTAACCCTCCCAATTACGGCGCTCTGGAAGTCGCGCCTGCGTGATATGCTGCGTGATTTGGGGGAAGGGCTGCGCGTAAGGGTAGATATAGGTGGCGGGTTATAAATTAGACAGCCGCCTCGCGTTTGACATCGGCGAATTGTGCGCCTGTCGCCGCAACAAGCTGTGCTAAAGTCAACGGGAAAATCGCGTTAGACGAACCCCCTGCGGCATAAAGCTGCTTATAGCGCTGCAAGGAATCATCCAAATAAGTAGACAATCCGCTGGTGCGATGTCCAAAAGGTGGCACACCACCCGGCGCATAGCCATAAATCGACACACATTCCTCCGGTGTCGCCGTTTTAACTTTTTTACGCCCGACGTTAAACATGGCAGCCAGCTTTTTGTCGTCAATGCGCTGATCGCCGCTGGCAAGGACTAAAATCGGCTGCTCATCAATGATAAAAGCTAGGCTCTTTACAATCTGTCCTAGTTCGCACCCAATTGCATCCGCCGCCTGCTGTGAAGTGGCTGTAGAAGCCTCAAAAGTCTGTATTTTTACATCAAGATTCAAGCGTTCCAAAGCATTTTGAACGTCTGCCGTAGTCAATGATTCCATGAGAGCCTCCTGATTTGATGGCGCGTGTTAAGTGTTGACATGAGTTTGCGTTAGATTAAAATTCGTGCCATAGTTAGCGATTGAATCTTAAAATTAGCCCTAACACCTTCATCGTAATTTATCTTTAGCCCAAAGTATGACATATCCTAAAATCTATGACACCTCAAGAAAATACCCGCGTCAAAATTAACCGGACGGAACTTGAACTTATCAAGGGTGATATTACGAGACAGGCGGTTGATGCCATAGTCAATGCCGCGAATTCCTCACTATTAGGCGGCGGCGGTGTCGATGGGTCTATCCATCGTGCGGCAGGGCCAGAACTCCTCGCAGAAACGCGCACACTTGGCGGCTGTGAAACAGGCAACGCTAAAATCAGCAAAGCCTACAAACTCCCTGCCAAATATATCATCCATGCGGTTGGCCCCATTTACCGCAAAGGTGACGACTCGGTAGCACGGCTTTTAGCCAGCGCTTATCGGCGCAGCCTAGAAATTGCTGTCGAAAACGGAATAGAGACGATTGCCTTTCCCGCCATCAGCACGGGGATTTATGGGTATCCACTGGTAGAAGCCGCGACGATTGCGCTCCAAACAACCTTTGATTTTCTCTCGGAACACGATCAGATTAAGTTAGTCCGCTTTGTCTTGTTTACCGAACCCGTACTTGAAAATTTCATCGACGCGCTGGCTGAGTTAGCTGCACAGCGCGACGATTTAACCTATCTCCAGACCTAGACTATTCGCTAGGTTCTTGGATCAGGTTCTGTAAATTATTCAGCACTAACTGAAATGTCTCGAAATCACCTGGAGGAAACATCTGGCGAATTTTTTCGTCGATCAGCCGAGCGCTCTCTAAAACCTCACTGCGTAATCCTTGAGCGTTATCCTTCAAGTAAATGCGTACTGCACGGCGATCTGTTTCATCAGGGCGACGCTCAATCAAGCCCTTGTCTTGGAGCTTATCGAGATTAGGCGTAAATGAAGTCGCTGCCCGTCCCACTGCGCGAGCCAGTTCGGATGCGTGTTGACCGTCGCGCTCAAACAATGCCCGAAGGATATACCATTCGATCACCGTTAAGCCCGCAGGTCGCAAAAATTGCCGATAAAATTGGTCTACGCTCCGTAAGGCAACATCAAGGTTGCACCAAACAGAACCATCAAATCGTAGGGTGTGTGTTTGTTCCATCATAATAGTGATCTATAGTAACAGATTTTATTAATGTAGCCTATATTCTACATTAATTTTTCGTGAGTTACTTCGCAACCATGCGTGTTATGAGTAGATCAAGATTTGCTAAACTCAAGCGATCTCCTGAATTTAGGTTATATGGAATCTGCGGAGATAAACGTTTGCTGTTAATAAATGTCCCATTGACTGAATCAAGATCAATAATTTGCACCAAGCCTTTATAACGCACCAACACAGCATGACGACGCGAGACACCGCGCTCTTGTGCGCCGTGTGCGGCTAAATCAATATCCGGTTCATAACTGCTGTTGCTATCGGTGCGGCCAATAACATAGGCCTCAACACCCGGTACGGAAACACGATAATCGGGCGCTCTGGTATCCGTCAAAACGCCATCGCGGATAATCCGTAGTTCAAGAACGCCATTGGCCTGCATTCCCTGTTTAAACAACTTACATCCCTCCGTAACAATCCATATGATGAAAACTAACCTTGATTATAGCGACTTTGCACTCACGGAAAAGGATTTGGGACTTGGATTTCGATATAATTCGGTTGATTTTCTGCTGAGGTTACGTTCAAGCGCTGCCCATTCGCTTGCAAATAAAGGCCAATATGCAACACATAATCGCCTGATGGCAAACCGCTGAACGTATAGCGATCCATGACATATTCTCCCCGCATCCACAACGATGTAGGGTAGGTGTTTGCGATAGGCATCCTATCATATTGGGCGATTCGCGTAGCTGTATCATCAAAAACATGCACAAATACGGTGTAATCTTCAGAAACGTCCTGTAAGGATTTCCACACTAGATCAAGCGTGAATGCATCGCTGGCCGCGCTTGTGGTGTAGCCATAGAGTTGGAGCGACTCGTCCAAGGTTGCTTCTAAGACATCATCGACTGAGGGCGCATCAAAAACCCGTGCCAAACTAGCAACTTCGAGTGTACCCAATGCGATTTCGTGTCCATTCACGCGAAGGACAATATCATAACTTCCGGCTGGCTGTTCGCGGGGGATCAGCCAGCGCACGGGAGCGGTAATAAGCTCACCCCCGATCCATTGACTGGCAGAATACATCCCACCAACAGGCACTTCAGGCTGAATCACGGTTTCGGAATCGCCGACTAAAACGGCTTCAAATGCAACGGATTGGCGTTCATTCTGGGTGGGTACGGCTTGCCAAAACAGCGTAAGGTTGAGTGATTCGCCAGGGCGACGGGTATTCTGTGGCGGATTCCATCCCAACAACCGCACCCCTTCGGCAACATCAAAAGGCTGGCGAATCGTGATAGGCAACACATCCGGCGCAGAAAAATGATCGGGACGAATGACCTCAACGTTGCCGATTTGCGCCGTAATCCCGGCAAAAGCCCCACTTTCATCTTGATACGCAAGATACGTTCCACTATCTCGATCTACCCAAGTGGCATATAAACCGTATTCGCCCGGAATGGTACCGATCGGCACATCAACCGGGACGCGCTGCATCATCAGTTCGCCGGGTCGCCAGTAATTTGTGCCGAGCAAGTAGGCATCGGACGTACTTAACACCGTTCCAATCGAATCTCGCAGTTCTAAAATGGGGCGCAGACGAGCATAAGGCGGGGCTTGGTCAATCCGCCAATCCATCGTGATTACGCCTTGCGTTCCGGCTGGTATCGACGCAGCATGAAGCCCCATGAGCGTCATCAAATTATTATGAACCTGCTCGCTCTCAACACTTTCCGTTTGTGCCGCCAAATCATCGCCAGACACGCGGAAAGCACGAAAGGCGGCTGTAGCATCCGCACCGAGAGGAATATCGCTTAATTGGCCTGAATCAAGCCATGCTGACCATTCCGGCGTGATCTGCACATCATGAGCAAAAATATAAAGTCCGGTTTTACCAAGTGGCGGCAAAAACAAGCTGTCTGTCCCCAACCATGTCACCTCGCCGCGCCACCCTGTGATGATGGTCGGATGTTCACGGTGGTAAGACGCGACGTAAACTAATGTATCCGCATCAACATGCGACGGAAGCCACTGCGCCGCCGCCGCAAGATCACCATCCGATTGATAAAATAAATCCGCCCGCCCTGCCCAATCGAAGTAGGCGCGAGACACAAAAGTACTGCCGATGACTAAAATCACAAGCGTGAACGCCGCCAACAAAGGCATCTCATCCCGACTTTGCCAAGAACCGTTAAAACGAATTTGCCTAAAAACATCGTAAACCGCTTCAAAGCCGACAGCGACCAACACAAAAATCAGCGGCATCATCCCTAATGACCGCAAGAAATTCGGCGGTAAACCACCTAGCGAAATCACGCTTGGAATCACCATCAAAGGAGAAAGCAGCGCAAGAAAATAAGCTGTACGTTCTGAAGCACGTCCAGGTCGTGTTAATCGCCAACCCGCCACTACCAGACCAATCAGCAAAAATAAGCCTTCGGGCAGTGTAAAATAAGATCGTCCCGGATCGTTGTAGCGCACATACTGTTCACCTTCGATGAAAAACATCCGCAGATGCAGGCGAATACTTTCCATCAACGTCACATCTGTGCCAGTATTTGTGACTTCCGCCAGCCGTCCCAAGAAGATTTCAGGCTGGCGCAAGGCATAATCGATCATCGGCAAAGCAGTAATGCCTAATATCGCGAAAAAGATCGCGCCTTGACGCAGCCGTTTACGAAACTGAGCGCGATCTACGAAAAGCAGCACCGTGCCGCCTAAGATTAACCACAGAGGAAATAACCGCGATGCCATATAGGTATAAAGCGCTAACGCCGAAAAAAACCCGCCTAAGATGAGCCACAGCCAGTCTCGACGATAGGCATTTAATCCGCGCCATAAAAACAACAGCGACAAGGCCTGACATAATGGCAGCAGTACCGACCTGAACGCCTGACGGCTGATATAAATCTGATGAAACGAGATCGTCATCATCACGCCAATCGCCAAGCCGATGATGAGGCCGCGTCTTCCGCGAAACATCAGCCTACCAAGTGTCATAGAGGCTGCGACTGTGAGCATATTCGAAAATACACTGGTCATTTGGAGGGTGAAAATGTCGTCTTTGATAAAGCGGAGAAGAGGCGCATTCAGGTAATGATAGAGGGTTTCGCGGCCTTGATAGCTGTTGGCAATCGGGAACAAGTTCGCGCCGCCGAAAGCGATGCTGCGCGTAATCAGCAGTTCCGCGCCTTCGTCATAGTGCGGCCCCGGTGGATAGGTATAAAGACCAGAAATTCTCAGCACCGCCGCCATTAACAGAATCGCTAACGCCAGCGGCAAATACGCCTTACGCATAAATACAGCCTCATTCATACCCTTGTATTAAAAGCCTAATGCCATAGGTAGGCTTTCACAAGGGGATATTTTCACCCTATCCATAGCACAAAAATTCATAAAAAATTGGAAGTAAATGTCCAGCCGATTAGGTAAAATAAGGGCAGAAACACAACATCTTCACTTTAGTGGATTGGAATTGCATTATGACAGAGGATAACAACCAAATACTTTATTTACGCGACGGCTTAATCATACTCACCGAAAATTCTATCGCAACACTTTTAAAAGGCGGACTCAGCCGCGAAGTGGCAGAATATGCACGCAAAGGATTGATTCTTAAGGAACGCAAGCATCTCTCAGAAGTTGCCGAAACCTTGAGCCACGTCTTGAATGGGATCACACAGAATAACGCAAAAGTCACCTAAGAGCGCACACTGCGGCTTTCAAAACGAGCTTGAAACTGTTTATCAGGTACCCAGTTTTCCACTTCGGGATGGTCAGCCGGGGTAATGCTCAATAGAATGTCCTCTTGCGGCTCACGCAGAAAATAAACCACGTAGCAAACATCACGCTTGATAAGCGGCGGCGGACATAGGCGCTTTTTAAAATGCAGCGTTTTGCCGTCCTCGCTATATAAGGTAATCGGCTTCCAGAACATCCAGAATGGCGGTGCATCAGCCTCCGCACAAAGAGTCGCACAATGCACTGGAGCGCGGGCATAGCGCAAAGCCCTAAAAAACACCGTAATGCCTAAAATGACTGTCACAAACGCCAACATCATCAGCCCCGGCCTATACAAAACGACCAGTCTCGACCAAAAAACAACCGCTGCTGGCAACATTAACACCAGCAGCGTCATCAGAGGTTGAATCACAATATCGACCCATTGAGCAGGACTCAGTTTACCGCTGCGATTGACCGCTAGGCGATCTCGCATTTCTGGTAAAGGCACTTCACGCTTAGGCTTAGGCATAAAATTAACGCGCAATAACACTCGCGGCAATCGTCACAGTATCCGTGAGATTGGTCGCTAGGACGGGGAAAATACCCAAAATGACGGTTCCTGCAAAAGCCGCATAAATGGCATAGGTGACATACGGGGTCGCCCCATCAGCCGAGCTGCCATCGCCGTCACGCAGATACATATTGACGATAATCCGCACATAATAAAATGCGCTCACGACACTCGTTAAAACCCCGATAATGGCTAAGGGGACAAGTCCGGCATCCAAGGTTGCTTGGAAGATCAACCATTTTCCGGTGAACCCGCCCGTAAGCGGAATTCCGGCGAGGCTGAACATGAAGATCGCCATCATCGCCGCCAACAGCGGTTTGCTCTTCGATAAGCCGACAAAATCATCGAGGTTCGTACCTGTACCGTCGTTCTTTTCCAGCGCCAGCACGACACCAAATGCACCCAAATTCGTAAAGGCATACGCCAGCAGATAAATCAGCGCACCTTGCGCGGCAGCGTTAGCAACACCCGCCGTACCTGCTGCCGCCACCGCCATTAAGATATATCCGGCATGGGCGATGGATGAATACGCCAGCATACGCTTAATATTCGTTTGCGAAATAGCGACAAAATTACCGACGATCATGGTCAGCGCGGCGATAATCCAGACCACCGTTTGCCATGCCGTTGTAGTATCGCCTTGATTCAAGAAGAAGGTCGGCAGCGCCACAACCATAACCCGCAGCAGCGCGGCGAAACCGCCAGCCTTCGCGCCGACACTCATGAAGGCCGTTACTGGTGTCGGTGAGCCTTCGTAGACATCGGGTGTCCACATGTGGAACGGCACAACCGCGACCTTAAAGCCAAGCCCGACGATCAACAGCGCCGTGCCGACCAGCAGCAAGAAAACCGAACTGCTATCGTTTGTGACGATACCTTCTACCGCTTGGAAAATTTCCGGCAGGCGGGTGGTTCCCGTCGCGCCGTAGACCAACGCCGCGCCATACAGGAAGAACGCGCTGGCAAAAGCACCGAGGACGAAATACTTCATCCCGCTTTCTTCCGATTTAACATCGTTAGGGCGAAAGGCCGCCATGATATACAACGGGATGCTGAGTAGTTCCAGCGCGGCGAAAACAACGATTAAATCGTTGGCGCTCGCCATGAACATCATGCCCGCTGTGGAAAACAGCAGCAGGATATAAAACTCACCGCGCTCAATTTGCGTGCGTTTTAGGTAATCAATACTCAAAAACACGGTCAGGATTGCCGTAACCAAGATGATGATATTTAAGAAACCAGTGAACTGATCTGCGATAAACAGACCTTCTAAGGCTTCTCCACCCTGATTAAAGACAAACAAATTAAAGACAAAGCTCACGCCTAATCCGCCAAGTGCCAGCCATGCCGTCACCGTCTTGCGCTGGATGAACAAATCCGCCATCAGCAGAAAACAGGTATAGATCGCCAGAAACGCTGCCGGGAGCGTGTATTCCAGATTAAGATCAGCGATATTCGGTGCTTGGATCATGCGAGACTCCTATGGAAGCTGCGCCACAATTTGCGGCACGATCTGTCCCATGTCTGCGATTAACTTCGACGTGCTGCTATCTAGCAGACTAAAGAATACACCCGGTTGCAACCCAATCCAGAAAATCATGATGAGAATCGGGATGAGAACAGCGATTTCGTGCCAGTGCAGTTTGGGCAGGTTCATATTTTCTGGTTTGTCCAGTTCGCCCATATAGACTTTCTGGAACATATAGAGCATATAAACCGCCGCCAAAATTACGCCAAGCGTGGCGAACATCGTAAAGAAGAAGCCGAGGACTTGGCTGCCCATCGAGCCGAGCAAAATCGTAAATTCACCGACGAAGCCATTTAGACCGGGCAAACCCATGCTGCTCAGGGTAATCACGAGGCTGATTCCGCCAAACAGTGGCATCGCTTTCCAGATACCCCCGTAAGCCGACATCGCTTTAGTGTGACGGCGCTCATAAAGCATCCCGACGAGCAAGAACAAGCCACCCGTGCTGATGCCATGATTGACCATCTGGATCGCCGCACCCTGCAAGCCCTGTGCATTTAGCGCGAAGATGCCGAGGACGACAAACCCCATATGACTGACGGAAGAATACGCGACCAGCTTTTTGATGTCAGTCTGGGCATAGCTCACCCATGCCCCGTAAATTATGCCGATGACGGCCAATCCGGCGACAATCGGAGCCCAGTCCACGCTTGCTTGCGGGAACAGCGGCAAGCAGAATCGAATCATGCCATACGCGCCCATTTTGAGCAGAACCGCTGCCAGAATTACCGAGCCGGATGTCGGCGCTTGAACGTGCGCGTCCGGCAGCCAACTGTGGAAAGGCCAAAGCGGAACTTTAATGGCAAATGCGATCAGGAAACCGAGGAATAAGAAGGACTGGGTGCTGAACACGCCATCAAACGGGAAGACAATCGCGCCGCTTTGTACACCTGCTACGATTTCCGGCAGGGCAAACGTCCCGGCCTCATTGCCGACGAACAAAATCGCCAGGAGCATCAAAATCGAGCCAGCCATCGTATACAGGAAGAATTTGACGGCGGCGTAAACACGGTTTTCCGAACCCCAGATACCGATCAGGAAATACATCGGCACGAGCGTGACTTCCCAGAAGATGTAAAACGTGACCAAATCCTGAGCCACGAACACACCGATCATCGCCCATTCCAGCAGCAGCATAAACATATAATACAGCTTGACTCGTCCACGCTCCTCAATAATATGGGCGCGAAATGAGATCAAAATCGCCAGCGGCATGGTGAAGGTTGAAAGCAGCACCAGCAGCATAGCAAGCCCATCAACGGCGACATAATAGCTAATGCCATAGGTCGGCAGCCAATCGAAGCGCTGCGCCATTTGCAAGCCGCCATTCGCGGTATCAAACGTCGCCCACATCAGCAGCGAGGCAATAAATGTGGCGATGCTAAAACCAAACGCGGTCCATTGAATGGCTTCTTTTTGTGTATCTTCGCGCATGAACATGAGAATGGTCAGCCCGACCATCGGCAAAAACAGCGTGATGGTCGTAAGCGATAAACTTGAACTCACTGGTTCCATGAATAAGCTCCTTCGGATAGCGGTTAGCAATGAGCCGTTAGCATTTACAGCTAAGGGCTAATCGCTGATCGCTAAAGGTTAATAGCTAACTTCTAATTAAAGGCAACAGCATAATTACAATAACTGCCACAACACCCAACAGCAGCATAACTGCATAAGTGCGAACATAACCCGTCTGTGTGCGGCGTATCCCACCACTAATCCGGCGGACAAGCCAGCCTACCCCGTTGACCGCGCCGTCGATAATACCAAGATCAAACGGCTGACTCAGCAGCTTGCCGATGCTGTTAAACCCGCGATAAATCACGCGATCATGGAAATAATCGTGGAAGAAATTCCAATCGACCACATCCGCGAGGAATTTGGAGATTTTGTTGAACGGATTCTCAAATAAGCGGAAGTAGGTTTCATCCCAATAAAGGCGGGCATTCGCCAAACTCCAAATTACGCCCGTATTCGGGTTGACCTGAAGCGGGTCTTTGTGTTTATTAAGGATGGGAGCAGCTTTTGCGCCGCTGTAAATCGATCTTGCCGCGAAAATTGCGCCAATACCCAAACCCAACGCAGCAATCGCCACAATAAGCTGGAAGGGTGCAATATGCAGATTGATGATGCTTTGCTCCAGCCAATCGGAGAGGCGGTGTTCGCCAAACAAATTACTCAGCACAAAAATGCCTGATGGGATGTTGATAAAGCCAATCACAAGGCTGAAAAATGCCAGAATAATCAGCGGAATCGTCATCGCCGGGGAACTTTCGCTGGCATGATCGGCGGCCTCATGACGAGACTGCCCATGAAAGACCATTTCGATCTGTCGCCACATATAGAAGGCCGTAAAGCCTGCCGCAAGCAGCAGTACGCCGAGCGCGAGGAAACCCTTGAGTTCGCCGTCGCCAAAACCGACCTGCCACGCATCCGCCAGAATTTCATCTTTTGACCAGAACCCCGCGAAGGGGAAAATCCCTGCCAACGCCAAAGTACCGATCAAATAAGTGATATAGGTGATCGGCATTTTCTTGCTCAGGCCGCCCATCGTCCGCATGTCCTGCGGGTCGAAATGCTCCTCCTCATCATGCCCATGTTCGTCGCCATGCGTGTCGCCATGCCCATGTGAGAGATGGTGATGACCGTGTTCCATGCCATGAATGACCGAGCCACTGCCCAAGAACAACAACGCCTTGAAGAAGGCATGGGTAATCATGTGGAACATCGCCGCGCCATACGCGCCCAACCCCACCGCCGCCACCATAAATCCAAGCTGGCTAACGGTGCTGTAGGCCAAGACGCGCTTAATATCAAATTGCCCAACCGCGATAAAACCGCCGACGATGGCAGTGCTAATGCCGACAATCGTCACGATAAACGAGGTAAATTCGGCGTGATGGAAGAACACGTTGGAACGCACCATCATGTACACGCCAGCCGTCACCATCGTCGCGGCATGGATTAAGGCGCTCACGGGCGTGGGTCCCGCCATTGCGTCTGGCAGCCAGATGAATAATGGAATCTGCGCGGATTTACCTGCCGCGCCGAGCAGCATAAACAGCGTAATCAGGATCAGGATGGTATCAATCGGCAGCCGGAAGGGGCCGAAATCGACTTCATTCTCGGCCTCGACCATGCGCTCGGCTTGACCAAATACACCCAACTGACGCATTTCGATGCCTTCATCCAAATAGGAATATGTGGCAATCGCTACGCTGTGACCTTCTTCCTTGGCGACAACTTCTTCACCCTCAGCAGCGGCGGCGGTTTCACCTTCGGCATGGGCTTCACCCTCAGCAGCGACAGCACCGGTTTCTTGGCTATGGGCTTCGGCCTCTTCGCCATGATTTCCGGCATTGGGGTTATTAACTTCGCCCGGTTTGTAGAAATCGAGCGTCCCAAACGTCCAGAACATCAAAAACACCGCCATCAAAACGCCAAAGTCACCGATACGGTTGACGATAAACGCTTTGCGGGCGGCGTTGCTGTTCTTCCAGCCTTCGCCTTTGGGCTTATCCCACCAAAAGCCGATTAAGAGATAAGAACATAACCCCACGCCTTCCCAGCCGACAAACATCATCAGGAAATTGTTGCCTGTGATGAGGATCAACATGAAGGTAAGGAACATATTCAGATACGCGAAAAAGCGATAGAAACGCTTATCCCCGTGCATGTAACCAGAAGCATAAATATGGATAAGCGTGCCTACAAAAGTGACGAATAGCATCATCGTCACGCTGAGTGTATCCACCCGTGTTTGCCAGCCAATCACCATATCAGCCGATGGGATCACAATCCAATCACCGATAATGGGCGGATTAATCACCAGCGGTTGATAATCGTTGTTGCCCAGATAGCTAAACAGGCACAGCGCAATCACAAACGACAGCGCCGAAGCCATAATACCAATCAGTGCAGAAAACCGTTCCGGCAAACGTGCGCCCCAAAAAAAGTTGATGAACGCGCCTACCGCCGGAAATAAAATAATCAGTGGAGCGAGTTGAGCCAGACTTTGCATAAAGAACCTTTCAGTGATGAGTGATGAGCGATGAGTTGAAAGTAATGAAGTTCAAGCGTAAGTTGACTCATTACTCATAACTCGTTACTTGTCACTGTTAGTTATCCTTCCATCAAATGCAGTTCGTCAATGTTGATGCTTTTCTTCGTACGGAAGATCGCTACGATCAGCGCCAAGCCAACCGCGACTTCCGAAGCCGCGACTGTGATAACGAAGAAGACGAAAATGTGTCCATCAACCTCGCCCCACTGTTTAGCGAAGGCCACCAATGCTAAATTCGCGGCATTGAGCATCAATTCCACCGACATAAAAACAAGGATGGCATTGCGACGCAGCAGCACACCCATCGACCCAAGTGTGAACAAGACCATGCTCAGGATGACATACGCTTCTGTATTAACCATCGTTAATCTCCTACCGGCTCTGCGGATTCAGGCTCTTTAAGTCTGGGCAGTTCAGGCAGATCGTGAACATCATGACCAGTCTGAGAAGCAATCACGCTCGTCAGCGGACGGCTGACCTTACGCCGAGTCGGACGACCTGGCTTGGGCTTCACATCGCCGCGTTGCGTTAGCACAATCACGCCGACCATCGCCGCCAACAGCAGCACAGCGACAATCTCAAACGGCAGCACATATTTAACAAATAAGGATGCGCCAATCGCGGACGGACTGCCGAAGCTGGCGAGTGTTTGACTCACCAGAGCGATATTCATCGGGCGCAAGCCTTCGCCAACACCCCCCGGCTCCTCGCCAATAACGAGCAGTTGCGTCTCGCCGGGCGTGATTGGATAATCGCGCAAGCGGTAGACGATGTTATCGGGATTATCCGAAGGGACAACCGCCCAATTTACCGTTCTTTGGCGATAAAGTTCTGGCGCAGACGCAGTGCCTTGTGCCAACGCTTCATAAATTACCGGGACTTCTTCATCTGCTTCGATAAGAAAATCATTGCCGGGGTCTACTATATTTAAAGCAGGTGCCCCTGAATACGCATTAAAGACGATAACCCGTCCACTGCGATCCGGTGTATCGCTCAAATCTTCGTTGACCAGCGCGATAGACGGCAGCCGCCCCGCACCATAAGCGACAGCGGTCTGGGCGCTGTCGGGCTGTAAGGTGATGTCCCCAAGCGGCAGTGCCAACGCAGGATCATCCCCCGCAACCGCAACTGACACGGCATAATCACCCGCTGGAACGGCGACGTAATCACTTCCACCGCCTAATTCAAGCCCACTGACGAGCAGTTCGCCGTTGCCATAAACATCAACAGCTTCAGGAAAGCCTGACGCAGCATGAACCACACGCAGCAGCGGATCGCCACTGGCAACAGGGTCATTCGAGTCAATATCCCCGGCGCTGAATGCAAAGAACGTAGCAAAGACAAAAGAGAGCGCCAATGCCAACGTTACGGGCGCGAGCCATTTAAACTCACGCGCACTTTGCCCAACTTTTTCCGCGCCCAGGAGCATGATGACGAATAAAAACAACACCATGATCGCCCCGGCATAGACGGCAATTTGCACCATCGCCAGAAACGGCGCATCCAACATCAAATAAAGGAAGGCCACACAGATAAAATTTAAAATCAAAAACAATGCGCTGTGGACTGCATTTTCAGTCAACAACATCATGGCTGCGGCAGCGACTGAAACGCCGCCAACAATTACGAAAAGTGCAACTTCAATTGACATTTTGTACGTCCTATCCGGGCGTTTACGGTAGCGACTTGTGCAGTCTAACACAAATAGCGCCAGACTTCAAACGATTTAAGAACATATTTTTAAGCTCACAACATCAGACAACATAAGGGCGCAGCCTGCCTAAAACGACTGCGCCCATAGCTTTAGCATCGCCTGGTTTCCTAGTTCAAATTGGGTTCGGCATATCCGGGATGGAACGGTTAAATGTACCCGCCTCAACCTGCTGCGGAGTATCCGATTTTCCTTCTGGTACCGGGTCGATCAGCATATCTTTAACGAAGATTGCATCACGGCGGTCAGTAAAGCTCAATTGATGCTCATGACCAAGCTGAATTGCTTGTGTTGGGCAGGCATCTTCGCAGTAGCCGCAGAAGATGCAGCGCAGCATATTGATTTCATACGTCTTAGCATAGCGCTCGCCGGGGCTGTAACGGGCCTCATCGGTGTTTTCCGCCGCTTCAACCCAAATGGCATCCGCCGGACACGCTGCCGCGCACAATGAACATCCGATGCACTTTTCCATGCCGTTATCATAGCGGCGTAGATGATGCCGCCCTTTAAAACGGGCTTGGAAGGGGCGCACCTGCTCCGGGTATTGCAGCGTAATTTTTTCTTCTAAAACGTGCTTGAATGTGGTTGCAAAACCCTTAATGACATTCATAATCCAACCTCACTTTATAGTAGGGGCATGATATCGCCCCTACGCATATCAATTTTAAACTTAATCCCCGCCGGATTTCGTCGGTACAGGTTTGGATTTATCACTATCGTCCGGCTTCTCAATCGGAACACCCCCCAGCCGTGCAACATATTCCAGCACCCCAATAGCGACTTTAACAGTTGCTTTCAAGCCGCTGATGCCAATGTTGACCAGCACAAACGGCACGGCGATTAAACCGCCTAATGCTTGCAAAATGATGTTGCCAATGCCGTAGGGTTCGCCCGTGATAATCGGATCCGTTTCCAGATCATCCTCTTCTTCACTCGCTGCCGAGCGCCCAAACATAAAGTATCCGGCGATCAGCACCAAGACACCCATGATACCTGAAACGACGATATAGCCGCCTGTACCCAGCGCATCCCCGACCACAACCGCAACCGAAGTCCACACCACCGCCAACAGAGATAACGGCAGCATGACCTTCCAGCCGAGCATCATCAAGCGATCATAGCGAATACGCGGCAGGGTTGCACGAATCCAGATGAATAAAAACAAGAACAACAGGACTTTACCAATCATGACCAGCGGCCCCAAAATCGGCAAACTATCCACCAATCCAAAGCCGTCCTGATACCCACCGAAGAACATCGAAGCCGCAATTAAGCTGACCGCGATCATCCCAAGATACTCCGCCATCATAAACAGCGCGAATTTCATCCCGCTGTATTCGGTCATATACCCGGCGGTCAATTCTTGTTCGGCTTCTGGCAGATCAAAAGGCGCACGATTGGTTTCTGCAATTAAAGCGATAATCAAAATAATCGCCGCCAACGGATTCTGGAAGACAAACCAATTCACAAAAAGGCCGCGCTGCGCCTCAACAATATCGACAATACTCATGCTGCCGACAATTAACACCGGAACCGCCAACGAAATACCCATCGTCAGCTCATAGCTAATCATTTGGGCAGAAGCCCGCAGCGCACCGAGCATCGAATACTTATTGTTGCTCGACCATCCCGCCAGCGCTACGCCGTAGGTACTGATGCTGGTGATCGCCAATATCCACAAAACGCCGACATTTATATCCGCCAAGCCAAGCGGGATGCGATAAAAATTACCATCGAACCAAGGAATAATAATCGGCGGCCCCAGCGGAATAACCGCCAGAACAACCAACGTTGGGATCGCTTTTAGCATGGGCGCGATCAGATAAACCCACTCGTTTTCACCTAATCCGGCGGGACGAATATCTTCTTTGAAGATCAACTTCAGCCCATCCGCCGCAGGTTGGAGCAAACCGCTTGGCCCCACACGATTCGGCCCGACGCGCTGCTGGAACCACGCGATAAACTTGCGTTCCAAAAGTGTGGTATACGCGAAGCCCGTGACAACAATAAACAGGAGAATGGCAGAATAAAGGACAGGCTGCCAAAAAAGGCATCCTGACGAGTCGGAACATTCAATCACTTGATCGATACGTTCCGAAGGTGTGAAGATAAAGGTCAGGATTTCAGTGATATTACTCACAAGCCAGACCACTACAACACCCGTAATCACAAGACCAATCACGCCAACCAGCGCGACCAGCCACATCGGAATAAACCCAAAAACTTTACGACTGAGCATGAGGACTAACCCTCCACTTTAACAATTTGACCTGGAGCAGGCATCAACGGTGTTGCCGTTGTCGTCAGATGGCGCGGCAGCACGGCTGAACCAACTGGAGCGCCGCCATTCACATAAGCGCGGACACGGACTTTGGTATGATCCTGAACAGTGACTTCGACCACATCACCCTGCTTGATGCCCATGCGAGAGGCATCGGCGCTGTTGATTTCAATATACGGAGCCATCACACGCGGATGAACCAGCGCACTCGGCTCGAAGATGCTTTCACGATTATATAAGCGCGTCGATGGAACAATCATCAATTCGCCAGCATTGGCTTTGGGCGTTTCCGGCATTGTCACATCGCCGGATGTTACCGCTTCACCTTGATCTGCCGCCGTCGGGATTTGAATCCCCAACCCGCCCTTATTTTGATAAGCCGTGCCGCCATAATACAAATCACTCCCGCCGACTTCGGGGAATTGACGTTCCACTTTTGCCAGTTCTTTAAACGTCATGCCTGCGAAGGCCGGGACATTCTGCGTAATTTCTAACATGACCGACGCGGCGGAAAGTTTAGCGCGACCTTGCCCCAATTTATCGCCGATGCGGGTCAAAATTTGCCACGTAGGGAGTGATTCACCCATCGGACCTTGCGCGGTATAAAAGCGCTGGACACGGCGTTCACCATTCGTGAACGTACCATCGCGTTCCGCGAAACTCTGGATCGGCAGTACAAAACTGGCATGTGCGGCAACCGCATCCGGGAATAGGTTCAGGCTGATAACTGTCTCGACTTGGCTCAACCATGTCGCCGCTGTGGGATCATCCGCCAGAAGTTCGGCCTGCGCTACAATCAACAATTTGGGCGGATTTTGCATAATCTCGCGGGTGTTTTCTGGCGTAAAGCCCATGTAAAACTGCCCCATGCCATTGGGACCGGGGAAGGTAGACATCAAGCCGTTGTTGGCCTTGCCGACATGTCCGGTTTCGATCAGGAAGTTAGCGCAGGCCTGCATCAAAGCACGGCTGCCATCGAGCGACAACCCTTCCGCGCCAGCCACGATAATAAAATTAGTCGCGCCCATGAGCTTTTCGGCAACTTCGGGATACTGTTCGCCCATCTTTCGGATGTCTGGCTCTTGACCGTATTCATAACGGACAACCGCGCTGGCAAAATCGTCCATACGGGTCTTACGGGCATTGGCGACGACCACATAGGCACCGCGATCATGGGCTTGTTTGATTCTCAGCCGCCACATCGGGACTTCTTCTTCGAGGTCACTGGCGATAATCATCACCGCATCGCCTTTGCCGAGACTGCCGAGATTTGTGCCTACACCGACACCCACTTGCGCCACTAAATCAGCACCAGCGTGGGTATAAGGCCACGCGCCGAGTGACGTACCACCCAAGCCCGTAATCAACTGGCGCAGTGTCCATAAATCTTCGTTGCTCATGCCGCTGCCTGCGATTGCAGCGATGCTGCTGCCTGCGCCCCAAAGTTTAGGCGCGATGGCTTCATAGGCTTCCGTCCACGACATCGGCACAAGTGCGCCGCCGGAATTACGCATCATCGGGCGTAAAAGGCGATTTTCGCTGCGGGTAAAGTGATGCCCAAAGCGCGTTTTATCCGAAATCCAAATTTCGTTCACAAATTCATTCTGACGCGGCATCACGCGCTTAATCATGGCGCGTCCGCCAAAATCGCGGTCAAGCCGGGTGCTTAAGCTGATGTTAGAACCTGCCGCATCAAACGGATCGATGCTCGGCACTTCGGTCAGTTCCCACGGACGCGCCCCAAAGCGGAAATCCGCTGTCGTCAGCGCCCCTACTGGGCAGATGTCGGTGGTATTGCCGGAAAAATACGTATCAAAACCGGGTTCGCTGTTGGTGATAATCTGCAACTTGCGCCCACGCTCATGGAACGCCAACACATCATCGCCCACAATTTCATCCTGAAAGCGCACACAACGCGCACACTGGATACAGCGTTCTTCATCAAGATAAATCAAGTCGCCTAGGGGGACATGCTTATCGAGATGCTGCTTATCGGCAAAGTTCATACGGCTGGCAGCGGGGCCATGTTCCATCGTGAGGTTTTGAAGGGGACATTCCCCACCCTTATCACAGATGGGGCAATCGAGCGGATGGCTCGTCAGGAGAAATTCAAGCACATTTTCACGCGCTTCGTCTACTTGTTTGCTGGTTGTGCGGATGACGAGGCCATCGCTCACGCGCTGAGTACAGGCCGTTTGCAGCTTGGGCATCCAACGTACTTTTGCGTTGCCCTTCTCATCCAAAACGAGTTCACCTGTAGCGCGGTCTTTTTCAATGCTGCCCATCTCGACTAGGCACATACGACACATCCCGACGGGTTCCATCTTGGGATGGTAACAAAACACTGGGATGTCGTTGTTGGCGTTCCATTTGGCGGCATCCACCAAGTTCGACCCGGCGGGGACTTGATACTCTTGATCGTCGATGATGATCTTAACGGTATTGGACATTAATGTCTCTCCAAAATGAATCTCTACTCACCAATCGGGGCAGTGGCTTAATTAGACCCCGCCCCGGTACTCTCCAGCAGATTAAAAGCTGCAATCCGCCATTCACCTTCTTCGCGCAGCAGCAGGAGTGTTAAGTCATGGTTGCTGCCGTTGTCTGTGGTAATTGTCCCTCGCAGTTCGCCCGTATTATCGCTTGAACTACGATAGCTGATCGACCAAACAGAAGGCTCTGCATTAAATTCCGTAATCAATGTGCGTAATCGCTCTGCGCTGCCTATCTGATTTTGGAGCGCACCTGTCATTTTGGCGTAGGCGGCATCATAATCTTCATCACGCAAAGCATTTAAAAAAGCGCTTCCTGCCTCAGTAATGGGTTGTGTAAAGATAAAAACACTTCCCACCAACGCCGCGAATGACCCAATACACACCAGCCCCACCATGAGCAGGATCATCATACCACGACTGCAACCACGCTTTTTGTAAACAGCCACTTTTTGCGGCTGATCCATCATGACGGGACTGCTCTGTTCATTTTCGTCCGGCGCTGACTATGTTGGATTCCCACCAAAGCGCGATCCTGCATGATCTGAGCGATTATACCCCAATCGCCATTTTCTATCTGCTCATTGGCGATTTCTAATCCGCGCTGGAAATCTGCCAAAGCCAAGTCATAAGCGCGTACTTTTAAAAACAATTCGCCCCGTAGGACGTAATTGGTACACTCATCTGGATTAAGGCTAATCGCCTCATCTAAATCTTGTAATTGACCTTCAGCCCGACGCATCCTATCTTCCACCGAAGGCCACAATTTATGACGGATGACCTGCCAGAAGGTTTCTGTTTGCACATGGGATTGTTCGTCAACCTCAGCCTCTAAAGCAGAGGCCACTGGCGGCCTAACAAGCTCAACGTCATCAGAAACAGGCGCGAATTCATCCGTCATGCAAATTCCCTAATTTAATCCCCGGAAGATGTGGGGCTGGTCGCAGAAGCACGTCCAGCACGTCCTTGTGCTGCACCGCCTGCCCTCGCCGGGGCTTTAACCGCAGGTTTGCTTTCTTCGACTTGCACGACATCAACATGCTTCTTGAAGTCATCCGGGAAGTGGCGAATGGTCGCCAAAATTGGGTTCGCGGCAAAATCACCCAATGCACATAGTGTCGTCCCAGCCATATTCTTGGCGACATTGTTAATCAGATCGACATCAGCCGCTTTCCCTTGTCCGGCGAGGATACGGTCAACCACTTTATCCAACCAGTACGTCCCTTCGCGGCAGGGGGTGCATTTGCCGCAGCTTTCATGCTTAAAGAACTTCACCATCTTAGAAGCCGCCCACACAATATCAACGGTCTCATCTAAAATGATGATCGAGGCTGAACCCAAAACCGTACCGATTTTGTCCATATCTTCATACGTGAGGGGCGTATCCAACACTTGATCGGTTGCCGGAACAATCGGCCCAGATGCTCCAGAAGGCAGAATCGCCTTGATCTGCTTGCCATCCGCGATGCCACCCGCATGTTCGTAGATCAACTCACGGAAGGTCGTCCCCAACGGAAGTTCATAATTTCCGGGTTTGGTGACATTCCCGCTCAGGCAGAAAATTTTCGTGCCGGGGCTTTTTTCGGTGCCAATTACTTTGTAGGCCGCTGCGCCTTCGCGCATGATGAATGGCACAGCCGCTAAGGTTTCGACATTGTTTACAACTGTCGGCTCACCATACAGGCCACCGCCCTTTTGTGCCGGGAATGGCGGACGGACACGCGGCTGACCAAGTTTGCCTTCTAAACTGTTGAGGAGAGCGCTTTCCTCACCGCAGATATACGCGCCTGCACCGAGATGCGTATACACGTCAATGTCCCAGCCTGTGCCGGAGACATTCTTGCCAATCAATCCTGCTTTATAGGCATCGTCAATCTGCTTATCAAGTTCATGACCAAGATCCCAGAATTCGCCGCGCAGATAGATATAAACCGCTGTCGCTTGAATCGCATAGGCGCAAATCAACGCGCCTTCGATCAATTGATGCGGATTATTTTCCATGATTTGACGGTCTTTAAATGTGCCGGGTTCGCTTTCGTCGGCATTCACGGCGACATATTTGATCGGCTCGTTCTGCGGGATGAAGCTCCATTTAACACCTGTCGGGAAACCTGCGCCGCCACGCCCGCGCAGCCCGGAGGCTTTCACTTCATCGATCACCTCGGACGGCTTTATCGAAAGGGCTTTTTTGTAGCCGTCATAACCACCGTTTTGAGTGTATACATCAAACTGGTGGATATTTGCGATGTCTTTCTCACGATAAATAATATGCTGCGTCATCGTCGTTTCACCTTATTACACTAAAACTTGCGCCTATTTGGTTTGTGCTGCTTCCGAGCGCCATTGTTCGATGAGCGTCTTCATCTTGTCCATATCCAAACTTTCATGGAAGTGGAAGTTGCATTGCAGCATCGGCGCTTTATCGCAAGCCGCAAGGCACATCACATGCTCAATCGTGAACATACCGTCGGCGGTTGTGCCGCCTTCTTGTACATTGAGTTCCGCTTTAAGTGCTTTGTGGAATTCATCCGCGCCACGCAGCGCACACGGCAAATCGGTGCAGACCTGAAGCCAATATTTGCCCTTTGGCTGCTCGGAATACATGGTGTAAAAACCCGCGATAGACTTCACCTGGGTCGGGTCCATCTCGCAGATCACGGCAACTTCATTGATGCCTTCAGGACTCACCCAACCATATTCTTCTTGGGCAATATAAAGCATCGGCATCACGGCTGATCGTTTATCCGGGTACTTAGAGAGTGTTCTTTGAATGCGCTCTGCGTATTTTTCTGCCAGCATGTTAACTTCCTGTGTCACGCACAAGGGCGCATCATGGTGCGCCCCTACGACAAAATTCGCTCAAGTTTAACGGTCACAATCGCCTAGCACAATATCAACGCTGCCGATAATCGCCACTAAATCGGCGATCATGTGATTTTGTGTCATCACCGGAATAGCGGCGATGTGCATAAAGGAGGGCGTTTTAAAGTGAACACGGCGCGGTTTGTTGCCGCCTGTGCCGTGTAAATAGCAGCCAATTTCGCCACGCGGGCTTTCGATGCTCACGTACACTTCGCCATCGGGTGCGGAAAAGCCCTCTGTCCATAATTTGAAGTGATGGATGACGGCTTCCATGCTTTGCCCCAATTCAGCACGGGGCGGCGGCACAAATTTGCGATTGTTGGAACGGAACAAACCACCTGGCAGGCGATCAATCGCTTGGCGGATGATCTTGCTGCTTTCGCGCAGTTCATGAATACGCACGAGGAAGCGATCATACACATCGCCATGCTCGCCAAGCGGCACATTAAACTCATACTGCTCATACCCACTGTAGGGCATTGCCTTACGAATATCCCAGTTTACGCCGCTGCCGCGCAGACTCGCGCCGCTGACACCCCATGCCAGTGCGACATCGGGTTCAATAATGCCAACGCCCTGTGTGCGATCTTCCCACAACGGATTATGCGTCAGCAGTTTTTCGTAATCATCAATTTTTGCCGGGAAAATGGCGAGGAAACTTTCCAACGCAGGCAAGAATTCAGGCCGCAGATCACGCCAGACACCGCCGGGGCGCAAATAAGACCCCATCATGCGCTGCCCGGAGAGCATCTCGAACATATCCAGAATTTTTTCGCGCTCACGGAAGCAGTAAAGGAATACACTCATTGCGCCCATGTCGATGGCATGGGTACCCAACCAAACGAGGTGGCTGGCAATACGCGAAAGTTCCAAGACGATCACGCGGATGGCTTGTGCGCGTTCAGGCACATCTAATTCGACCAATTTTTCCACTGCCATGCAGTAAGCCATGTTATTGGACATCGGAGAAAGATAATCCATCCGATCCGTGAGCGTAACCGCTTTTTCGTAATTTTTGGATTCGATGTTCTTTTCGATGCCTGTGTGCAGAAAGCCAATATCGGGCAAACAGGTGACGACTTCTTCGCCATCAAGTTCTAGCAGCAGGCGCAAAACACCATGTGTACTGGGATGATGCGGTCCCATGTTGAGCATCATCGTCTCGCCCGTCATCGCCCGTTCAGAAACTAAACCGCGCAATTCTTCCAGGCTGCCCTGCCATTGTTGTTCTTGGGTGAGTGCTGTGGATACCATAACTATTTTCCCTAATTACTCTCTGGCAAAGGGTTTATGTTTTAGGATTTCTTCCGCATTAAACGAGAATTGAATCGTCTCGTAGCCCAGCGGATAATCGCGGCGATGGGGATGCCCGTTCCAGTCGTCCGGCATCAGCAGGCGGCGCGGATCGGGATGGCCTTCAAATTTGATGCCCATCATGTCGGCGATTTCGCGTTCCAGCCAGTTCGCAGCAGGCCAAATTGTCGTCAGAGTCGGCACAACCGGCTCATCTTCATCAACAAATGCCTTCAGGCGCAAACGGCGGTTATAAAGCATTGAATAGAAGTGATACGACACGCCAAAACGTGCCGGACGACCAGAAATTCCGCCAGTAGGTTCCCAATAATCAACTGCGCTAATGTCAGAAAGAAAATTGTAGATCAAGCCATTCGTATCGCGCAGGTAGCGAGCAACTTTTGCTACATTAAAAGGGGCAACCACAAGTGTTGTTTCGCCGCGAAACAGGATGACATCTTGAATGCCCTCCCCGAATGCGGTTTTTGTAGAAACAACTGGATCAAGTGCATTTGGAATATTCATCACTTATGCCCAATCCACAATACGCTGTCCACGAATTTTTTCATGCAGCGTCAAGATGCCGTGCATCAATTGTTCTGGACGAGGAGGACACCCCGCGACATACACATCCACCGGCATAATTTCGTCCACGCCTTGCACCACCGCGTAATTGTTATACACGCCGCCGCAAGAGGAACAATCGCCCATCGCAATCACATACTTGGGGTCTGCCATCTGATCGTAAAGCTGACGCAGCACGGGAGCCATCTTGCGAGTCACACGCCCTGCAACGATGATGAGATCAGCTTGGCGCGGGCTGGCGCGGTTGAGTTCCATGCCGAAGCGCGACAGATCATAGGTGCCGCCCTGCGTACTCATATATTCAATCGCGCAGCAGGCCAAACCAAAAAGTAAGGGCCATGTCGCGCCCGTACGTGACCAATTGATTGCGGTTTCCAGCGTTGTCGTGACGACACCCAAATTGCCGAGTTTTTGTGTTACTCCCATTCCAGCGCACCCTTTTTCCACTCATAGATTAAGCCAACGGTCAAAATGAAAAAGAACAGCCCCATCACCGCCAAGCCATAAAAGCCCAATTGGCGGAAGACGACTGCCCAGGACATAAAGAAAATCACTTCAATATCAAATAAGATAAACAGCACCGCGATGAGATAGAACTTCACCGGGAAGCGGCGCACCGCCGGGCCAATCGGCTTCATCCCGCTTTCATAAGGCGCGGTTTTGCGGGTCGTCGGTCTAAAAGGACCAAAAACCCGCGAGATATTCAAAATAATAAATGTGAGTAAAATCGCAAAGACGATTAATGCCCCTGCCGGAGCAAATGCTTGTAGTGTCATGGATTACGCCTCAATTGATAGATTGTTCAAAAAAGAACAATCGACTAAACAAAGGTTAACATAGCCCTAGTTGGTTGTCAAATGAAACCTTAGTTAACTTAGGATGTGATTTATGACAACCCTATCACGCCTATAAAGGTAACGTATCTTGCGCTGGACGTAAAGCGATTCCTAACCTTTTTCGTGCCAATCTCGGACTTTTACAGTCAGGCTTATCCAAAGCGCTGACCGGTACGCTGCATATCATACGCTCGATTGTGCAGATCGAGAATATCTTGTACTACTAATTCGCGGTTTTGGGCATGTTGGAAGGCATTATGGGGATCTTCAGTACCCACGCTAAACATATAATGTGAGCCAGATACAACACGCACATTTCCGGCTGGGAATTCCATCTTACTCAGTAAATCCATCATTTCTGTTAACCCAACGAGGCGATCCCGATGCCCCAACATCACACGAAATAAATCCCATGTGCGGGCAATTTCAAAATTATGCAGCCGCCCCATCGCCAGAAATGTTGCGCCAGTAATGCCGCGTGGTGTTTCGTCATACTGCTGGGTGTGAATATCTTTGACACTGTTACTCGCCCCCGCGCAGAGTGAATTGACCATTGAAGGCTTGATAAAGCGCTCGACAAATTCCAAAATCGGGATGCGCTGCAAAATGCCGATGCCGAAGCCTAATGCCGTAAAAAATGCACGATTGAGTTCAGCTTCGAGCAGTAAAGCGGGTGAAAGCGCGGTGCGGGTTACTTCCCCAAAGCGCCATTGAATCGGGTTCAAGTAAAATAAGGTCGCACCACCCATACTGTGTCCTACAAAATTGACAACTTTGGGAGCCGGCGATCCCGGTTGACGGCGGATTTTGAGCAAATCGATCCAACGCTGTAGCGTATTCATGGCAGCCGGTGGATTACATGTATCCAATTCCGGGGTTGCATCCGTAAAAATAGACTTCCCAAAACCATTATGGTCAATTGAAAGTGCAACCAAGCGCCGATTTGCCGTTACGACTAACCCCGGCAGCTCCTCCCAGATGAGATGATTACCCGTCCAGCCATGCACAAAAATCGCGTAGCCTTGAACGTTCAAGAAGCGATCTTGCAGCATATCGTCTGGTGTTTCAAAATCTTCCGGCCATGTTACCTGCCAGACGAAGTCTTCCAAACCTGCCGCTTGCAGCATAGCCTGACCTTCATTGGCATTAATCAACCCATTTTGTATGAGATGACGCAGGCTATAATCGGCCGTATAAGTGTTCGGTACGATGCCTTCTGCGCGGTGGGTATATCCATTGACCCAAGGTAATGGAGAGAGCTGTACACTCATAGAAAATCCTCAAACAACATTAGTTATATTACGATAAGTCTACTCAATTTTGCTCAAAAGAAAACTTATCGAATTTTTAGCAGCATAAAGGTATTTTCTGCGAAACCAGAGGCGGCATAAAAGGCACGCACACGGTCATTGGCGCGATCTGTATTGACCATAAGCGACGAAAGTTGAATTTGATTCGCTCGGCGCATCACGGACTCAAGCAATTCTGCGCCCACACCGCGCCGTTGATAGCTTGGCAGCACAGCCATATCATTGATGAAACCACGCCCTTCTGTCAGCGTCCGCACGATGGAAAGCGCGATACACCCGATGATAAGCGGCGGCGACTGAAACGTCTGCGCGACGAAAACTTCTACACCTGACGATTCACGCAGGCGCAGCCCGACATCGCGCCATTGATCGGAAGTTAAATTGCGATTAGCAGGAATCATCGCCAAAAGTGCAATCACCTCATCAATATCGCTCGATTCAGCGGGACGGATAAAAAATTCGGTGCGTTGTTCTGGCTGGTTGGCAGGGTTCAGGATGCCGCTGTGATATTTACCGAGCCATTCCGCGACGATCTCACGATGGGTACGGAACGGTAAAAGAGGGATTTCGTCCGGCTGAAAGACTTTCGCGGCACTGGCATCATCACCTGCTTGAAGTTCACCGCCGACTGGCCGCAAGCGGAAAAAAATCATAATGCCGCTGACGGGCGGCCCTTCTGGAAAGGAGTTAATCCCCGCAAGTTCGATAATTTGGACTTTTAAGCCAGTTTCTTCTTCGGCCTCACGTAAGGCGGCTTCTTCCGCGCTTTCATCCGCTTCCACGAATCCACTCGGCAGCGTCCATTCCCCTTTGTGCGGCGGATTTCCACGCTGGATCAGGACGAGGCCACCATCCATTTCGATGAGCAGTCCCACGCCCGGCACTGGATTGACATAATGCACATAGCCGCAGTTATCGCAAGCCGGACGGAGTCTTCCGCCTTCCTCGCGCTGCGTGAGGGTCTGCCCACAAACGGGGCAGTAAACAGGCGCTTTAGCCATTGAAAAATATCAGGATAAGAGGCTCGTCGTCTCATGAGCCTCCTGCCGCTTACATCTCTAAATAATCGCGCAGTTGGCGGCTGCGGGTTGGATGGCGCAGCTTGCGGAGTGCCTTCGCTTCGATCTGGCGGATGCGCTCTCGCGTTACACCGAAGTGCCGCCCGACCTCTTCCAGAGTATGATCTTGCCCATCCTGCAAGCCAAAGCGCATTTCCAGCACTTCGCGCTCTCGATCACTGAGGACACCCAGCGCGGAACGAATCTGTTCTTTCAGCAATTGGCGACTGGCGGCATCCACCGGCCCCAACACTTTATCATCTTCGATAAAATCTCCAAGTAGACTGCTGTCTTCCTGACCAATCGGCATTTCTAGGCTCATCGGCTCTTGGCTGATTCGCATAATTTTACGGACTTTTTGCGCGGCGCGGCGCAGTTTACGCTGTAAACCGGGATCAAGATTCACCCCATTACGGCGCAGGAGTTTGATTGCTTCGGTCTCCTCACTCGTTAGGAACTCCATCTCCAACGCGATTTGCTCCGCACTCGGTTCCGCGCCAAGCTGCTGAATCAACTGCCGCTGCACACGCATCAGACGGTTAATCGTCTCGACCATGTGGACGGGGATACGAATTGTACGAGCTTGATCTGCAATCGCTCGGCTGATGGCCTGACGAATCCACCAAGTGGCATAGGTGCTGAATTTGAACCCTTTGGTATGATCGAACTTGGCGACTGCTCGCAGTAAGCCGATATTACCCTCTTGAATTAAATCCAAGAAGTTGATGCCACGCCCCATATAGCGCTTCGCCACGCTGACGACCAAACGCAAATTGGCACGGGTGAGCGCCTCGGCTGCCAATCCAGACTTATGCTCAATTTCGTCAAAAAAGTCCGGCAAGCCGTCGATCATCTCTTCATCGGAAAATAACCAATGTTGGAAGAGATCACGCGGCGGAAGTTCTTTTTGCTCACGATAATACTTGCGGAGTTCGATCTTCTCCCCAAATGGAACCACATACAAGCCCTGCATCACATCAAAAAGGCGGCGTGCCATCTCCGTCCATTCATCATCACGCCCCCAATCAAACTGGCGTAGATATTGGCGGGTGTACGATTTGCCATCTACATCCCAGGCCGTCGTAACTTGCTGCACTTCGTCAATAATTTGGCGGAAATCCGGCGCGGGAACTTTATACGCTTCCGCCGTTTCCAGCACTTTTAGCCAATTAGCGCAGATATAATCGTAAATCAGCATGACGATCTCGGCGGGATTCGGCAGCCCAGAAGCCTTGGCATGTTCTGCACGGGAAAGCTGGTCGGTTAGCGATTGCAACAGACGTTCCGCCGCGATTTGGGTACTCAGCCACATTTCACGATTGGTATCCAACAGCGGCACTTGCCCGATTTCTTTGAGGTACATGCGTACCGGATCATCCGCCAACGACGCAGCATCTAAACGCGCCGTCTCTAAGGCATCATCGTCTAATTCTTCAAGATCATCTTCATCAGGTTCATCATCGCCGATTCGTTCAGCATCGGCGCTGCGCCCTTGAACGACCAAATTATCCAGCGCGGCATCATCATCTAACTCGACATCAAGTTCTTCCTCTACAATGTCGAAATCTTCCGGCATTTCACTCACATCCGGTTCTTCAGTAGCTTCAGGTTTCTGCTTGCGTTCACGTTTTTTTGTCATCGGCATCCTTGCTTACGTCAAACTTTTAAACTGACGAGCTAATTCGGTATCAAGTAAATGCCTCGCCTGACGCGAAAGCACAACTTGCATTCCCAGTTGCACCCCTGATGAAGGGTCGGTATCCTGACTATCCTGCTGCATAAAACTGAATTCATCCACGTCACGCTTCAGCCGCGCCAAGCGCAAACGAAGCGCCTTATCAACGACTTCCAAGCCGGGATTCAAAGACGGCAAGGTACGCCGTTCATAATTCTTCCAAACCACGAGGGAAAAATCACTTTGGAAACGCTGGCCTATTTTATCATGGACGGCCTTTACTTCCGCGACTAATAACGTATCGATCTCTTGCAAAAGGACTGAATCAAGATTTTCGCGTAGATAATCCATCGCTTCCATATCGGACTGCTGCTGCGCCAAAATCAGCATCTGCATAATCGCCCGATAATCGCCCCGGCTGAAATCACCCACCCCTAAATCCGATAACGGCCCCTGCCGCAATCCGGCATGATCGCCAGCTAACTCCCGAAATTTCCGATTAACCTGATAATACAATTCCGGTTTTTGCAGCAGCAGCCGCAAGCAGTGCGCCTCTAAGCTGACATCCGCATTTTGCACCATTGGACGCAGCGGATTTAAGGGCTTAATAACAGGATAAGCCTCTTCAGTATCTACGAAATCTGGGTCTCCGAAATCCGGCGGCTCGATCATTTCGTAATTAATGGGCGGCGGTTCCGCTTCATCATATTTTCTGGCTTTAGTTTCGTGCTGTGCGGATTGTGCCGGACGAACAATCTTTGCAGCCTGTTCCTGCGCCCAAGCCAGTAAATCGCGTTCAGGAATACGAAGCCGCATCGACAATTTCTGGATATTGTCGTGTTGATAAAGATTATTTTCCGAAGCCGCTAAAATCGGCAGAATACGGCGTGCTAACGCCTCGCGTTCTTGAACCGATGGATTTTGTGGTAGCGAGGCCATCTCCATTTGGATGACAAAATCCGCCACAGGTAGGGC
>DAOTTO010000561.1:0-3574 GCA_034437895.1 Anaerolineae bacterium | reverse complement strand
AATGTGAAGAAAAACCCTTATGCGCTGGCGGATGAGATCTTCGGGATTGGCTTCATCAAGGCCGATCAGATTGCGCGGAACATGGGGATGCCGATGGATGCGCCGGAGCGGATTCGCGCCGGATTGTTTTTCGCGCTGAATAAATTGGCGATGGAAGGGCATACTTACGCGCCACATCAGGTCTTGGTGGATACGGCGTGTGAACTGCTGCAAACAGACAACGTGGATCGCGTCAACGAAGTCATCGGCGAAACGTTAATTGCAGGCGACCTGATTACCGAAATTATCCCCGGCCCCGTCGCCATCGGCGGTACTCGTGCCAGCGCGGTTTATCTGCCGATGTATCATCGCTCGGAAGTCGGTTCGACGGAACGCCTGCGCCATATCGCGGACACACCGTCCAAAATCACCGAAAAAATGCGTGGGACAAAATGGGGCGAGTTCCTTAAAGAAGTGGCAGAAAACAACAGCGTCACGCTCACGCCCCAGCAGCAAGGTGCGGTCAAAGCGGCATTGACGAGTAAAGTCTCTATCCTCACAGGCGGCCCCGGCACAGGCAAGACGACGACGCTGCAAATGGTCATCGCCGCACTGGAGCAGCATGAATTTAAGTTTGCGCTGGCCTCACCGACGGGACGTGCTGCTAAACGCCTAAGCGAAGCCACCGGGCATGATGCCTTTACGATTCACCGTCTGCTGGGTTATTCACCTGCTGAAGGATTTTCTTACAACGAAGACTTCCCCTTGCCAACCGATATGTTGATCGTCGATGAAGCCTCGATGATCGATTTGATCTTGTTCTATAACATGCTTAAAGCGCTGCCGCCGCAAACGCATTTGATGCTAGTCGGCGATGTCGATCAGCTTCCGAGCGTCGGCGCGGGTAATGTCTTGCGCGATGTAATCGACAGCGACATCGCACATGTCACGCGGTTGGATACTATTTTCCGCCAGAGCGAGGACAGTTATATCGTCGTCAATGCCCATCGCATCAATCATGGGCAGATGCCTAATACCGAAAACAAAAGCGCCGATTTCTACTTCTTTGGCGAGGAAGACCCGGTGAAGGCGGCAGAATTGGTGGTGGATGTCGTCTTGAATCGCCTGCCGAGTAAATTTGGCTACGACCCGATCAATGATATTCAGGTCATCGCGCCGATGTATCGCGGGCCATCGGGCGTGAACGCGCTGAATGATGCGCTGCAAGCCGCGCTGAATGGCGATAAACGCATGGCGGAAAAATCGCTCGGTGGACGCATCTTCCGCGTGGGCGATAAGGTCATGCAGACCAAAAACAATTATGACAAAGAGGTTTTCAACGGCGACATCGGGCGCATCTATGGCATAGACTTTGACGACAATTCGCTGGAAGTCACGATTGACGGGCGCTACGTTTATTACGATTGGACGGAAGCGGAAGAATTAATGCACGCCTACTGCATCAGCACCCATCGCAGTCAGGGGTCGGAATATCCGGTGGTCGTGCTGCCGCTGGTGACGCAGCATTATATGATGCTCCAGCGCAATCTGTTGTATACGGCGATCACACGGGCGAAAAAGATGGTCGTGATGGTGGGCAGCCGCAGAGCCATCCACATGGCGGTCAATAATAACAAAGTCGCTGAGCGCTACAGTGGGCTACTGAGCCGCTTAAAGGCTTAACAGAATGACAAATGATCAGAAGTTTATTGATTTTAGAAATCATATCAGGACTCGCCCCGGTATGTATATTGGGGGAAAAGACATCAAGGCGCTGCATTATATGGTAGAAAGGGTGATTGAGAACTCTCTAAGCGAGGTTATCTCAGGAAAATGTGACCGCCTTACAATAACCCTCCTTGATGAAAACACCGTTTCAGTTTCCGATAATGGCACTGGAATTCCCGTAACTAAGTACATGGATTTGGATGTGTCTGTCCTTGAAATTGTACTGTCTCGTCATGGTTACTTTGATCGAGTAACTGGTCAATTTAATGGAACCATCATGATGACAGAACTTGCTTCAATCAATACACTGTCTACGGAATTAAAGGTTCAAGTCAGGCGTGACGGTTACTTATGGGAAGAGATTTATCACTACGGCGAACAAGAACGTAATCTGATTAAAGTTCGTCCACTCCAAGAAGATGAATTCACAGGAACAACCATTACTTTTACACCGGATTTTTCTATCCTTGAGCCAAATGATTTTAGTTATTCGATGTTGGCGCGACGTTTCCGCGAGTTCGCCTTTTTGACTAAAGGTTTGACAATCACGTTGATTGATGAGCGATCTCAATCGAAGACGGCAGCAGTCGATTTTTATTATCCCAATGGCGCGGCTGAGTTTGTGGAATATCTCAACCGCGATTATATACCCCTCCACAAGATCATTCATAATGAGCAAAAGATTGAAATTACACCAGAACATAAACATCGCTCTCCTCATAACGTCGAGATTGAGTTTGCCTTTCAATATATTCAAGAGAATGCTTCGCTTGAATTAAGTTATGCGAATACGACCTTCACGCCAAGTGGGGGAACACATGCTGATGGTTTTAAGGCAGCGCTTGATAAAGTTATTGGTCGATATGATCTCGAAAACGGTTTGGGGAAATATTATCACCATGATTTTGTGGACAATGATCTCAGCAATGGTTTAACTGCCGTTGTTGCGATTAAGCATCCAGATATCCAGCTTTCATCTCAATTCCGGCCTGAGCTGCTCAATCCTGAAGCGAGAGATGTTGTCTATAAGATCGTCATGGAAACTTTAGAAGATTTTGCAAACACCTATCCTGACGATATGCGGCGGATTGTCGAGCGCTGCCTTGCTAATCGCGCATTGCGGGAACAGCGGCGTGGTTAAATCTAGACTTGTTGAGTCGATGGAAGGCATAAATTGTCAGATATTCACTATGAGGAGGTTTCGTATGAAGCAGCAAATCATCGCATCTGGTCAAGGCCAAAATTATGATTGGTCAAATGATCACATCTTTGTTAAAACGCACTCAGGTTTGAGCAACAGCCGCGTTACGGTTGTCGAAGACACCTTAAAACCGGGTTTTCACTTGGCGCGGCACCATCACAAAGAGATGATCGAAATTTTCTACATTCTCGAAGGGGAAGTCGAGTTCAAGTTCGACGATGAAACCATCATCGCCACACCCGGCATGACGATCAATATCCCGCCAAATACATGGCATGACGTGCAATCGGTGAAAGGCGGCAAGCTGATTACGATTTTTAGTCCGGGCGGGTTTGACCAGTATCTCGAAGCATTGGCCTCTTTATCTGAGGCGCAGTTCGCCGATGAAGCAATGATGACCGCGCTAGCCGAGCAATATGATACGTGGATGCGGTAAATCTACGCAATATCGGCTTATCAACCACCTACACTCGGCTGACGCTCAATATCATATAAAAAAAGGATTATCTCTAAAAATGAGGTAATCCTTTTGCCTATCCATTTTCAATTATTGGCGTGTTGGCATCAGCCGACGATGCGGAAACTCCACCGCACATGGCGCGTCGTCGTCATCTGACCTGTTTTTGTATCGGTATAGGCGATGTAGCAATACCCGCGAATTCGGGC
>DAOTTO010000560.1:0-5944 GCA_034437895.1 Anaerolineae bacterium | reverse complement strand
GAGAAGCGCTAAACCATAACAAAGCTGCTCAAAACAAAAACAACTTAAAAAGTATAGGACTAAATCGCATTTAGCCTATAACGCTCGTTATAGTTAAGCAGAAAAGTCATGAACGCATTCACATGCCGTTCACGCTTTTTAAGCCTTCTCCCATCCGGACTATGACCGTCGGCTCTGGTTTTTCACCAGATCAACCGGCATGACCGATAAACGATCATGACGCACCCCTCGCCTAACCGAGAGCATGACACGGGTCGCGGGCTTGGATATGGCTGCTTACGCTGTTACGCAGCATCCACACTTTACCGCCGGTAGAGATTTCCACCCTGCCCCGAAGGTCTGCTAGATTGTTTGAGTCTAGTATAGCCGCACTCAGATTAGATTTGCAAAAGAACCATCCGACCAATTGTCCAAATTGGCCTTAAATCACGCCCTCTGGTTGATCTTCCGCCGCCAGTAGTGTAAACAAGAAGCGCCCGCCGCCTTCACTTTTACCTTGCGCCCAAATGCGCCCCCCATGTGCCTTCACAATATGGCGGCAAATGGCTAACCCCAGCCCCGTCCCTTCGCCACCAGAGCGCGAAGCATCGACTTGATAAAATCGCTCGAAAATACGATCCAACTGGTCGTCAGGGACACCCGGCCCGTTATCAAAAACGCTGATCGTCACTTCATCCCCACCATTGACCGCACTAACCGTAATTTTCTCGCCTTTTGGCGACCACTTAAGCGCATTATGCAGTAGGTTGACGATCACACGCTGCACCAAATCTCGATCACACAGCACATGCAAATTGTCTGGGATTTGCGGCACAATCGTGATGTTTTTATACTGGGATTGATCGTTAATGCGTTCCATCGCTTCGCCGATCAATTCATCCAAAGGCGTATCCACCATCCGTACAATCGCCTGGCCTGATTCAATCATCGCTAAGTCAGACATCTCCTGCACCAGCCACATCAGCGCATCGGTCTCTCGCGCAATCGCCCGTAGTGAGGAAATGCTATCTTTCCGTTTCGGCTTATCCTGCTCATGAAAAAGTGCATCAATCGTCAGCCGAATATTGGCAATCGGATGCCGCAGTTCATGAGAGATGTTCGCTACCATATCGCGCCGCGCCCGATTCAATTTGACCAAACGTGTAATGTCTTGCAGCGCCAGACCAATAAACAGATGCCCATCGCGCCGGATCACTTGCGCTTGCATCCGATAATATGAATCGTTGATGGTAATCTGCTCCTCCAACGATTCATCCTCATGCTGCACCGCGTTCTGCACAATCATCTCGATTTCGGGTGTGTTCGTCGCCGTCAAAAGCAACTCGCCAATCGGACGCTGCACATTAAAAATCTCTTCGGCTTTGTCGTTAATGGCGATAATCCGATAATCCTCATCCACCACAATCAAGCCATCATAAGCCACATTCGCCAACGTCAGCATCAAAGCACGTTTGTAAACTGCGTCTTGATCCTGTAAGCTGCGCTGATTCTCGATTGCGCTGATAATTTGATCTCGGCTTTCTAACTGCGCCGTCAAACCCGCCAATTGTGCATTCAATTCAGCAATCTCACGTTCTCTGAGTGACAATTCAGCGATAAATTCTGTATTCACGTTAAGATTCCCCCTTACTTTGCGGCCAACTACCGCCTCATGATGCTTGAGACAAGTTCAATCAAAATTTCCACTTAAAGTGAGTAGAAACAAATCATTTTCATACTGCTCACCCGTAACAGCATCAATCGCCGTCAGCCGCGTTAAATCCACTTCATTATACAAGCCAACGAAAACTTGCAAACACTCACTCGCTGGATTCTCAAGCCGTATCGTGCGAAACTCCGTCCGAATTTCCCCCGGCGACCACGCCGAAAAAGGATAGGTATCCCCCCAAGGATAGCCATCCGATTGCGCCATCATCTGCCCATCACAAACGACATGCACAAACACCTTCACCCCGGCAGGCACATCGACTCGCCAGCGCAGCCCTACCGTGAGCGTCCGCCCATCGGCAGAAAGCGCGACGTTTGCTTCCGTTAGGGCAAAATCCACATCAGGGTAATTCACCAATGGCGTATTCAACCCGTCAAAATCCGTACCACCGACCAATACAGGCCAAAAACGCTTTCCTTCAAACCACGTCACATAAACCTGCCGCGCATCTCGAACCCGTGCAATCACATCAGCAGTCTCTAAATCCGGCGGATGCGCCCGAAAACCAAAACCTGTGTTCCGCTGAATCTGGCGAAAACCGATCACCTCAACATTGTCGTAAGGTAAATCCGAGTTCATCCAGAATTGCTGGTTATAATCCAACGTTTCATCAACGAATAACACGCCTTCGCTGCCGAGCAAAAAGCGCCGGTCAGCTACATCGGGAATAAGATAATCCGGCGCATTGACCAGCACTGCGCCGCTGGAAATCACCTCATTCGCAACGAACAACCGCACTGCTTCCCGATTAAAGTCGCGCAGATGCAAGTAATCCGCCCGCCGCATCCCCAAAAATTCTAGACTGATAATTGCAAATAGGCCGATCAACAGCAACGCCGCCGCACGAAACACCCATTGAGTCTGTGTCCCTCGTCCAGCATGAAACAACGCACCTAAGCTCACACCCCAAAAGATTGCTCCGCCTATCGAGGCCAGCAAAGTCAGCCGCAACTGCCCCAAAACGTATCCGGCAGGCAGCAGCACAGCCGCCGGAAGTATTGCGATGAGATACCATCCTAGCCCAAAGCTGATTAACCGCCGCACGTTAACCCATTGCCAACCGAGAAACACAGCCGCTAAAACCGTGATTGTCAGAATAATCAAAGTCCCTGCTGCCAAGTCGCCAATTACAAATGGACGCACCAACCGCGCCGCCGGATAAATAACTCCTTGCAGCAGCGCCGCGAATGCTACATCAAACGCACTCGTCAGCCCATTTTCGCTGTTTGGACGGAAGTTCAGCCAGAGCGCCAAATAAATCAGCGTAAGCAAACTGATTGGCAAAAGGAGCCACCCTAATTGGCGCTTAGTCGGGAGATGCTTGCCATAGACGACAAAAATCATACCTAAAAGCGCAGGCATGAGCAGTACGCCCGTTTCATGGCTGAAAATCGCCACAAACGCGCACATCCAGCACCCGATTAATCCGGCAGAGCCTATTTTCCCGTCAAGCCACAGCAGCGCCAACCATAAACAGCCCATAATCCCCAGTGCAAGTGTCAAATGAAACAACGCTGCTACTAAGGCCACCGCTTGATAACTAAAGGGGAAAATCACAAAACCCGCCCCTGCCAAAAAAGCCGCTGTCTTCCGAATCGAAGGCGGGGCAGCCCGCCGTACTACTTGCCCAATCAGTACGCCGGTCAAGCCGAAGCAAAACAGATTCAAGCTGTGCAGCGCCACCGCGTCAGCATCGCCTGCCAGCCAACCTGCGATTTTCCAGACACTAAATACTAATGGCCGATAGAAGGGAAACGCGGGAAAGTCCCCCCACTGCCGCAAGCCATTTGTCTGCGCCAAAATTTGAAAATGAGGACCGTCATCCAAAAAAAACGGTAAACTCACACAATAACCATAAATCAACAGCGCCAGAAAAAGCGGAGAGGCATAGATGAGCGTAGTAGAAAGACGATGTTTTCTCGGGACCGCAAACATATTTATGGCACACTCAAACGCAAAGAAGAGCCACGCTAAAAGCGCTACCCTTCAAAACGATAGCCGACACCACGCACTGTCACAATGCGTTTGGGGTTGGAGGGGTCTTCTTCGATCTTCTCCCGCAACCAGCGAATATGCACATCCACCGTGCGTTTATCCACAAAATAATCGTATCCCCATACTTTCGTCAGGATAAGATCACGCGATAGTACCGCGCTCCGGTTACGCATGAGTTCGGACAAGAGATCGAACTCTTTATTACTCAGTTTGACTTCAACCGTATCTTTAAACACCCGCCGTCCGGTCAGGTTCAAACGCAAATCGTTGGAAATCATCTCATCTTGTTGAACAGAAGGCCGCCCCGGAATCCGCCGCCGCATCACAGCACGGACCCGCGCCAAAAATTCGCCCAACCCAAATGGCTTAACAAGATAATCATCCGCGCCGCTTTCTAGCCCGACAATTTTATCAACTTCCGTACCCCGCGCCGTCAACATGATAATCGGAATATCCGCCGTCGAAGGTTCATGCCGCACCATCCGGCAGATGCTTAAGCCATCCAAACCCGGCAGCATAATATCCAGCACGATCAATTCCGGGCTTTCAGTACGGACTTTTTCCAGCCCGCCCTCACCTTCAAAGGCCGTCACCACAGTAAAACCCTCGGCACGCAGCTTATCAGCCAATTTATCGGCTAAGGTTTCATCGTCTTCGATGATGAGTATTTTCACCATATTTAAAACGTCCTCTTATACAAACAAGGGAACATTATCGCTTAACAATACTAAGTGGACGTTAAATGTTGTAAGGTTTGTCTTAAATTAAAGTTAAAGTATTTGTTTAAGACTAATCATTCCAAGCACGAATGCCTGCTAATGAAGTTGCCGTCCTGATCCCGTTGCGGATCGCCTGTGCCGTCACTTCGGCAGCATAAGCGCCAATCGCACTTACGTTTGCCGGAATTTCGCCTGTCGCCAGCGCGAATATAGTATCTCCATCGAACATGGTATGAGCGGGACGCACGGCCTGTGCAACACCATCTTGCGCCATCTGTGCGACCTTATTGACATGCTCTTTACTTAAACGGGCATTCGTCGCTACCACGCCAATCACGGTATTGCTATCAGCCGCCGGCGGATTAACTCGCGCCAATGAGCGCAGTGCTTCCAGCATATTCACAAATGTCTTGCTATCCGGTGATTGGCGCAATCCCGCGATGATATTTCCGACCTCATCAATTACATCCCCCACCGAGTTCACAGCAACAAGCGCAGCAACAATCAAACCATTGCCTAGATCAATACTTGCGCTGCCGATTCCGCCTTTAGTCGCATACTCGTTCCCGCGCATCGCTCCGATACGGCAGCCCGTCCCCGCCCCAACTGTCCCTTGCGGAACAACATCCGTCGTCGCCGCTTGGCAGGCTGCATAACCCATCGCGGCATCAGGCCGAATCCCCACTTTGCCGACAGGTAAATCCATCAAAATCGCGGCAGATACAATCGGCACGAGAAAACCCGATCCACTCTTATAACCAATCTGATTTTCTTCCAAATACCGCATAACGCCATCAGCCGTTGCAAGCCCATAAGCGCTGCCTCCAGAAAGCACAATCGCATTTACCGTCTCCACAACGTGCATTGGACGAAGTAAATCTGTCTCGCGTGTCCCCGGTGCGCCCCCGCGTTGATCCACCCCGCCCACCGTCCCACTTGGGCAAATAATTACGGTACAACCAGTCGCGCCCTCAAGGTCGGTGACATGCCCCACCCGAATACCTGGCACAGCCGTTAACGTTTCATTTGTTATCATCTTATGTGTAACTTTCATCACCGGTTGTATCGGGGAGTTCATCAAAGCCATCAGGTCCCAGGATTTGCAGCGCCCGTTCATAATCATCAGGATGGACGACAATTGAGACCTCGCCCAATGACCCAATTGTAATCCCTAAAGCACTCGCACCCAGCGCATAATTAATAAGTGACATTATACCTTCAAATTGTAAGCGTCCCGCGACAATTTGGGCTTCAGGCAGATTATGAGTGATATAGACAATCATCCATTGAAGTGAATTTGGCATAAGTGGAATTGTATCAGGAAACGTTTAGAAGTAAAAAAAGACCTTCTCGTTTGTTGAGAATGTTGAAGAGAAAGGGACAATCTAAGTAGAAGGAAGAAAAGAGGAAAAAGGGGAAGAAAAGCAAAAAGAGAGAGCGAACAAATATGTTTGGCGTTGGCAGCGGCTTACTCTCCCAGAGCGTTACCACTCCAGTACCATCAGCGCTTATGGGCTTAACT
>DAOTTO010000559.1:0-3301 GCA_034437895.1 Anaerolineae bacterium | reverse complement strand
AAAGAAACTAGAAAATATTGAACCACAAAGGAACACAAAGATCACGAAGATTCAAGTTCAAAACCTTGGTGTTCTTGGTGTCGTCACTTCGTTAAGTGGTTTAAAAAATTAAATGACTTTCATGGTTTTACTTCTGTCACGGAGTAGTTTCAAAATGACAACCGATAATTTGTGGCTGGCCTTTGATATTGGCACGACAGCGACCAAAGCCGCTTTACTGACTAATGAAGGGGTCATTATTCGGAGCGTGTCGAAAGAATATCCACTTTATGCTGCTGAGGGCGGTGTGGTCGAGCAAAACGCCGAAGATTGGTGGAAAGCAGCGATTGAAGCCTGCCGCGAACTTTTGCAAGATAGAGATGCGGATAAAATCGCCCATATTGCCATTACAGGGCAAATGCAGGATGTCATTTTAGTGGATGCCGCCGCAAATTCCGTTTATCCTGTGATTCTTTACAGCGATACACGGGCGCGAGCAGAAGCCGACGAGATCAATCAGAAAATCGGCGCTGATCGCCTGCGTGACTTAACCGGAAATGAGCAAGATGCCGGGAGTTTGCTGGCGAAATTATTGTGGCTCATGCGCCATCAACCCGCTGTTTTGGCATCCGCACATCATTTATTGCTTGGCGCGGCGGATTTTATCGCGTTAAAAATGACAGGTCGTGCAGTGACAGATTCAACGACTGCCGCAACCACTGGACTCATGAATCTTCATGAACGCGCAACATTAGATCATGCCGTCTTTCAAGAGATTGGGATTACGGGAGTTGGCGCTTTACTCCCTAAAATTAGTTCTGGCGGGACTGAAATCGGCAAACTGAGCGATGTTGCGGCAGCATTGCTTGGAATAAAAGCGAGCATTCCGGTACATCATGGGCCGGGGGATGCGGGTGCAGCGACACTTGGTGCAGGCAGTGGTGAAGCGGGACGAGTCTATGCGTATCTGGGCACAAGCGGCTGGATTGCCTTCACGTCCTCGGAACGTGCGTCAGCGGAGCAGGGCGCTTTTACCTTAGCCCATCCCAAAAACGGTGCTTATATTCAAATCGCGCCGCTGCTTACGGCAGGCGGCAATTTGGAATGGGTGCGCGATTTGTTCGGGGATGATGATTACGACACGATGATTGCAAAGGCTTTGCAACGTCCCCCTTCGAGCCTGTTGTACTTGCCTTATTTGAGTGGTGAGCGTTCTCCCTTTCGTGATCCGATGGCAAGGGGGGCGTTTATCGGCCTGAATATTCGTACCCATAAGGAAGATTGCTATCGGGCTGTGCTGGAAGGCGTTGTTTTTGCGTATCGCCAATGTATGGATACGCTGCTCAAGACACCTGTTGATACCTTAGTGATAACGGGCGGCGGCACACGGTCCCAGTTATGGTGCCAATTATTTGCGGACATCACGCAAATTCCGGTGGCGATTGCGGCGGATGCAGAAAATGTAGGTGTAAGAGGAGCAGTATTGGCGGCGCGGGTGGCATCTGGTGATTTAACGACGTATGCAGTTGAAGGATATTTCCCCGTAAAGATGACGCTGCAACCTGATCCCCAGTATGCCTCACATTTTGATCGTCAATACCTACGTTTCCAAGCCTTATATCCGGCGCTGCGTTCCACATTTGCCGAAATGACTGAGCCACAAAGCGAATAATCGCATGAATCTCTCAGAAGCACGATTGTCAACTATTTTAGGGAAAGCCCGGGTTGTAGCCGGCGAAAAAGGGCTTTCTCGCGAGATTAGCTGGGCGCATATCGTCGATATGCCTGATGTGCTGTCATGGGTGGGGCCAGGACAATTCTTGCTGACGACGGGCTATGCTTGGCCTCGTGATGAATCGGGACAGCGAATGCTGATTCGTGCTTTAGCCGAACAAAATCTCGCGGGGATTGGGCTAGCTGTCCCGCGTTTTTTTGATCGATTTCCAGCCGCTTTCTGTGATGAAGCCAACCGCCTCAATTTACCCTTACTGGAAATCCCCTGGGAGATTCCTTTTTCTCTGATCACAGAGGAACTGCATACCGCGATTTTGGCGGAACAATCGCGCTTGATTGAACAGTCGGAAATTATCCATCGCACCCTGACTCGCGCTGCTACAGAAGCCAGCAGTCTGCAAGATTTGGCGCAAACATTGGGCGAATTGATTCACCGTTCTGTTACCTTTGAAGATCAAGAAGGGCGCGTCCTCGGTTTTTATACTATCGAAGCGATGGTGGATGATGCCCGTCGTGCTTCTTTGGAACACGGTTATACGCCGCCGGAGTTAATGGGCTATCTGGACTCGTTGGGCTATCTGCAAGCCATCAACAACGCATCACTCCCGATACGTATTCCGCCGCTGCTGGAACACGGTTTTTCCGGGCGCATTGTTTGCCCAATTCGCTTGAAAGGGGAAACAGTGGGCAAGGTGTGGATTATCGAGGGCGATCATCCCTTGAGCGATCTTGATCTCCGCGCCGCTGAACATGCCGCGATTGTTGGCGCACTGCAAATCTCCCATCAACGAGCATTGGCATCATTAGAGGCTCGCGTTGGATACTCTTTCGTCACGGCACTTTTGGAAGGGAGGTTTGAATCGACCCCGCAAACGCTGGAACGCGCCCAGTTGCAAGGATTCTTCCCTCATACTGCATATCGAGTAGGGATGTTTGTATTGAACGAGGAAATTCCCCTTTCAAGGGAAGCGCTGATTAAACGTGAACGCTTTGCCGAGCGATTGCGTGAACAGTTGCAATTGTTAGGCGAGTCTCCCCTAATTTCCGTATCGCTGAATCAAATACCGTTCTTGCTGTCCAAAGGCTTTGAGGCTGAACCTATTTGGCGTTTGCTCGGTGGGCATGATTGTGCATTTGGCCTAAGCCGAGCCTATTCTGGTGTCACTGGAATTCATAAAGGTTATGGCGAAACGCTAGCGATTCTGCCGCACTTGAGTTTTGGTGTGTTTCAGCGTTATGAAGAACTGCTGCTGCCGCGTGTCTTGCTAGGAGAACCCGAAGCACGAGCGGCTTTTTTGCAGGAGATGTTTGGTGGATTAAGCCAACTTCGGAACGGCGATCTCTTTGTATTGACGATAGTCGCCTTCGCACAATCGGGATTTCATCTTAAGCATACGGCGGAAGCGCTGCATATTCATCCGAAGTCGCTCCGTTATCGGTTGGAAAAAGCTGCCGAACACGCTCACCTCGATTTTGCTGACCCGGAAGTGCGCTTTCGATTACAGCTTGCCGCGCATTTACTCCAACTTGCTACATAACTTATCCCCTCTGGATAATAAATCTCAAAAAATTCTCCTCTGAAGGTAGT
>DAOTTO010000558.1:0-5970 GCA_034437895.1 Anaerolineae bacterium | reverse complement strand
ATGTGCATGTGGTTTCCAGAATATTTTTCTGGGAAGTGGGCGTTTCGTTTAGTCGGCGCATTCATGTTCTTTATTGGCGAATGCTACGTCATTCACAGCATGGATGTCTTATTCCATCATTTTTCCATCATTGCCTTAATTCACGGCGTAGGAGTCACCTGCACTTTCTGTGTCATGACCCTGTGTTACCTTAATCAACTCAATCCCAAAGATCACCGCAAAGCCCCCCCTCTGCCGGATGATCTTCCTTATATAGCAGCCGTTATCCCCACTTATGGCGAACCCACCGCCATCTTAAAAGAGACAGCGCTCTCGCTTAAGAATATGGATTATCCGGCTGACCGCCTGCATATTTTCATCTCCGATGATGGTCATCGTGAAGAAGTAGAGCGTATGGCGGAGTCGATTGGTGTTGGCTATAACAAAGGCGCGAAAAAAGATGCAAAAGCAGGCAACCTAAACAGCGCCATCCTTTATATTGAAGAGAACTTTCCTAAAGCCACGCTGATTCTGACTCAAGATGCTGATGAGGTGATTGACCGCAGCTTTTTACAGAAGGTGACCGGTTACTTTACCGACCCCAAAATCGCTTTTGTCCAAACTCCCAAAGATGCTGTAGCCCCTCCCGGTGATCCTTTCGGTGTGCGTGACCGGGTGTTTTATGACCGCATCCAACCCGGACGCAATGGCAGCGGCTCGGCTTTCGCTTGTGGCAGCGGTGTCTTATGGCGCATCAAGGCGATTAAATCCATCGGCGGATATGTTGTGTGGAATATCGTGGAAGATTTAACAACCTCCAGCTTTTTGCAAAGTGAGGGATGGCATTCAGAATATCATAATGAGATTTTGTCTATCGGCCTTGCGCCGGACGACATCCCCGGTTTGCTCAAGCAGCGCGGCACATGGGCGGCGGATACGTGGCGGTTGTTCTTATTCAACAATCCCGTAACCCGCCCCGGCTTTACATTCCGCCAGCGGATGCAGTATGCCGAGCTAGGCTTGTTTTATGTGACGAGTACCTTCTTCATGCCTATGTTGATGCTCACGCCGCTCCTCTCCCTCATTACTGGACAGTTTATCCCGATTGAAGGGATGGCGTTGTTCCCTTGGTTGGTCATTAGCTTCTTATTTTACGTCACGCTTTCCGGCGGCAACCCGGAATTCCTCAAATTGATGTGGCAGTATTGGATTGGTCACTTTGCGACCTACTTCAAAGCCTTCCGCATCGCCATCAAATCGCGCAATAAAAAACCCAGCTACAAAGTCACCAGCAAAACACGCCAAAATGGATTTTATGGCGCGATGCTCTGGCCGCAATTTTCCTACCTTATTATAGGAACGCTGGCGATCTTGCGCGGCTTGTTCCTCCTGCCGGATGTTGCCCTCGTAACCCGGATGACCAATATCTTTATCCTGATGTTCTTCATGTTCATGGTCAGCGGAATCTGCCAAGCCGCCTTCTATGGCGTAGAGATGCCCCATAAGAAGCTCGCCTTTTATCTTAAGAGAGCTTTCGCCCTCTCTCCATCTCCTATATCACAGCCTCGACCTGCCGCCGCGGGCGATTGATGAACTGCTTACTCGCGGGGAGGATGTTCAGGGGGATTGTAGGGTGGTGCCTCGCCCCATCCCCACCGCGGAACAGGGGCTTGCGGCGGTGGTGTCGCGCCTTCCTGCGAGTTTGCCAGTGCGATGCGGGTGCCCCATTCGATATAGGCTACAAACGCAGAGCGAAACTCAGGATCAGAGGGTAAACCCGCTTCATCTGCGGACGCGGCAATAAGCTGTGTCCATCGCACGCGTTGCTCTTCTTTGAGTCCCAGATTGATATGCTTCGAGATCATGTGCGGATACCCGCCATGTTCTTGCGTGTACGTTTTCGGTCCGCCAAACACTTCGCCTAACCATAAGGCCACATGTTTCGGATGGTCAGCATCCATCCCGGCAAAGATCGGGCTAAGGATAGCATCGTCATGCACATGTCGGTAAAATACCGAAGTCAGGCGCTCAAGGCCAGGCGCTCCACCACACCACTCGTATAGGGTTGGTATAGACTTTTCAGACATTGTTAGTGTTCCCCACTTGAAACCGAGCTTCAGACTGATAAAGTATGATTGTTTAATTTAATGTCACCCTCGCAATTTGCCTACTCAACCTTTGGGTAGGAATCGCTCCCCGCTTTACTTTTTTCATAGATCGCAGCATAATTAAGATCATTCCACATCGTCGCCCATTTCCAAAAATCTCGAAATCCCCCGTCGTGCCACTAGGTAAAAGGGTATAGCATGAAGTTACGATTCCTAGTGCTGCTGATAATTTCTGTGTTGTTCATTTCCTTGGATACCGGAGCGAGTGATGCTGCTCTGCGTGATTTGGCTCCCGCTGTAGGGCGCTTAATTGGCGCAGCCGTAGTTGCCCCCGAATTACGTGTAGACACTCTCTACGGTCAAACAATCGCACGCGAATTTAACCTCATGGCGATTGAAGACGCGCTCAAGCTCGATGCACTGCGTCCGCAGCCCGACGTTTACCTCTTTAATGATGCCGATTATCTGGTTGACTTTGCCCAAGCCCATCAGATGCAAGTACGCGGACACACGCTGCTCTGGCATCAATATTTACCCGACTGGTTGGCAAATGGCAATTTTACCCGCGATGAATTACTCACAATTTTGCGCGATCACATCACTACTGTCGTCTCGCACTATCGGGGGCGGATATTCGCATGGGATGTCGTGAATGAAGTCTTAAATGAAGATGGTACGCTCCGGCCTACGCTGTTTCTAAATATTATTGGGCCGGAATATATTGATCTTGCCTTTCAATGGGCGCACGAAGCCGACCCAAACGCGCTGTTATTTATCAACGAATACAGCGCGGAGGAAACTAATGCCAAATCTGACGGCCTGTATCGTTTAGCCGAGTCCCTCTTGGCGCGGGGTGTTCCCATTCATGGCATTGGCCTACAATCGCATCTACAAGTCGTTTTGCCGCTGGATACAGAATCTCTTGCTGCCAATCTGGAACGCTTTGAAGCATTGGGTCTACAAATACACTTCACAGAATTAGATGTGCGTATTCAGGGTGCTGTTGGTTCTAACGAAGAACTTCTAACTGCTCAGGCAGAAATTTACCGCGAGATAACCCAACTTTGTCTGCAATCACCCGCATGTACCGCGCTTGTGACGTGGGGTGTAACGGATCGCTATTCTTGGATTTACCGCTTTACTGGCAATCCTGATGCACCACTGATGTTTGACGAAAATTATCTACCCAAACCTGCTTACTACGCCGTTGCCGACACTTTACGCGCTTTTGCCCCACCTGTTGTACCGACTGCTACGCCACCTGAACCAACCGGTGTTCCTGAAGTGCGTGATTTGACGATTTCAGTCGTGGTTGATAAGCCCGTTGTCAGTCCCGGTGATGAAGTGACTTTTACGATTTCGGTGCTGAATACCGGCAACGTACCACTTACGAGGCTCACTTTAACCGACATACTCCCCGCCGATATGGAACTGGTTGCAGCCTTCCCCGCCGATGGCTTGAGCATAGAAGGCACGACTGTGATCTTTTCTCATCCGATTCTGGCAGCCAGCCAGCCATTTATTGTTTCTATTACGGTCAGAATACGCTCACAAGCATCAAGCAGCCTTGTAACGCACCAAGTCTGTGCCAGTGCGGATTCGATCACTTCGCGCTGCAACCAATCGGATATTCTAAGCGTCAGCGAACTGCCTCGAACTGGAGAAACGCCTTGGTGGAGCGCTGCCATTCGATTTATCGTGGGTTATTAACCGTTAATCGGTACAGCACTGCTAAAAGGATGAAGCGCACCGAAATGCGCCTCATTCTTAAGCGATACAAATCACCCCTAGACAGTGATGTTATACAGTGTGCTTGCCACTTCGGTATCGAAGCGGGCAAAGGCCAACCGGACAGTCGCCGTCAGTTGATAGCTGTCGTGATACGTCAGATATTCGACATTGACCGCGATCCGGCGGCGATAGCCCACATACCAGCCCGGACGATACACACAAACCGCCGTGCCTTTGTTGTTCGTCCCGGAGACGGTGACTTTGCCGTCGGAGTCGGTCAGCGGCACTTCAGGACTCATCATCACCGGAATGCCGTCGATAAAGCCGATTTGCCCCGTCATCGCCGTCGCCAACGCCCCGGCCTTGTCCATCGTCAGGAATTCACTTAAGCCGAGCAGTTTGGCATACGTATTGCCGTCCACAATCCACGCTAGATCAGACGGACGCGCCGAGTAACGCGTCTCCATCAAGAAACGCGCCGTCCGCAGTTTCGCCAGATCAACCGCCCCACCCGAATCGGACGCATTCGCCGTATTTGTCACCAGCGCCAATTTCCGCAGCCCGTCGAAAGCCAGATAGCGCTCGGTGCTGCCCGGTGCGCCGTTGTCGCTGTTGATATTACCCGTCGCGGCGGTGGTCGTGTCGCCATTCAGCAGCGTGTAATCAATGCTGTCGGCGATAGCACGAATGGCTTGATCGCGGTAGATGTTCAGCACAGGCAAAATGGCATCTTCCACCAATTCCGAGCTAAACCCCACCCGCAGCGCCAACTTTTTGGCATCCAACTGCACCTTGCCCGACCCGACCTTGCTATCCGGGATAGGATTCGTGCTGCCGAGTGTCAACTGCGATTCGGATTTCGTCTCCGGCACAAAATACACTGTCGGATCAGTTCCCTGAATCGGCAGCTCAAATGGATTCGAGGGCATTTCCAGCGCACGAAAAAGCGGTAAAATCACATTTTCGGCGCGGGCTTTTTCCCAAATTTGGGCGCTCCACAAATCCGGCACCCATTCATCGCCGAACCCCGCTTGTGTGCTGTAGCTCAGTTCGTCAGCTTTGATGGCGCTCATGCCCGCTTTCTGGACTTTGTGCGCCAGCGCATTGGCATAACGCTCGCTCACGCCCTGAAAACTCTTCGCCGCCCGCAGCAGCACATACCCGTGCAGCATGTCCAGCGGATCGAGCCGATCATACGGGCTGCCGACAGCAATTTGGCTTTTGAGCGCATCGCTCTGGCTGGCGAGGGGCAGCCGCTTACGGGGTGTATTCATATCTTGCGCGTTTTGCGCGTTATCGTCTTGCATGTTACTTCCTTGAGATATAGATTTTTGTGTTCGGACGACATATATGTCGTCCCTACAAATCACAGATTCTTTTGTAGGGACACGATATATCGTGTCCGTTTCACCGATAATATTCAGCTTTCCGACATCCAACCCTAGCGCCGTATAAGCACTCTTGAGGGTATGCACATCGGTGCGGCGCGGTTCAGCAGGCGCGGGAGTCAGGCTGCCTTCGACGATAGGCCAGCGCTTAATGCGCCCATCCGTCGCAACCTCGACCAAATGCGGCAGACTGCCCGACGACCAACCGAGAATCCCCCGGTCAATCAAACGGCGCACCGCCTGCACATACCGCTGGCGCATGTCCAACTGCGCCTCCGCCCACAGGCCAACCTCATCCGGGCGCAGCGTGTCGATTACCCCGATCACCGCTGCTTTGAGGTCGCCATCCAATCCGTGATGGTAAAGCACCGGACGACGGCTGTACCAATCCAGCCCTAATTCCGTCTCCGGCGTAAAATATTCGCCCTGTAAGTCGCGCTGGACGGAATCTCCCCAAACGACGAGATACCCGCCCACGCGCCCTTCTGTAGCATCCAATGTTTTGAGTGTTGTACCCATATTGAACTCCTTGATCTGAAGTTCCCCGTAGGGACACGGCATACCGTGTCCCATGCGTACCAAGTTAAGGAAAAATTCGGTGTTGGTTTCGCTGCTGAGGGTTCGAAACCCTCAGCTACCTAGCGATTGTAAACCTCTTAGAACTTTCGCTCACGCATTTACCCCACCCCTAAATCCCCTCCCCATTGCATGGAGAGGGGACTTCAAGATGCGTTTTTCTCCCCCTCTCCAAGTATTGGAGAGGG
>DAOTTO010000557.1:0-1806 GCA_034437895.1 Anaerolineae bacterium | reverse complement strand
CTATCACTTCCATGACACCAGCGACACCTCTCGCATTAAAGTTACGCAAGACCTGAACGATAACCAGATGCTGCGCCCGGATGCGTCTAACCTCGCGGCTTATCTTTATCTTTTACGTGAGAAGCACAGGCCGTATTACGACAAAATTGTCAAAACCATTCGGCTGGTAGCGCCCTTTTTTGATGACTTTTCACTGCAACCGAATCCGCTCAATATGGAAACAATCCTGCTGCGCTGGCGTGAAAGGGGTGTAGAGCGCGATCTGAGCGCCTCGCTTCTGTCTGACGGGACGCTGCGTTTTATCTGCTTGGCGACACTGCTGCTCCAGCCCAAATTGCCGTCCACGATTTTGATTGATGAACCGGAGTTGGGGCTGCATCCGTATGCGATTGGCATTTTGGCGGAACTGCTGCAAAGCGCGTCGGTGGATACGCAAGTGATTGTTTCTACCCAGTCGGTATCACTGATTGATGAGTTTAAGGCAGAAGACATCATCGTCGTTGAACGAGAAGAAGGACAATCAACGTTTAAGCGCTTGAATACGCACCAGCTTGAGGGTTGGTTAGAAGAATATGCCTTAAGTGAATTATGGGAAAAGAACATCATTGGGGGTCGCCCAACGCGATGGGAGCTGCAATGGCAAAAAGAGTCTTAATCCTTGCTGAGGGGGATACCGAAGAAGCCTTTATTGGGGATGTACTTGCACCTTATCTCTCTCAGCACGATGTTTTCCCTATAGCGAAAAAAGCGACAACCCGCCGTAACAAGGATGCGCCTGATAATAAAGGCGGTGTTGTTTCTTATGAAAAAGTGAAAAATGATTTGAAGCGGCTCTTGGGCGATTCTAATGCAACCCTGATAACGACGATGATTGATTTTTATGGCCTCCCAACAGGGTTTCCGGGTATAAAGAATATGCCTAAAGGGACTTGTTATGTGCAGGTCAATCATATTGAACGGGAATTCAAAAAGGATATAAATCAACAGCGGTTTTTACCTTATTTTCAACTTCATGAATTTGAAGCCTTATTATTTTCCTCACTCGAACAGATTGAAGCCGCATTTCCAGAAAATGATAAAAAGCAAGAACTCAATGCTATTCGTAAACAGGTCCAATCTCCTGAAGAAATCAATACCACAATACCACCTTACAAACGATTAAAAGCGCTTTATCCCAAATATAAAAAACGTGCTGATGGATTGACGATTGCTCAAGCGGTTGGTATCGACACCATGCGGCGGGAATGTCCACATTTTGATGAATGGATACAAAAATTAGAGACACTCAACAAGGAAACCACTCATGACAACGAACCCCATTCGGATTTTGATCGCGGATGACCACCCGATTGTGCGCGAAGGACTGGCGATGATGCTCGGCACACAGCCCGATTTTACCGTCGTGGGGGAGGCCGCCAACGGCGTGGAAGTCATCGAGACGGGCAGCGCCTTGCAGCCGGACGTAATCCTGCTTGATCTGGAAATGCCGCTGATGGACGGGCTGGAAACGATGCGGCGGCTGCGCGAACTTTGCCCCAACGTGCGCGTGCTGGTGTTTACCGCCTTCGATACCGATGATCGTATCGTGGGGGCGGTGCAGGCCGGGGCGAAGGGCTATCTGCTGAAGGGCGCGCCCCGTGCGGAAATCTTTAACGCGATTCGGGTAGTCGCGGCGGGTGGATCGCTTTTACAGCCGATTGTGGCCTCACGCCTGATGCAGCACATCACCAATCTGCGCGACGAAATCCCCGCCGAACCGCTGACCGAGCGCGAAACCGGAGTCTTGCAGCTTTTGGCGCAGGGCAA